>NZ_UGYM01000002.1:0-311027 GCF_900456975.1 Shewanella baltica
ACTAAGGTGTTGTCGTTGGTGATGAAGTCGCTGCCCGAGGCGCCGGTGTCATCGGTAATGCTGGTGATCGCCACGGTGTTGCCGTCGCCATCTTGGTCAATCTTGGTATCAATCACCACGTCCTGGGTGACGGTTTGCTGTTGCCCGCCAGGTCAGTGACCGTGGCGCTGACAGGGTAAGTGCCATCGGCCAAGTGGTGCCGGTTAAGTCGATGCTCCAGTTACCGCTGGCATCAATCACCAAGCCGTTGGCAGTGGTGTAGACACGCCATTGATGGTGACGGCCAAGGTGCTGTTGTCACCAAATCGACGGTACCGTTGAAATCAGGGTGTTGTCGTTGGTGATGAAGTCGCTGCCGAGGCGCGGTGTCATCGGTAATGCTGGTGATCGCCACGGTGTTGCCGTCGCCATCTTGGTCAATCTTGGTATCAATCACCACGTCTTGGGTGACGGTTTTGCTGTTGCCGCCAGGTCAGTGACCGTGGCGCTGACAGGGTAAGTGCCATCGGCCAAGGTGGTGCCGGTTAAGTCGATGCTCCAGTTACCGCTGGCATCAATCACCAAGCCGTTGGCAGTGGTGTAGACCACGCCATTGATGGTGACGGCCAAGGTGCTGTTGTCACCCAAATCGACCGTGCCGTTGAACACTAAGGTGTTGTCGTTGGTGATGAAGTCGCTGCCCGAGGCGCCGGTGTCATCGGTAATGCTGGTGATCGCCACGGTGTTGCCGTCGCCATCTTGGTCAATCTTGGTATCAATCACCACGTCCTGGGTGACGGTTTTGCTGTTGCCCCGCCAGGTCAGTGACCGTGGCGCTGACAGGGTAAGTGCCATCGGCCAAGGTGGTGCCGGTTAAGTCGATGCTCCAGTTACCGCTGGCATCAATCACCAAGCCGTTGGCGGTGGTGTAGACCACGCCATTGATGGTGACGGCCAAGGTGCTGTTGTCACCTAAATCGACGGTACCGTTGAAGACTAAGGTGTTGTCATTGGTGATGAAGTCGCTGCCCGAGGCGCCGGTGTCATCGGTAATGCTGGTGATCGCCACGGTGTTGCCGTCGCCATCTTGGTCAATCTTGGTATCAATCACCACGTCCTGGGTAACGGTTTTGCTGTTGCCGGCCAGGTCAGTGACCGTGGCGCTGACAGGGTAAGTGCCATCGGCCAAGGTGGTGCCGGTTAAGTCGATGCTCCAGTTACCGCTGGCATCAATCACCAAGCCGTTGGCAGTGGTGTAGACCACGCCATTGATGGTGACGGCCAAGGTGCTGTTGTCACCTAAATCGACGGTACCGTTGAAAATCAGGGTGTTGTCATTGGTGATGAAGTCGCTGCCCGAGGCGCCGGTGTCATCGGTAATGCTGGTGATCGCCACGGTGTTGCCGTCGCCATCTTGGTCAATCTTGGTATCAATCACCACGTCTTGGGTGACGGTTTTGCTGTTGCCCGCCAGGTCAGTGACCGTGGCGCTGACAGGGTAAGTGCCATCGGCCAAGGTGGTGCCGGTTAAGTCGATGCTCCAGTTACCGCTGGCATCAATCACCAAGCCGTTGGCAGTGGTGTAGACCACGCCATTGATGGTGACGGCCAAGGTGCTGTTGTCACCCAAATCGACCGTGCCGTTGAACACTAAGGTGTTGTCGTTGGTGATGAAGTCGCTGCCGGAGGCACCGGTGTCATCGGTAATGCTGGTGATCGCCACGGTGTTGCCGTCGCCATCTTGGTCAATCTTGGTATCAATCACCACGTCCTGGGTGACGGTTTTGCTGTTGCCCGCCAAGTCAGTGACGGTGGCGCTGACAGGGTAAGTGCCATCGGCCAAGGTGGTGCCGGTTAAGTCGATGCTCCAGTTACCGCTGGCATCAATCACCAAGCCGTTGGCAGTGGTGTAGACCACGCCATTGATGGTGACGGCCAAGGTGCTGTTGTCACCTAAATCGACGGTACCGTTGAAAATCAGGGTGTTGTCGTTGGTGATGAAGTCGCTGCCCGAGGCGCCGGTGTCATCGGTAATGCTGGTGATCGCCACGGTGTTGCCGTCGCCATCTTGGTCAATCTTGGTATCAATCACCACGTCCTGGGTGACGGTTTTGCTGTTGCCGGCTAGGTCGGTGACCGTGGCGCTGACAGGGTAAGTGCCATCGGCCAAGGTGGTGCCGGTTAAGTCGATGCTCCAGTTACCGCTGGCATCAATCACCAAGCCGTTGGCGGTGGTGTAGACCACGCCATTGATGGTGACGGCCAAGGTGCTGTTGTCACCTAAATCGACGGTACCGTTGAAGACTAAGGTGTTGTCATTGGTGATGAAGTCGCTGCCCGAGGCGCCGGTGTCATCGGTAATGCTGGTGATCGCCACGGTGTTGCCGTCGCCATCTTGGTCAATCTTGGTATCAATCACCACGTCCTGGGTGACGGTTTTGCTGTTGCCCGCCAGGTCAGTGACCGTGGCGCTGACAGGGTAAGTGCCATCGGCCAAGGTGGTGCCGGTTAAGTCGATGCTCCAGTTACCGCTGGCATCAATCACCAAGCCGTTGGCAGTGGTGTAGACCACGCCATTGATGGTGACGGCCAAGGTGCTGTTGTCACCTAAATCGACGGTACCGTTGAAAATCAGGGTGTTGTCGTTGGTGATGAAGTCGCTGCCCGAGGCGCCGGTGTCATCGGTAATGCTGGTGATCGCCACGGTGTTGCCGTCGCCATCTTGGTCAATCTTGGTATCAATCACCACGTCCTGGGTGACGGTTTTGCTGTTGCCGGCTAGGTCGGTGACCGTGGCGCTGACAGGGTAAGTGCCATCGGCCAAGGTGGTGCCGGTTAAGTCGATGCTCCAGTTACCGCTGGCATCAATCACCAAGCCGTTGGCGGTGGTGTAGACCACGCCATTGATGGTGACGGCCAAGGTGCTGTTGTCACCTAAATCGACGGTACCGTTGAAGACTAAGGTGTTGTCATTGGTGATGAAGTCGCTGCCCGAGGCGCCGGTGTCATCGGTAATGCTGGTGATCGCCACGGTGTTGCCGTCGCCATCTTGGTCAATCTTGGTATCAATCACCACGTCCTGGGTGACGGTCTTGCTGTTGCCCGCCAGGTCAGTGACGGTGGCGCTGACAGGGTAAGTGCCATCGGCCAAGGTGGTGCCGGTTAAGTCGATGCTCCAGTTACCGCTGGCATCAATCACCAAGCCGTTGGCAGTGGTGTAGATCACGCCATTGATGGTGACGGCCAAGGTGCTGTTGTCACCCAAATCGACGGTACCGTTGAAAATCAGGGTGTTGTCGTTGGTGATGAAGTCGCTGCCCGAGGCGCCGGTGTCATCGGTAATGCTGGTGATCGCCACGGTGTTGCCGTCGCCATCTTGGTCAATCTTGGTATCAATCACCACGTCTTGGGTGACGGTTTTGCTGTTGCCCGCCAGGTCAGTGACCGTGGCGCTGACAGGGTAAGTGCCATCGGCCAAGGTGGTGCCGGTTAAGTCGATGCTCCAGTTACCGCTGGCATCAATCACCAAGCCGTTGGCAGTGGTGTAGACCACGCCATTGATGGTGACGGCCAAGGTGCTGTTGTCACCCAAATCGACGGTACCGTTGAACACTAAGGTGTTGTCATTGGTGATGAAGTCGCTGCCCGAGGCGCCGGTGTCATCGGTAATGCTGGTGATCGCCACGGTGTTGCCGTCGCCATCTTGGTCAATCTTGGTATCAATCACCACGTCTTGGGTGACGGTTTTGCTGTTGCCGGCCAGGTCAGTGACGGTGGCGCTGACAGGGTAAGTGCCATCGGCCAAGGTGGTGCCGGTTAAGTCGATGCTCCAGTTACCGCTGGCATCAATCACCAAGCCGTTGGCAGTGGTGTAGACCACGCCATTGATGGTGACGGCCAAGGTGCTGTTGTCACCTAAATCGACGGTACCGTTGAAAATCAGGGTGTTGTCGTTGGTGATGAAGTCGCTGCCCGAGGCGCCGGTGTCATCGGTAATGCTGGTGATCGCCACGGTGTTGCCGTCGCCATCTTGGTCAATCTTGGTATCAATCACCACGTCCTGGGTGACGGTTTTGCTGTTGCCCGCCAGGTCAGTGACCGTGGCGCTGACAGGGTAAGTGCCATCGGCCAAGGTGGTGCCGGTTAAGTCGATGCTCCAGTTACCGCTGGCATCAATCACCAAGCCGTTGGCAGTGGTGTAGACCACGCCATTGATGGTGACGGCCAAGGTGCTGTTGTCACCCAAATCGACCGTGCCGTTGAACACTAAGGTGTTGTCATTGGTGATGAAGTCGCTGCCCGAGGCGCCGGTGTCATCGGTAATGCTGGTGATCGCCACGGTGTTGCCGTCGCCATCTTGGTCAATCTTGGTATCAATCACCACGTCCTGGGTGACGGTTTTGCTGTTGCCGGCTAGGTCGGTGACCGTGGCGCTGACAGGGTAAGTGCCATCGGCCAAGGTGGTGCCGGTTAAGTCGATGCTCCAGTTACCGCTGGCATCAATCACCAAGCCGTTGGCAGTGGTGTAGACCACGCCATTGATGGTGACGGCCAAGGTGCTGTTGTCACCTAAATCGACGGTACCGTTGAAGACTAAGGTGTTGTCATTGGTGATGAAGTCGCTGCCCGAGGCGCCGGTGTCATCGGTAATGCTGGTGATCGCCACGGTGTTGCCGTCGCCATCTTGGTCAATCTTGGTATCAATCACCACGTCTTGGGTGACGGTTTTGCTGTTGCCCGCCAGGTCAGTGACCGTGGCGCTGACAGGGTAAGTGCCATCGGCCAAGGTGGTGCCGGTTAAGTCGATGCTCCAGTTACCGCTGGCATCAATCACCAAGCCGTTGGCAGTGGTGTAGACCACGCCATTGATGGTGACGGCCAAGGTGCTGTTGTCACCCAAATCGACGGTACCGTTGAAGACTAAGGTGTTGTCATTGGTGATGAAGTCGCTGCCCGAGGCGCCGGTGTCATCGGTAATGCTGGTGATCGCCACGGTGTTGCCGTCGCCATCTTGGTCAATCTTGGTATCAATCACCACGTCTTGGGTGACGGTTTTGCTGTTGCCGGCCAGGTCAGTGACGGTGGCGCTGACAGGGTAAGTGCCATCGGCCAAGGTGGTGCCGGTTAAGTCGATGCTCCAGTTACCGCTGGCATCAATCACCAAGCCGTTGGCAGTGGTGTAGACCACGCCATTGATGGTGACGGCCAAGGTGCTGTTGTCACCTAAATCGACGGTACCGTTGAAAATCAGGGTGTTGTCGTTGGTGATGAAGTCGCTGCCCGAGGCGCCGGTGTCATCGGTAATGCTGGTGATCGCCACGGTGTTGCCGTCGCCATCTTGGTCAATCTTGGTATCAATCACCACGTCCTGGGTGACGGTTTTGCTGTTGCCCGCCAGGTCAGTGACCGTGGCGCTGACAGGGTAAGTGCCATCGGCCAAGGTGGTGCCGGTTAAGTCGATGCTCCAGTTACCGCTGGCATCAATCACCAAGCCGTTGGCAGTGGTGTAGACCACGCCATTGATGGTGACGGCCAAGGTGCTGTTGTCACCTAAATCGACGGTACCGTTGAACACTAAGGTGTTGTCATTGGTGATGAAGTCGCTGCCCGAGGCGCCGGTGTCATCGGTAATGCTGGTGATCGCCACGGTGTTGCCGTCGCCATCTTGGTCAATCTTGGTATCAATCACCACGTCCTGGGTGACGGTCTTGCTGTTGCCCGCCAGGTCAGTGACGGTGGCGCTGACAGGGTAAGTGCCATCGGCCAAGGTGGTGCCGGTTAAGTCGATGCTCCAGTTACCGCTGGCATCAATCACCAAGCCGTTGGCAGTGGTGTAGATCACGCCATTGATGGTGACGGCCAAGGTGCTGTTGTCACCCAAATCGACGGTACCGTTGAAAATCAGGGTGTTGTCGTTGGTGATGAAGTCGCTGCCCGAGGCGCCGGTGTCATCGGTAATGCTGGTGATCGCCACGGTGTTGCCGTCGCCATCTTGGTCAATCTTGGTATCAATCACCACGTCTTGGGTGACGGTTTTGCTGTTGCCCGCCAGGTCAGTGACCGTGGCGCTGACAGGGTAAGTGCCATCGGCCAAGGTGGTGCCGGTTAAGTCGATGCTCCAGTTACCGCTGGCATCAATCACCAAGCCGTTGGCAGTGGTGTAGACCACGCCATTGATGGTGACGGCCAAGGTGCTGTTGTCACCCAAATCGACCGTGCCGTTGAACACTAAGGTGTTGTCGTTGGTGATGAAGTCGCTGCCCGAGGCGCCGGTGTCATCGGTAATGCTGGTGATCGCCACGGTGTTGCCGTCGCCATCTTGGTCAATCTTGGTATCAATCACCACGTCCTGGGTGACGGTTTTGCTGTTGCCGGCTAGGTCGGTGACCGTGGCGCTGACAGGGTAAGTGCCATCGGCCAAGGTGGTGCCGGTTAAGTCGATGCTCCAGTTACCGCTGGCATCAATCACCAAGCCGTTGGCGGTGGTGTAGACCACGCCATTGATGGTGACGGCCAAGGTGCTGTTGTCACCTAAATCGACGGTACCGTTGAAGACTAAGGTGTTGTCATTGGTGATGAAGTCGCTGCCCGAGGCGCCGGTGTCATCGGTAATGCTGGTGATCGCCACGGTGTTGCCGTCGCCATCTTGGTCAATCTTGGTATCAATCACCACGTCCTGGGTGACGGTCTTGCTGTTGCCCGCCAGGTCAGTGACGGTGGCGCTGACAGGGTAAGTGCCATCGGCCAAGGTGGTGCCGGTTAAGTCGATGCTCCAGTTACCGCTGGCATCAATCACCAAGCCATTGGCAGTGGTGTAGATCACGCCATTGATGGTGACGGCCAAGGTGCTGTTGTCACCCAAATCGACGGTACCGTTGAAAATCAGGGTGTTGTCGTTGGTGATGAAGTCGCTGCCCGAGGCGCCGGTGTCATCGGTAATGCTGGTGATCGCCACGGTGTTGCCGTCGCCATCTTGGTCAATCTTGGTATCAATCACCACGTCTTGGGTGACGGTTTTGCTGTTGCCCGCCAGGTCAGTGACCGTGGCGCTGACAGGGTAAGTGCCATCGGCCAAGGTGGTGCCGGTTAAGTCGATGCTCCAGTTACCGCTGGCATCAATCACCAAGCCGTTGGCAGTGGTGTAGACCACGCCATTGATGGTGACGGCCAAGGTGCTGTTGTCACCCAAATCGACCGTGCCGTTGAACACTAAGGTGTTGTCGTTGGTGATGAAGTCGCTGCCCGAGGCGCCGGTGTCATCGGTAATGCTGGTGATCGCCACGGTGTTGCCGTCGCCATCTTGGTCAATCTTGGTATCAATCACCACGTCCTGGGTGACGGTTTTGCTGTTGCCCGCCAGGTCAGTGACGGTGGCGCTGACAGGGTAAGTGCCATCGGCCAAGGTGGTGCCGGTTAAGTCGATGCTCCAGTTACCGCTGGCATCAATCACCAAGCCGTTGGCGGTGGTGTAGACCACGCCATTGATGGTGACGGCCAAGGTGCTGTTGTCACCTAAATCGACGGTACCGTTGAAGACTAAGGTGTTGTCATTGGTGATGAAGTCGCTGCCGGAGGCACCGGTGTCATCGGTAATGCTGGTGATCGCCACGGTGTTGCCGTCGCCATCTTGGTCAATCTTGGTATCAATCACCACGTCTTGGGTGACGGTTTTGCTGTTGCCCGCCAGGTCAGTGACCGTGGCGCTGACAGGGTAAGTGCCATCGGCCAAGGTGGTGCCGGTTAAGTCGATGCTCCAGTTACCGCTGGCATCAATCACCAAGCCGTTGGCAGTGGTGTAGACCACGCCATTGATGGTGACGGCCAAGGTGCTGTTGTCACCCAAATCGACGGTACCGTTGAAGACTAAGGTGTTGTCATTGGTGATGAAGTCGCTGCCCGAGGCGCCGGTGTCATCGGTAATGCTGGTGATCGCCACGGTGTTGCCGTCGCCATCTTGGTCAATCTTGGTATCAATCACCACGTCTTGGGTGACGGTTTTGCTGTTGCCGGCCAGGTCAGTGACGGTGGCGCTGACAGGGTAAGTGCCATCGGCCAAGGTGGTGCCGGTTAAGTCGATGCTCCAGTTACCGCTGGCATCAATCACCAAGCCGTTGGCAGTGGTGTAGATCACGCCATTGATGGTGACGGCCAAGGTGCTGTTGTCACCTAAATCGACGGTACCGTTGAAAATCAGGGTGTTGTCGTTGGTGATGAAGTCGCTGCCCGAGGCGCCGGTGTCATCGGTAATGCTGGTGATCGCCACGGTGTTGCCGTCGCCATCTTGGTCAATCTTGGTATCAATCACCACGTCCTGGGTGACGGTTTTGCTGTTGCCCGCCAGGTCAGTGACGGTGGCGCTGACAGGGTAAGTGCCATCGGCCAAGGTGGTGCCGGTTAAGTCGATGCTCCAGTTACCGCTGGCATCAATCACCAAGCCGTTGGCAGTGGTGTAGACCACGCCATTGATGGTGACGGCCAAGGTGCTGTTGTCACCTAAATCGACGGTACCGTTGAAAATCAGGGTGTTGTCGTTGGTGATGAAGTCGCTGCCCGAGGCGCCGGTGTCATCGGTAATGCTGGTGATCGCCACGGTGTTGCCGTCGCCATCTTGGTCAATCTTGGTATCAATCACCACGTCTTGGGTGACGGTTTTGCTGTTGCCCGCCAGGTCAGTGACCGTGGCGCTGACAGGGTAAGTGCCATCGGCCAAGGTGGTGCCGGTTAAGTCGATGCTCCAGTTACCGCTGGCATCAATCACCAAGCCGTTGGCAGTGGTGTAGATCACGCCATTGATGGTGACGGCCAAGGTGCTGTTGTCACCCAAATCGACCGTGCCGTTGAACACTAAGGTGTTGTCGTTGGTGATGAAGTCGCTGCCCGAGGCGCCGGTGTCATCGGTAATGCTGGTGATCGCCACGGTGTTGCCGTCGCCATCTTGGTCAATCTTGGTATCAATCACCACGTCTTGGGTGACGGTTTTGCTGTTGCCCGCCAGGTCAGTGACCGTGGCGCTGACAGGGTAAGTGCCATCGGCCAAGGTGGTGCCGGTTAAGTCGATGCTCCAGTTACCGCTGGCATCAATCACCAAGCCGTTGGCAGTGGTGTAGACCACGCCATTGATGGTGACGGCCAAGGTGCTGTTGTCACCCAAATCGACGGTACCGTTGAAGACTAAGGTGTTGTCATTGGTGATGAAGTCGCTGCCCGAGGCGCCGGTGTCATCGGTAATGCTGGTGATCGCCACGGTGTTGCCGTCGCCATCTTGGTCAATCTTGGTATCAATCACCACGTCTTGGGTGACGGTTTTGCTGTTGCCGGCCAGGTCAGTGACGGTGGCGCTGACAGGGTAAGTGCCATCGGCCAAGGTGGTGCCGGTTAAGTCGATGCTCCAGTTACCGCTGGCATCAATCACCAAGCCGTTGGCAGTGGTGTAGATCACGCCATTGATGGTGACGGCCAAGGTGCTGTTGTCACCTAAATCGACGGTACCGTTGAAAATCAGGGTGTTGTCGTTGGTGATGAAGTCGCTGCCCGAGGCGCCGGTGTCATCGGTAATGCTGGTGATCGCCACGGTGTTGCCGTCGCCATCTTGGTCAATCTTGGTATCAATCACCACGTCCTGGGTGACGGTTTTGCTGTTGCCCGCCAGGTCAGTGACCGTGGCGCTGACAGGGTAAGTGCCATCGGCCAAGGTGGTGCCGGTTAAGTCGATGCTCCAGTTACCGCTGGCATCAATCACCAAGCCGTTGGCAGTGGTGTAGACCACGCCATTGATGGTGACGGCCAAGGTGCTGTTGTCACCTAAATCGACGGTACCGTTGAAAATCAGGGTGTTGTCGTTGGTGATGAAGTCGCTGCCCGAGGCGCCGGTGTCATCGGTAATGCTGGTGATCGCCACGGTGTTGCCGTCGCCATCTTGGTATCAATCACCACGTCTTGGGTGACGGTTTTGCTGTTGCCCGCCAAGTCAGTGACGGTGGCGCTGACAGGGTAAGTGCCATCGGCCAAGGTGGTGCCGGTTAAGTCGATGCTCCAGTTACCGCTGGCATCAATCACCAAGCCGTTGGCAGTGGTGTAGACCACGCCATTGATGGTGACGGCCAAGGTGCTGTTGTCACCCAAATCGACCGTGCCGTTGAACACTAAGGTGTTGTCGTTGGTGATGAAGTCGCTGCCGGAGGCACCGGTGTCATCGGTAATGCTGGTGATCGCCACGGTGTTGCCGTCGCCATCTTGGTCAATCTTGGTATCAATCACCACGTCCTGGGTGACGGTTTTGCTGTTGCCCGCCAGGTCAGTGACCGTGGCGCTGACAGGGTAAGTGCCATCGGCCAAGGTGGTGCCGGTTAAGTCGATGCTCCAGTTACCGCTGGCATCAATCACCAAGCCGTTGGCAGTGGTGTAGACCACGCCATTGATGGTGACGGCCAAGGTGCTGTTGTCACCTAAATCGACGGTACCGTTGAAAATCAGGGTGTTGTCGTTGGTGATGAAGTCGCTGCCCGAGGCGCCGGTGTCATCGGTAATGCTGGTGATCGCCACGGTGTTGCCGTCGCCATCTTGGTCAATCTTGGTATCAATCACCACGTCTTGGGTGACGGTTTTGCTGTTGCCGGCTAGGTCGGTGACCGTGGCGCTGACAGGGTAAGTGCCATCGGCCAAGGTGGTGCCGGTTAAGTCGATGCTCCAGTTACCGCTGGCATCAATCACCAAGCCGTTGGCAGTGGTGTAGACCACGCCATTGATGGTGACGGCCAAGGTGCTGTTGTCACCCAAATCGACCGTGCCGTTGAACACTAAGGTGTTGTCGTTGGTGATGAAGTCGCTGCCCGAGGCGCCGGTGTCATCGGTAATGCTGGTGATCGCCACGGTGTTGCCGTCGCCATCTTGGTCAATCTTGGTATCAATCACCACGTCCTGGGTGACGGTTTTGCTGTTGCCGGCTAGGTCGGTGACCGTGGCGCTGACAGGGTAAGTGCCATCGGCCAAGGTGGTGCCGGTTAAGTCGATGCTCCAGTTACCGCTGGCATCAATCACCAAGCCGTTGGCAGTGGTGTAGACCACGCCATTGATGGTGACGGCCAAGGTGCTGTTGTCACCTAAATCGACGGTACCGTTGAAAATCAGGGTGTTGTCGTTGGTGATGAAGTCGCTGCCCGAGGCGCCGGTGTCATCGGTAATGCTGGTGATCGCCACGGTGTTGCCGTCGCCATCTTGGTCAATCTTGGTATCAATCACCACGTCTTGGGTGACGGTTTTGCTGTTGCCCGCCAGGTCAGTGACCGTGGCGCTGACAGGGTAAGTGCCATCGGCCAAGGTGGTGCCGGTTAAGTCGATGCTCCAGTTACCGCTGGCATCAATCACCAAGCCGTTGGCGGTGGTGTAGACCACGCCATTGATGGTGACGGCCAAGGTGCTGTTGTCACCTAAATCGACGGTACCGTTGAAGACTAAGGTGTTGTCATTGGTGATGAAGTCGCTGCCCGAGGCGCCGGTGTCATCGGTAATGCTGGTGATCGCCACGGTGTTGCCGTCGCCATCTTGGTCAATCTTGGTATCAATCACCACGTCCTGGGTAACGGTTTTGCTGTTGCCGGCCAGGTCAGTGACCGTGGCGCTGACAGGGTAAGTGCCATCGGCCAAGGTGGTGCCGGTTAAGTCGATGCTCCAGTTACCGCTGGCATCAATCACCAAGCCGTTGGCAGTGGTGTAGACCACGCCATTGATGGTGACGGCCAAGGTGCTGTTGTCACCTAAATCGACGGTACCGTTGAAAATCAGGGTGTTGTCATTGGTGATGAAGTCGCTGCCCGAGGCGCCGGTGTCATCGGTAATGCTGGTGATCGCCACGGTGTTGCCGTCGCCATCTTGGTCAATCTTGGTATCAATCACCACGTCTTGGGTGACGGTTTTGCTGTTGCCCGCCAGGTCAGTGACCGTGGCGCTGACAGGGTAAGTGCCATCGGCCAAGGTGGTGCCGGTTAAGTCGATGCTCCAGTTACCGCTGGCATCAATCACCAAGCCGTTGGCAGTGGTGTAGACCACGCCATTGATGGTGACGGCCAAGGTGCTGTTGTCACCCAAATCGACCGTGCCGTTGAACACTAAGGTGTTGTCGTTGGTGATGAAGTCGCTGCCGGAGGCACCGGTGTCATCGGTAATGCTGGTGATCGCCACGGTGTTGCCGTCGCCATCTTGGTCAATCTTGGTATCAATCACCACGTCCTGGGTGACGGTTTTGCTGTTGCCCGCCAGGTCAGTGACCGTGGCGCTGACAGGGTAAGTGCCATCGGCCAAGGTGGTGCCGGTTAAGTCGATGCTCCAGTTACCGCTGGCATCAATCACCAAGCCGTTGGCAGTGGTGTAGACCACGCCATTGATGGTGACGGCCAAGGTGCTGTTGTCACCTAAATCGACGGTACCGTTGAAAATCAGGGTGTTGTCGTTGGTGATGAAGTCGCTGCCCGAGGCGCCGGTGTCATCGGTAATGCTGGTGATCGCCACGGTGTTGCCGTCGCCATCTTGGTCAATCTTGGTATCAATCACCACGTCCTGGGTGACGGTTTTGCTGTTGCCGGCTAGGTCGGTGACCGTGGCGCTGACAGGGTAAGTGCCATCGGCCAAGGTGGTGCCGGTTAAGTCGATGCTCCAGTTACCGCTGGCATCAATCACCAAGCCGTTGGCGGTGGTGTAGACCACGCCATTGATGGTGACGGCCAAGGTGCTGTTGTCACCTAAATCGACGGTACCGTTGAAAATCAGGGTGTTGTCGTTGGTGATGAAGTCGCTGCCCGAGGCGCCGGTGTCATCGGTAATGCTGGTGATCGCCACGGTGTTGCCGTCGCCATCTTGGTCAATCTTGGTATCAATCACCACGTCCTGGGTGACGGTTTTGCTGTTGCCCGCCAGGTCAGTGACCGTGGCGCTGACAGGGTAAGTGCCATCGGCCAAGGTGGTGCCGGTTAAGTCGATGCTCCAGTTACCGCTGGCATCAATCACCAAGCCGTTGGCGGTGGTGTAGACCACGCCATTGATGGTGACGGCCAAGGTGCTGTTGTCACCTAAATCGACGGTACCGTTGAAGACTAAGGTGTTGTCATTGGTGATGAAGTCGCTGCCGGAGGCACCGGTGTCATCGGTAATGCTGGTGATCGCCACGGTGTTGCCGTCGCCATCTTGGTCAATCTTGGTATCAATCACCACGTCCTGGGTGACGGTTTTGCTGTTGCCCGCCAGGTCAGTGACCGTGGCGCTGACAGGGTAAGTGCCATCGGCCAAGGTGGTGCCGGTTAAGTCGATGCTCCAGTTACCGCTGGCATCAATCACCAAGCCGTTGGCAGTGGTGTAGACCACGCCATTGATGGTGACGGCCAAGGTGCTGTTGTCACCTAAATCGACGGTACCGTTGAAAATCAGGGTGTTGTCGTTGGTGATGAAGTCGCTGCCCGAGGCGCCGGTGTCATCGGTAATGCTGGTGATCGCCACGGTGTTGCCGTCGCCATCTTGGTCAATCTTGGTATCAATCACCACGTCTTGGGTGACGGTTTTGCTGTTGCCCGCCAGGTCAGTGACCGTGGCGCTGACAGGGTAAGTGCCATCGGCCAAGGTGGTGCCGGTTAAGTCGATGCTCCAGTTACCGCTGGCATCAATCACCAAGCCGTTGGCAGTGGTGTAGACCACGCCATTGATGGTGACGGCCAAGGTGCTGTTGTCACCCAAATCGACCGTGCCGTTGAACACTAAGGTGTTGTCGTTGGTGATGAAGTCGCTGCCCGAGGCGCCGGTGTCATCGGTAATGCTGGTGATCGCCACGGTGTTGCCGTCGCCATCTTGGTCAATTTGGGTGTCTACATTGCCATTATCAGTGGCTTTACCTGTATTACCAGCAGGATCTGTCACTGTTGCTACAGCGGTATAATCACCTTCAGCCAGAGGGGTTGTGACGTCCACTGCGTAGGTGCCATCTTCATTAACAGTCGTTGTTAATGTCTGTTCTGCACCTGTGCTATCTGTGACAACAATCGTAATTGTGCTACCTGGCGTTGCATCTGACGAACCAGTAATAGTAGGGGTGGTATCTTGTGTATTATCGGGTGCATCAACAGTGATGTTAGGTGCTGTGATATCCACGTTACCGTCATCTGTGGCTGTGCCGGTATTACCTGCAGGATCTGTAACTGTCGCTGTTGCTGTAATAGAGCCTTCGGCGACAGGATTGGTAACATCCACAGTATAAGTACCGTCAGGGTTAACCGTGGTGGTTAGCGTCTGCTCAGTACCTGTGCTGTCGGTGACAACAATTGTTATGGTGCTACCTGGAGGGGCATCTGTAGTGCCCGTGATTGTCGGGGTTGTGTCATTGGTTGCATCGGGAACATCGACGGTAATATTTGGTGCTGTGTTATCAACATTACCATTATCAGTAGCTTCACCTGTATTACCAGCTGGATCTGTCACTGTTGCTACAGCGGTATAGCCGCCTTCAGCGAGTGGGGTAGTGACATCTACGGAATAGGTGCCATCAGGGTTTACTGTTGTGGTGAGAGTCTGCTCTGCACCTGTGCTATCGGTCACTACAATCGTAATAGTGCTACCTGGCGGTGCATCAGTCGAACCTGTGATCGTTGGTGTTGTATCTTGGGTATCATCAGGTGCATCAACAGTAATTGTTGGCGCAGTTGTATCGAGTAATGCTGAATCACTGCCTTCTGGAGATGTGTTACCGGCACTGTCTGTGATAGTCGCTACAACTGTAATCGTTTCGCCTTCACCGGGGGCTGGAAGGTTGAGATTCACAAAGCCATTGTTGATATCTTCCTGAGTCAGTGTGTAGTCAACACCATTAACAGTCAGCGTATCGCCAACATTTGCACCTGTGCCATCTAAGCCAATAGTGACATTGACTTCAGTATTGCCAGCTAGCTCTTCGTTACTGATAAAACCATCATTGTTTGTATCTGTATTGATAGTGACACTAGGTCCCCCATCGGCGACTGGTGTGATATTGATGGTTAATATTGCTGAAGAGCCAGTATTGGTTGTGTAAGTAATGGTGGGTACTTGGCCATTCCAGTTTTCATTTGGCGTGAAGGTATATGAGCCATCGGCGTTCAAGATTAAAGTGCCGCCTTCGAGCGTGACTTCGGTACCTGCTACGTAGGTCGTACCGCCGACTTCAAAACTCACAACACTTAAGGTTGAGTCCACATCGCTGTCATTATCAAGTACGTTGCCTGTAGCAGCTGTATCTTCATCTACCGTATTTGAATCGTTGACCAGAACAGATGCATCATCTACAGGCGATATATTGATGGTTAAGGTCGCGCTTGCACCCGTGTTGGTGGTGTAAGTAATAACAGGAACTTGGCCATTCCAGTTTTCATTGGGCGTAAAGGTATATGAGCCATCGGCGTTCAAGATTAAAGTGCCGCCTTCGAGCGTGACTTCAGTTCCTGCTGTATAAGTGGTACCGCCGACTTCGAAACTCACAACACTTAAGGTTGAGTCCACATCACTGTCATTATCAAGTACGTTGCCTGTAGCAGCTGTATCTTCATCGACTGTATTTGAATCGTTGGCCAGAACAGATGGATCATCTATAGGCGAGATATTAATGGTAAGAGTTGCGCTTGCACCCGTGTTAGTGGTGTAAGTAATAACAGGAACTTGGCCATTCCAGTTTTCATTGGGTGTAAAGGTATATGAGCCATCGGCGTTTAACACTAAAGTGCCGCCTTCAAGCGTGACTTCGGTACCTGCTGCGTAAGTGGTACCGCCGACTTCGAAACTCACAACACTTAAGCTTGAGTCTACATCGCTGTCATTATCGAGCACATTGCCAGTGGCAATGTTATCTTCATCGGTCGTATTGCTGTCATTGGCGAGTGCCGAAGGAGAATCTGCAGCAATGGTCAGTTGTGGATCATTGACCGTTGTGCCTGTCAGTGCTTGACCAGTGGTTGAGTATCCTGATGTGGCTAAGACTTCACTACCACTGCGAGCGAGAGTGACATAGCCAGAGTTACCGTCACGGCCTGGAGTGTTCCCTGCTGCGGTTTCTGGAAGGTTCTGAGTTGGGTCTTCACCAGAGGCAATTAGATCTTGTAATGCTTGGATTTCATCTAAGGCAGCCGCGTCAGTGGCGTTGGTGGCTACTGCTGATTCGTTGGGAGCAACTTCGTTCGATAGCTTAGTGCCATCGTCGAAGGTGATCTCATAGGTCGCGTTTTCGTCAATATGGAGCACAGCACCTTTTGGGAGTTGTTCGCCATCCTTAGCGGGTTGATTTGAACCATCAACTTCGACATTGATTTGCCCTTTTACTAACTTAAGCAAACCTTTCTTTGATGTAATTACCGATCCCATAGTGAGCTCCCAACAGCCAAAGTGTGTTAATTCCACAGACGCACAAATCCAACATATGTGCTGGGTTGTGATACAAGTGGTCGAATTTTAGCTAACAAAGTGTCACAAGTCAATTTTTTGACACATCTGTATTGCTTGTTCTGACTGGGGTTTGCGAGATGTTGGATATAAAAAAGACAGGATTCAGATGTGTAACTAGATGTAGTAGATATATTTATAAAAAGGGCTGCATTTAGTATTTTTCAACTTCGTAGTTAAGTATATTTATAACAAATTAATTAGGATTGGAAGGTTAATTTTTTATGAAAACGACACAAACCGACCTAGTGAGTCTCGTTTTTGAGTTCGAATGAAGCAAGAACCTTCGTGAGTGGTAAACGCCGTGTGCAAATCACGGCGTCATCTTTATTGATGTCGTAGAGCTACAGGTTAACTGCCTGACGGTAGCTTTGATTGGCGTTACCTTGTTCGCCTAACTGTTCTTGAATGCGAGCGAGCGCCAGCCATGAGGCTTTTGTTGGTTCGAGTCGGCAAACATTCTGCAAGCAGCTTCTGGCTTCTTTCATATCCCGCGTTTGCTGATAAAGCTTAGCCAAACACATCTGGTAGTCCGCATTATTCTCATGGGTGACTTCATGCTTGAGTAACTGTTTACGGATCTCTGTGTCTTGGGCTGTCGCGATTTCAGGAATTGCATGTAAAAGTGCTGACTCGGGAGAGGTTCGTAACTTTTTCGCGATTAGTTTCAGCGCTTGGTCTTTGCGATTAAAGCGGCATAAACCCATGGCATAAATCGCCAGAAAATCAGACTGATTGCGTTCACTGCGGGATAACCACTGCCAGCATTGCTCTAAGGCTTCTTCACCTTTGATGGCTGCGGCTTTGAGTAACGCGCAATTAGTGGCGATATTGAGCTCATTCAGCTGAGCATCATCGAGGATCTGACGCTTCTTCAAAATAGGCATTAACAGCTTGAGCGCATCCCAATCCTCTTGGGTTCGGTATAACTCAAGGGCGAGTTTGAGTACTGGCGCTTTACTCTTGCTCGTCGGTGCTAATTTATCCAGCTCGGCGCGGGCTAAAGTTAACTCTCCTTGTTTTAACAGATATCGAGTGCGAGTGGTTGCTACGGCATTCGCGGCAAGAGGTTGCGCTGCAGCGCGATCAAGATATTGATCTCGCTCGGCTATTTTTTGTTGATACTGAGCGGCACGGGCCGCTGCAAGTAAATTAAGTGCTGGGAGCTCACCGTTGTCAGCACCTTTTATCATGGCGCGTTCAGCTGCTGGCCAATCTTCTTCAGCCAGAGCCAGTGCACCCATTAAGGTATGTTTTTTAGCCGAGCGGCGGCGCCAGTGATGGGGAATAAAACGACTGCGCAGCATCAGATTGATGGCGCTAATCACTAGCCATTCGAGTACTTGGAATACGGCATAAAATACAATTAACGCAATGATCCCAAAGACTAAGCTGGTCTCAATCTGGTAGTCACCGGCAGCGATATAGACATAACCTGTATTACCAACCAACCAAGGGCTGATACAGAGCCCTATTAGCACTATCCCTAAGAAAATTAATATTTTGATCATAGTGGCACATCCTCTGATGAGGTCAGCTCGCCATAACTAGTCAGCTGTAATAACAGAGGTTTAGCCGCAAAGGATTTCAGGGTAATAGGATCAAGTTCTAAGGTTGCTAATTTATCGATTTCGGCGATGGCCTCAGCTGTCTTGTGATCTTGCGTATCAAAATAGGTTTGGAGCCATTTGCGCGCCATCATCAATGATTGGTGATAAGCCGCTCTGTCATAGCGATATAACGCAAGTTGCGATTGCAGCAGTTTATGGCGAATGTTCTCCACCAGATACCATTGCTGTTCTGGTGCGAGTAAAGCGGGCGCATCGGCGGTTTTGTGGCGTATGGTAATAAAGTCTTGGGTTAACGCTTTCCACGTTTTGCCCAGATTGCTCTGCCAATCATTCAAATCCCCAGTAATCGTCGTATCTTCTGGGGCATCAGTTTCTGCATCGGTGCGATTCAGCGGCAGTTTATCGAGTTGTTCAATTAAGGCATCGAGCGCCAATACATTGCCATCAATATCTGTGGTTTTAATGCTGGCCGTGGCGGCGATGTCTTTTGCTAATGCCTTACGAATAGGCAGTAACGCCGGATTGTTCATGGCGGCGATGGTTTCATCCGCCGACTTTAATAGATCGGTGGCGGTGCGGGGATCTTTCTCTAACCAAAGTTTACGGCCCGCCATATTCACTAGATATTCGGCTTCAGAGGCCATCCAATGCGTTGGGCTGCGCTGGGCCAGTTTATTGACCCTGTCCTGCAGTTGATTTTGGTCTGCTGCCAATTTTGTTAATTCTTGGTAAGTCTTAGCATCATTCAGTTGTTGCTGTTCAAGCTGGCCAATACGTTGATTTGGCTGCAACAGCGCTTGCTGTAATTGGTCCTGCAGGGCGATATTTTTCGCATCCTGCGCCAGTAGTTGCTGTTGCATTTGTTGGTACAGCATAAAACCGCCGCCAAGGGTGCAAGCGGTTAAACCCAGCGCTAATAAAACCCCAAAGCGAATCGCCCACGAGCTTCTACTGGATGCTGGCGTTTGGCTCGGCGCGGTTGAAGGGGTGGCTTTGGCTGTTTGGGATTCGGTGGATGACGCTGATGTTGCGGGCGTATCATCGGTTGTTTCCGGTGACACAATAATAGCGGTAGCCTCTGATTCTGGGCTCTTTGCGTCGTGCTTGTTGTTATCCATTTAACAGTCCTTGAAAACATGCTACTGCCGAAATTCGAGTAAAATCGGGCTAAATAGCGCTTAGAGTTTAAGGGCGTTTAGCACGGCTTTGCTGTTGGCGGCATTGGCATTGGTGACTTGGGTCATACCAAAGGCGTGAGCTTGAGCTTCTACTCGGTTACTTGGGACTATGATATGACATGAGCGCAGCCATGCAAATAACTCTTTTGGCACTAAATTAATCAGGTTATCC
The DNA here is from genome assembly GCF_900456975.1 of Shewanella baltica. Classification (NCBI taxonomy): domain Bacteria; kingdom Pseudomonadati; phylum Pseudomonadota; class Gammaproteobacteria; order Alteromonadales; family Shewanellaceae; genus Shewanella; species Shewanella baltica. The sequence continues at coordinate 19,344 of NZ_UGYM01000002.1, forward strand.
AGTACTTCACCGCTGGTCACCACAATCGTGTCTATCCCGAAGGCTTGCCATTGCAGAGCTAACTGTTGACCATCGAGTGGCGGGCAAGCTCGTTGATACACTTCCCAATAGCGCAAATGTGCACCGCGCGCAGCCAGTTGTTCTGCTAAGGCTTCGCGGCCACCGACACCACGTATAATAGTAATCTGCTTACCTTTAATCTCTTGCAGCGGCGCGAGAGTGAGCAGCCCTTCGGTTTGCTGGCAATCATCAGGGGCTTCGAGGGCCGAAATGCCAAGTTGGTCTAATGCGTCCCAAGTCGCATGCCCTACCGCGAAGTATTGAGCTGGAGGCCAAGCTTTATGGGGTGGATTTGTAGTAGTTAAGGCGTTATCCGCAAAAGTCACTGCATTGGCGCTGATGCAGATAATCATATCGGCGTGTGCCAAAGGATGCGGGGTATTCGTTGCGATAGCGGGCGTTGCTTCGACACACAGCAGAGGTGTGACCCAGTGGGCAATACCTCGTTCATTCAAGGCATCGACCATGGACTGATTGCGCCCCTCGGGGCGCGTCAGTAAGACTTTCATTGACTTAGGCTTTAGCGTAAACGGCGTCGAGAATGGTTTTGGCACCTTTGCTGAGTAACTCTTCAGCAAGGGCAACCCCTAATTGCGTGGCTTCGGTTTTTGGACCTGTGATCACGCCTTCGATGATTTCACTGCCATCTGGGTTACCGACTAGGCCGCGTAGCGTCATCTCGTCACCATCGATTTCAGCAAATGCGCCAATCGGCACTTGGCATCCACCTTCAAGGCGAGTGTTCATCGCGCGCTCGGCAAGAACACGGTAGCGAGTTTCTAAATGCTCTAATGGCGCCAGTAGCGCTTTAACACGTTCGTCGTTGATGCGACATTCGATACCCACAGCGCCTTGGCCGTTGGCGGGTAAGGATTCTTCTGCAGAAATAAAGCTGGCAATACGCTCAGACAATTTCAGACGGATTAAGCCAGCAGCGGCAAGAATAATGGCATCGTATTCGCCGTTATCAAGCTTAGCTAAACGAGTTCCAACGTTACCGCGTAAATCTTTGATGATGAGGTCGGGACGTGATGCACGTATCTGACATTGACGACGTAGGCTCGAGGTGCCCACAGTTGCGCCTAATGGTAATTCGCTGATCGATTTATATAAATTCGATACAAAGGCATCGCGGGGATCTTCGCGCTCGCAAATCACTTCAAGGCCTAAGCCTTCAGGGAAGTCGACTGGCACGTCTTTCATTGAGTGCACTGCGATATCGGCAAGATCGTCTAACATAGCGACTTCAAGCTCTTTGACGAACAAACCTTTACCGCCCACTTTGGCTAGCGGCGTATCTAAGATAACGTCGCCTTTAGTGCTCATTGGCAGCAATTCCACCACAATACCTGGGTGAATGCGTTCTAATTCGGCTTTAACAAATTCAGCTTGCCACATGGCCAGCGGACTCTTGCGGGTTGCGATACGTATGCGGTTCTCAGACATGCCTAGTTTCCATCAAAGATCTTAGTTGCGCCAATGCTAACATTGGCAAATCGTTTATGTAAGGAAGCCGTATCGATTCTTTGAAGTCGGCGATGTTCTACATGGCGTGAAAGTGTGATGCGCTTCACATATAGTTGCTCGTGTTTGCAAAAGTGTTAACATGAGCACACTTCTCATAAGTGTCTAAGTGTTGTGTTTTTGAATGGATCGGCAAATACAGTTTCCTGATATAGCTGAACGACTTAATAAGGTCCGCATTGCGCGCGCCTTGGCTTTGCTATCGCCGCTGCAAAAACACTTATTCCATTTGATCCCCTTTTTAATCCACCAGAACAGCGTTCAGTATCCCGGCTATCATGCCGCTAATACGCCCTGCGGAATTAATGAGTATCAGCTTAGCGAAATTGAATCCCAAGCCTGCGATGTTTTCTCGCTACCCTTTATTAATCAAGAAGCGGACATCAATGCCTTTGATGGCGTTTATGCCATGGGCAGTACTGGCAGCTTTGGCCAAAATACCAAGAGCGATGTCGATGTTTGGTTAGTGCATAGGGCAGATTTAAGCCTTGAAGAGTTAGCGCTGATCAGGATTAAAACCGATAGATTGACTGCATGGTTTGCCGAGTATCAGTTTGAGGTGAACTTTTACTTAGTCCACCCACAACAGTTTTGTGGTGATCAAACTCTGCGTGGTTGTCTGTCAACTATGGCCCATGAGCACAGTGGCAGCACCCAGCACTGGTTGTTACTGGAAGAGTTTTATCGCAGTCAAATTCGTCTGGCGGGTAAAGCCATTGCATGGTGGCCTGACGCTAAACTCAATCCTGCACTCTTGTTTTTAGGCGATGTGCATGAATTACCTGCGAGTGAGTACTTTGGTGCTTCCTTATGGCAGCTTTATAAAGGTTTAGAAAAGCCCCATAAGGCGTTGATTAAAGTATTGCTACTCGAGGCCTATGCCAGCGATTATCCCAATTCAACGGTGCTTTGTGATCGCCTCTGGCAGAAAACCTTAGCCGGTGATTTTTCGACGTCGAACGATGCTTATTACTCTATCTACGAGATTATCGAAACCTATTTGTTCAAGCAGAATGATACCCGTCGGCTTGAGATTGCGCGGCGCTGCTTTTATCTAAAATGTGGCGTGCACTTGAGCCGCACGCAAGAGGGCAAAGATTGGCGTTATCCTAAGCTGCAAAAATTGGTGCAGGATTGGCAATGGCCCGACAGTTTGATCAGCACTTTAGATGATTGTGAACATTGGCACAGTGGTCAGCTCAATTGGTTTAACGAGCAGCTGAATGAGCTCTTGTTGGCGAGCTATCAAACCTTGCTGCGCTTCGCATCGACCCATGAGCTCAATGAAGGCTTGCGGATTGAAGAGCTGGGCATGCTCACCCGTAAATTACACACCTATTTTAGCCAAGATGAAGACCAAATCGCTAAGCTGAATCTGCTGTGGAGTGCCTCGGTCGCCGAGTCCGACGTGACTATTGTGTCAAGCTCGCGCGAGCGGCAATATTATCTTTATCGACAGGAGCCGCTGCCACAAAATTTGTTAGGTGAGTCGGCGATATGTAAGGGCAAAACCCCGTCCGCCTTGATGATCTGGGCATGTCTAAACGGAATTTCGACACCTGAAACACAATGGCACGAATACGGTCAGAGTAAGGCCAAGTCGAAACGGCTTACCGAAGCGTCTAAGCGGTTACTGAATTTTATCGACCACGATTGGCGCGTGTCGAAACGGGACTTATGCCAGCCGTGGCATTTTCGTAAGCTGATTTTTGTGCTTAATCTGGATTGCGATCCCACCATTGAATGGGGCGGACAGGAAATGATGGTCGATGTGATGAATGCTAACGTGTTCTCACTCGGGCGTAAAAAAGCCAATATGCTTGGGGCGTTAGATGCCATTTGTTTGAATAGTTGGGGTGAGTGGCAGTGTCATCGTTTCGAAGGCGATACTGCGGTATTGCAAGCCTTAGCCTTTGTGACCCCAGGACTCCGGCGGGCCAGCTTACCCGTGGACATGGATGTGATCAGTTGCTCGCAAAAATTGCGGCCACAGCTCAAGTTAGCGGTGAAAAATCTACTTAAGCAAACCATGCGTTTGTGCCAAAAAGTGCAGCAATCCAGCACCTTAGTGCAGCCGCTGCAGATAAGGCATACCCGCTATGGGATCTTTTTTAATCCCTTAGGCATGGCCTATCAGGATTTGAGTGATGCTAAGTCTTTTTATCAGCAGTTATCCCGCAGTCATCTTGTGCTGCTGCCACGGCCTGAATTGGGTGACGATCCCTTTTCGAGCATGCCTAAAGTGGTGCAGAACTATGCGGCGAAAGGGGCGATTCAATATTTCCTACGTCAACGAGTCGATAACTTAGATGTATTTATTCTCGATGAGGAAAACCAGCTGAATCACTATGTGCAGGCGGGATCAAACATGGCCGAGTTAGTGAATAAAGTCAGTCATCACTATGTGTTCGATGAGCATTATGCTTCGCGGGCACGATTCAATATTCCGCAGTTTTTCCATCTAGTACGAGTGGCGGGGGAGTTAACTGTGGCGCCGTTCGGCATCGATATGAGTGACCAAGACACTGAGTTTTAAGCTGGTTTTTTAACATAAATAATGGGAGCCAAGGCTCCCATTATTGTTTTGCACTATTATGGCTTGCGCTACGACTGGCTTAGATTAAAAGCTAAGCTTAATTCCGCCTTGGCGCTCGATAGACTCTTGCACGAATGGCATAAACTCGCCGCCATTACGTCCGTCCATCCATTTACCTTCAACAAAACCAAAATGATATCCACCAAAACGTGTGGCTACCCAAATCTCATGCAAAGGTTCTTGCTTGTTGATCACTATCTTAGAGCCATCAACAAATTCTAATTGCAATACGTTGCCACTGGCATCGATATCAACATCGGCATCTTGCTCATCAATCGCAGTTTCAATCGCATTTTCTATGGCTTGGAACATGTCATCGGCGAGCTGGTGAAATTCTGTATCTGTAATGGCCATGCATTTCTGTCCTTTGCTTTCGTCAAGATGGGTGCGATTATAAGGCCATTAGTCACCAGATGCACAGATGTTGAGAAAAATGAGACTGTTTTTATTGTTATTGCTTGGTAGCCTATTCATTACGGCATGCGGCCAGAAGGGCCCCCTCTATCGATCGCCCGCCACAGAGGTGAATCAACCTAAAAAGGTTGATGAAGCTAAAACTGTGCCTGAAGTGGAAGAGATTAAAACCGAAATTAGAGCCATCGAAGCACAAAAAACACAACAATAACAATCGCTATAACTAAAACGACCATCACTATCGCAGCGATAACGCGCAGTAAGGAATCAGACATTGGATCACTTTCTCTACCAACAAAATGCCCTGCACGCCGAAGGCTGCCAGGTTGCCTATTTAGCTCAAACCTATGGCACACCGCTGTATATCTATTCCCGCGCCACGCTAGAGCGCCATTGGCATGCCTTTAATAATGCCGTGGCAGATCATCCACATTTGATTTGTTACGCGGTTAAAGCCAATGCGAACTTGGCTGTACTGAATGTGCTGGCACGTTTAGGCAGTGGTTTTGATATCGTGTCGGGCGGTGAGTTAGCAAGAGTGATGGAAGCGGGCGGCGATCCCGCCAAAGTGGTGTTCTCTGGCGTGGGTAAAACTGCGGCTGAAATGGAACAGGCACTTAATCTGGGCATTTATTGCTTTAACGTTGAATCGAGTGCTGAGCTTGAGCAGTTAAATCTGGTCGCTGGTCGTTTAGGTAAAGTGGCGCCTGTGTCCCTGCGGATTAATCCCGATGTTGATGCGGGAACCCATCCCTACATTTCGACTGGCCTTAAAGAAAACAAATTCGGTATTGCTATGGATGAGGCTGAAATCGTTTTCGCCCGTGCCCATGCGTTGCCACATTTAAAAGTGAAAGGTGTCGATTGCCATATCGGCTCACAACTGACTGAAATCAAACCATTCCTCGATGCGATGGATCGTATGCTCGCCTTGATCGACCGTTTGGCCGAGCAGGGTATCGTTATTGAGCATTTCGATGTGGGTGGTGGTTTAGGGGTGACCTATGATGCCGAAACGCCGCCACATCCTGATGTGTATGCTGCCGCCATATTGGCGCGTTTGGGCGACCGTCAACTGAAGCTGATCTTCGAACCGGGCCGTGCGATTGCCGCCAATGCGGGGATTTTTGTTACTCAGGTGCTGTATCTTAAAGAAAACAGCGACAAACGTTTTGCGATTGTCGATGGTGCGATGAATGACTTGATTCGTCCCGCACTCTACAGTGCATGGCAAAATATTATCCCAGTCGTGCCAAGGGACTCAGAAGCCTATGAGTTTGATATTGTTGGCCCAGTGTGCGAAACCGGTGACTTTTTAGGTAAAAATCGCCAGCTCGCGTTAGCCGCGGGTGATTTACTGGCGGTGCGTTCGAGTGGTGCCTATGGTTTTGCCATGGCCTCTAACTACAACACGCGTCCTCGTGCGGCTGAAGTGATGGTGGATGGTGAGCAGGCTTTCTTAGTGCGTGAGCGAGAAAAATTGTCTCAGCTCTGGCAAGGTGAGCAACTCCTGCCGTAAACTAGAAAAATTATATTGATTCAGGCGCTTGGTTTCATACTTTATGAGCGGCGCCTCGGCTTAAAGGATAAGTATCTTGATCCAATTCACTAAGATGCACGGACTGGGCAACGATTTTATGGTGGTCGATGGGGTCACGCAGAACGTGTTCTTTTCGCCTGAGCAGATCCGCCGTTTAGCCGACCGTAACTTTGGCATAGGTTTCGACCAACTACTCTTAGTTGAGCCGCCCTATGATCCCGATTTAGATTTTCATTATCGCATCTTCAATGCCGATGGCACTGAAGTCGAACAATGCGGCAATGGCGCCCGCTGTTTCGCTCGTTTTGTGCGTAATAAAGGCCTGACAAATAAGAGCAAAATCCGTGTCAGTACTTCGTCTGGCAAGATGACTCTGCGCTTAGAGCGAGACGGTACTGTTACCGTGAATATGGGCGTGCCGATCCTCGAACCGAGTCAGATCCCCTTCAAAGCCAAGAAACCTGAAAAAACCTATTTACTGCAAACACCGATGCAAACCTTTTTATGTGGCGCGGCTTCTATGGGTAATCCCCATTGCGTGCTCGACGTTGAAGATGTGGCGAGTGCTTCTGTTGCTGAAATTGGTGCCATGCTCACTAAGCATGAGCGTTTTCCGCGCGGCGTGAATGTGGGGTTTATGCAGGTCGTAGACTCCGGCCACATTAAGCTGCGGGTGTATGAGCGCGGCGCGGCCGAAACCTTGGCCTGTGGCACAGGCGCATGTGCAGCTGTAGTTGTGGGTCAAGTGCAAGGAAAGCTCGGTCAGCAAGTGCGGGTGGATTTACCCGGCGGCACCTTAACCATCAACTGGGAAGGCGAGGGTAAACCTTTGTGGATGACGGGCCCCGCGCAGCACGTTTACGATGGACAAATTCAGTTATGACAGAGCCCTTGATGCCGCAGACGGATGTGCCTTTCGATGAGTTGATTATTCGCGAATATCTGCTGGATAATCCTGACTTTTTTAATCGCTATCCCGAGCTGCTGCTGGCAATGCGCTTGCCTCACATGGAACGTGGCGCTATCTCTTTGGTGGAACGTCGCCAAGAAATGCTGCGCCAGCGAGTGAGCCAGTTGGAAGAAGAAATCACTAGCCTGTTAACCATGGCGGCGCGTAACGAGAAGATTTACCAATTCAATACTGAGTTATCCTTCCAGCTATTAAATTGTGCCGATCTTGTGTCACTCAAAGAAGTGTTGGCCGACAGTTTAAAATTACAGTTTAATTTCAGTCATGTGCGTTTGATCAGCGTGCTCGATACCGATATGAAGGCAATATGGGATCAAAGGCTGCATAAAGGTCACTATTTTGGCCGACTCACGCAGCAAGAGGCTAAACGCCTATTTGGTAGCGAAGTGGGGTCGGTGGCACTGACGAAATTATCGGAAGACAACCCAGTCATTTTTGCTATTGCCAGCCAAGATGCCACCCATTTTCACCCCGATATGGATAACATGCTGCTGGAACAACTGCGGCGTTTGCTGGCGCACATGCTCGCTAAGCTGTAACGGCTGTTGAGCGATTGTGCTCACCTAAGGCTTAGCAAAACCCATGAGGAAACCGATATGAGTACGCAAACAGCCGAAGTGTCGGCGCTTAATACTCAATGGTTACAAACCTTTGAACGCTATCTGAGTACCGAGCGGCAGTTGTCGGCCCATACAGTACGTAATTACCTTTACGAGCTTAATCGCGGTAGTGATCTCTTGCCTGACGGCGTGCATCTACTCAATGTGAGTCGCGAGCATTGGCAGCAAGTGTTAGCCAAATTGCACCGCAAAGGCTTAAGCCCGCGATCGCTTTCTCTGTGTTTATCTGCGGTAAAACAATGGGGTGAATTTTTGCTGCGCGAAGGTGTGATCGAGCTTAATCCTGCCAAAGGCTTAAGTGCTCCCAAACAAGCCAAACCGCTGCCGAAGAATATCGATGTCGATGCCATCAGTCATTTGCTCGACATTGAAGGTACAGATCCCTTGAGTCTGCGGGATAAGGCCATGATGGAGTTGTTTTATTCCAGTGGTTTACGTTTAGCTGAACTCGCTGCGCTCAATTTATCCAGTGTGCAATACGATTTGAAAGAAGTGCGAGTCTTAGGTAAAGGCAATAAGGAACGTATCGTCCCTGTCGGTCGTTTGGCGATTGCTGCTTTGCTGAATTGGCTCAATTGCCGAAAGCAGATCTCCTGTGAAGATAACGCCTTATTTGTGACCGAAAAGGGCAAGCGACTCTCCCATCGTAGTATTCAGGCGCGGATGGCTAAATGGGGGCAAGAGCAGGCATTATCGGTGCGCGTGCATCCACATAAACTGCGCCACTCCTTTGCCACTCACATGTTAGAAGCGAGCGCCGATCTGCGGGCGGTGCAAGAATTATTGGGCCATGCGAACCTAGCGACTACGCAAATTTATACCAGTTTGGATTTCCAACACTTAGCTAAGGTGTATGATAACGCCCATCCTAGAGCGAAAAAAACACAGGATAAATAATGCGTTGCTATCTTAGACCTCAAAATATTCAAGCGATCAGTTTCGATCTCGACGATACCCTGTACGATAATCTACCGCATATTTTAAATGCCGAAGCTGAGCTGGCGACGTTTCTGTTGCAGACTTATCCATTGTCGCAGGCGTGGAAAACCCATGATTGGCGCAGGCTAAAACTGCAACTGCTGCAGCAAAATCGCGAGCTAGCCCACGACACCAGCGCTGCCCGTTTGGCAACGCTTCGCCAAGGGCTAATACAGCTAGGGTATTCGGCCGTCGAAGCCGAACGCGGCGCCGAGCAAGGATTGGCGTGTTTTTATTTTCATCGCAGCCATTTTCAAGTATCTGACGAAGTGCTCTTGTTACTCAAACGCCTATCGCAGCATTTTAGATTAATCGGCATCACCAATGGCAATGTGGATGCCGAGCGAATTGGTTTAGGCGATACCTTCGAGTTTGTGTTGCATCCAGGCAATGGCGTGCATATGAAACCCGCTAAAGACATGTTTGAATTGGCCTGCTCGCGACTAAATATTGCACCGCAACATTTACTGCATGTTGGCGATAGTATGAATTCCGATGTGCGCGGGGCGCGGCTGGCAGGATGTCAGTCTGTGTGGTTGAATCCGAGTTTTGGCCGAGTCGATTCCTTACCTATTGCGGCCTTGTTACCCCATTTAGAAATTAATGCTCTTGATGCGTTAATCAAAGTGCTGGCTATCGACGCAAACTAACTCTGTGGGCAGTGTTGAATCTGTATCTTTGCTAATCCAGAGTGATTGAGATCAAGGTTTGTTCCCAAAATTTGCACTAGAGTGAAGCCTAATATTACTGAAGTCACTGACTAAGGCTGTGTTATGGCGCGTATCGGGTTGTTATTACTGCTCACTTTATGTTGGATCGCGCCGGTATCGGCCCATGAGATCCATTCGGGTGGCGGTTTCATGTCAGGTTTTAATCATCCCGTTTTGGGATTTGATCACTTGCTGGCAATGTTGAGTGTGGGCATGTTGAGCACCCAGCTCGGTGGCCGCGCGATTTGGACAGTGCCCCTCGCTTTTGTTGTCTTTATGTTGGTTGGCGGGATTTTAGGTTTATACGCCATTGCCGTTCCCTTCGTTGAAATCGGCATCGCCCTCTCGGTATTGTTACTCGGTCTTGCCATCGCTTTTGATCGTCAAATTCCACTGTTATTCGCCATGGCATTTGTTGGCGTATTTGCGATTTTCCACGGGCATGCCCACGGCGCCGAAATGCCAGCATTGGCAAGCCCGGTTTTGTATGCCCTAGGATTTTTATTTGGCACTGCGGTCATCCATTTAGGCGGCGTAATGATAGGCCTTGGAATGCAGCGGATGACAGGACAACGCAACTTAATGCGTGTCACGGGCGCAGCGATTGCGGCCATGGGCGGTTATTTATTAGCAGGATTTTGACGTAATAGCATGCCGAATTAACGCGCCTTGAGTTGCTTCATGCAAAGATGGGCGCGGCGTAACAGTAGATTGACCTGCCGACGGCTCGCATGCATGTCGGCATCTCCCACCCTAAAATAACTCCCAGTGTAAGGATCGCCGCCGACATAAATAGGTTTGAGTTGCTCAGGCGCCAGCGGTACGCGGATACGAATCAGCTTTTTATTCATAATTTCAATAATCTGCACATCTGAAATCGCCAAAATATTATGGCTAGTACGGCTAGGATTATCGAGTATCTCCCAAAACGCTTGTAAAACAGGAAGCGGATTGGGAATGCCTTGAATGCTGAAATGGCCACGTTCTTCGCGCACCCCTAGGATGATCTCGCCGCCTAAAGTGTTGGCAAAGGAGCTATAAGTCGCCCAAATATCTTCGGGTAATTGACCTTGGCCGTCGCGGCCACCTGCGAGTTTAAACTCTACTTGGGCCGATTCGTGTAAATCGGCAATATCATCAAGTGCAAATGATTGAAATGTCATGGCAGCTTATCCGTCAGCGACACATGACTTGTTGTAGCACGTCAACAATTGAAAGACCAGACTTAGGTCCGGCCTCAAGATTCTGCGGATGACCGTAATTCAGGGGCATCACAGCAGCAACATTTAATCGATTATTGAGCGAGACCTAATGCCTTAGGAAATAGAATATTGTTTTCTAAGTGAATATGCTGATGTAAATCAGCCTCAAATTCCGCTAGCGTGGCATAACACACACGCCACGTAGTGCAAGCATGTTCCGGTGGCGTGAAGTCGTTCGTGAGCTCGTGTAATTTTTGCAAGATCAAACCGACTTCTTCATGTTCGTGCTGCATCGCATTGATGGGATTACCAATATGGCCAAAGCAAGTTTCAATGTGCTCTGCTTGACTTAAACCACGTATCGCCGGAAACAGTATTTTCTCTTCTTTCATTAAATGCGGCATCAGGTCTTCTACTAAAGCACGTACCCAACCCGCAAAGGGAACTATTTCGGCATAGTGCTCACCGTGGGCGCGGACCATCTTCTCGGAGTATTCGACCAATAACGGTGCTTTTTCGCGCACGTATTGATGGTGCGTTGATTCTATATATTCAATAAGTAGATCTAAGGGTAATTGATTCAATTCATCTTCTTTGCTGCCAGTCAGTGTTACCGCATTCAGCGCAGCAACCACTTTTGCGGGATCTATTTCTGCACGCTCGCAGGCGATCGACAGCGGTTTACCGCCGCCACAACAGAAATCGATACCAAATTGGCTGAACACATGGGCGCGGCGAAAATCTTCGGCAACTAACTCACCGACTTTTCTTTCCAGCCAGTGGTTATCCTGAGCGCTCTCACTAAGCGGAAAACCTTGACCAAGTTGTGCATCATGGCGAGGTTGAGAATCCACTCCATGGCCAGTGGCTTGTGCATCTTTTGGGGTAGAAGTAGCAGACATGAATAGCTCCAAAGCAGCAATAAATTTACATTCATATTATTTGCAGCTTTAATGCGTAGCAACTAAACCCGACTAAAATACTCAGGATTTGCTGATGATGTCACAGTTAACTGAATAAAATATCTCTTAAGGAGTAGGTGGCCGCCTTAGCTTGGAGTTGCAAATTGGCTCTCGTAACCTTGAAATACAGATTGACGAAAATGCCAAAGTGTTTCGCTTTTTATCACTTAATTTGGTAGCGATAACTTGGCCTTGTTTAGTGTATTCGTACAACTGGGTAGGTTTTGCCCGCGGTAATTGCGACAGGCCCAAAAGGGGCCGAATCGACCATCTTTCAACAGCATATCGCCGCCGCAGAGGTTACAAAGCGGTGATATATGTCCACAAGCCTCATTTAGGCACACCTTAAAGCCTGCAAAACGGTTACGCGTCATTGGGCTAGCGCAGAGTTCGCAGTCTTGCTCCTTGTGATCGCACAGGGGAAAGTGTGAGCAAGAATAAAACGATTTAAAATTCCCCATTCTAGGCTTAAGCGTTCCCGTGCTACAACGCACGCATTTTACTTCTTCAAATAACCTTTGCACTAAAGAGGTGCTGAACTCATCTTGTGCAATATCGTAGCCTTTTGTAAGCAGTTCAGTGACGAAAGGACTCACATCTGTCATATCGGCAATCACATAGACACGATGTTTTGCCCGCGTTAACGCGACATAAAACAGTCGGCGTTCCTCTGCAAATTCAAACGCTTCAGTTTTAGGTAAAAAAGCATCCAGTATCGGCGGCGTGATTTTCATCGACGGAAAACCATGTATCCCTGTCTTCATCCCCATGATCACCACATAATCGGCCTCTTTCCCTTTCGAAGCGTGAAATGATTGGCACTCAATCTTCACGTTGGGATATTTCGCCTTGAGTTGGTTAACTTGGGTTTTATCGGGTAACTGAAACCAAAAACGTGCCAGCAAATAGACGCTAGGTACGCTGTTAAGTTTGTCACTTCCGGCGTTTATCCTTGCACTTATCGCCGTTAATGCTTGTTCCAATGCATTTGGGCTTGGCTCATCTTTACTGGGTGGTTCATTTTCTCCGCGGCGTAATATTGAAACCGCGGGGGAGGCGACCTGCATGAGGGAGCGAATGTCCTTGCTCAATTGTGTGGGATTCTGGGTAACAAACTGAGTGGCGACTTGCCCAATACTACTGTTAAACCTAAAAGTCAGATCTAAGTAGCTTTGGGCTGTTGGGCCAAAATAGTGAGTAAAATGCGTAGTTAAACTCACATCTGCGCCGCTAAAGCGATAAATCGCCTGCCAGTCATCCCCGACACAAAATAAAGACGCCTGCGCTTTAGAATGGGGCGTACAGGAATCCCTCAAGGCACGCACTAAGCGGGCACGTGGTTCTGAAATATCTTGGAACTCATCCACCATAATAAAACGCCACGGGCTAATAAATTGCCCGCGTTGTAGATACGTCAGCGCTTTGCCAATCATGTCCTCAAAATCAATGTCGCCATTTATTGTTAAATGTTGCTCATAGCGCGTGAGTATGGGCTCAAGCAGTTCGAATGCCTTACGGGTCTGCTGAGCATCGGCGGCGCGGGCAAATATACCCTCAAGGCCATGTTCATCAAGGCAAGCTGCTTTATACAGCCCAATCAGCTGACTAAACATTTTTGCCAATTCAGTCACGCGGCCTAGTTCATGCAGGGTGGCGAGTATGGCTTCATCGGGTAAGGGCGCGTATTGCACTTTAAAGACCTGTAAAGCTTGCTCAAGCTTACCGATTAACGACCCGTTTTTATGTTGGTAATAAAATAGCTCAATACACTTAGTACCATGTTTTTTATGTAGCTGGCGTTTCCATGCCATCGATTCCAAGTACTTTTGGTTATCGATATAAGGGGCGGTATGCTGGTGTTCATCAATACCATAGTATTCAAGATAAACTTGGTATTCAGGCAGATAGAAATCGGGTTGATACTGACGAAAATCAATACTGCGCACATCATGCTCATACTTAGCTTCATAAACATATTCGATGCCATTGCTAAATAGCCAGTTGGCAATGTAGAGCTCACCAAAGCTTTTGACTCGCTCACCTTTAAGGCTGCGAATATCGTTGTCATTCAAGTATTGAAAATACTCGCCTTCCACATCGAACTCGAACGGGCTTTTTTCAACATAATAGAAACGGCTGAAGTACTCGAAAAGTTGCTTACGGTAAGCCGCATTTTCAATCAAAGTCTCAAGGATATTGTGCACCCACAGCTCTTTGGCTTTGTCATCCTCTGCCCAAGGGGACAAACTGGGTTTAGCGCGCTCAACGTCAGCGATAATTTTTAAGCCTAAACTGTGGAAAGTACTTGCCTTGATATCCTCCGTGCCAAGCTTGTTTTTAATTCGCTCATCCATCTCGTCAGCCGCTTTACGACCATAGGCTAACAGCAGTATTTCATCGGCTTTTGCTTGACCACTCTTAAGCAAATATCCGGCTCGCCCGACCATCACACTGGTTTTGCCCGTGCCTGCACCTGCCAATAACAAATTATTGTTATCATCAATAATACAAGCTCGGCGCTGTTTTTCGGTTAAGGGATTAGATTCTACATACTCAAAATAGTCTGCAAATTTAACGAGCTGTGACTGAACGTACTCTTCACGCAGCTGCTTTACATCGGCGCGGGTCCAGCGGTGGATTTGCTTAAGCCTCGCTAACACTGTGTGTAGATTTGCCGCCAAGGGCAGGTTTTCACACCAAGGGAACCAACGCTGATATTCGCGCGCGACTCTGGCTTGTATCATTTCTAAACGTGATTCACGTAAATAAGTGTGTGCCAGTATTTTATCGACTTTCGCCACTAACTCAGCAATGCGCGCCCCATTAGCATTCGCCCAAAGCAGTGCGATTTCGTTGCCAAATTGATGCTGCGCAAAATAGCTTAGAAACGGCAGTTGATAGGCTTTGCCAGATACAGTGAAACCGAGCAAGTATCCGAGCGGACTCAAGGTGAAAACCGGCGGGGAGTCGAGCTGTTGCCAGGTAAAGCATTCGTCAGCGGCTACTTTGTTAGCGCTGCGAGAGTGAACAAAAAAGCCGCCTTTAGTGCGATTAATGCTAATACCACTGGCGCTGAGTTTTACTGCATCAGCTTTGCCAATAAAGAAATGGCCAAACCAACTGTGCTTGATATCTTGTTCAGAGTGAGTCAATGACAATGTAAAACCTACGGCTAAAAAGTTTTAGAATTAACAGGCTGATTTTTAAATGCATTATAACTTAAAACCCGATAGCTCGTGTCAAGGTTATGCTATGGGTCTGTGTGGGTTTTCTATTGATTTTGGTCACCAGACGCAGCCAAGCTCATAGTGTTGGTGAATGATGTCTTAGTTGGCGTGAGAGGCGTGGCAAACCAAGCATTATGGTGACTGTGTAACTATGTGTATAAGAAGGGCGCACATTAGAAAGGCATACATTAGAAAACCGTGTATCAGAAAGCAAAAAAGCCTGAATCTCTTCAGGCCTTTTCTTTTCTCAATACAACAGCTTAATCCTTGCGGATTAATTCATGCCGTACAATCGAAAGCGGTGTTTTTGGTTGTTTTTATACTTATTGGTTTGTCGATTTATTCCTTTGTTTATCAATGGTTAGTGAGTTTTCTTGTTCTTGTAGGTATTGGCTTGTTTTGGTTGCTATGGTTAAATGGGGGTACATATGGGGGTCATGGAATAGAGCCCAAATCTCACCATAAAAGAGCTCAAAACTTATGATTTATGAGACCACTTTACGTTCATATAACGGGAAGCCACAGACTGAAGCTTTTACCCTAACAGACGGTAAAGGATTGGGAGTTCGTGTTTCAGTACTTGGTAAATTAAGATTTCAGTTTCGCTATAAGATCAATGGACAAAATAAACGAATAGATTTAGGCGACTATCCAGACTTATCTCTCAGGCAAGCCAGAGATGCAATGGAAGAGTGTCGTACATGGTTAGCCCAAGGGCATGATCCAAAGCTAAAGCGAAGTATGACAAGGCAAGAGTCGTTACTACCCGTCACTGTTGAGCAAGCCCTAGAGTATTGGCTTAAAGAATATGCTGAAGAAAATAGAGTCAATGTTGATAAGAATAGAGCGCAGTTTGCAAAACATATTTATCCCTATATAGGGAATTATTCGCTTGTGGACACTGAAACTCGTCATTGGATAGAGTGCTTTGACCGTATAAGACGAGGCGTAC
Source organism: Shewanella baltica (assembly GCF_900456975.1). Classification (NCBI taxonomy): domain Bacteria; kingdom Pseudomonadati; phylum Pseudomonadota; class Gammaproteobacteria; order Alteromonadales; family Shewanellaceae; genus Shewanella; species Shewanella baltica. The sequence continues at coordinate 35,099 of NZ_UGYM01000002.1, forward strand.
CTAGCCTCAAACAAAGACCTGCACCTGTTGCTGCGGGTTACGTATTACAAAGTGCTAAGCAGGCTCTGAGGTTTTGTCGTGTGCGGCGTTATGCAATCACTCATGCACTTGACGATCTTATCGGTACGGACGTAGGCAAAAAGCAAAATAAAAAGGATAGAGTGCTGTCAGATATTGAGTTGACTGATCTGCTTACTTTGCTTGAGGGGCGTAAGGTTTCTTTCTACATGCGTCAATTATGTAAATTATTGATAGTTTTCGGTGCGCGTACTCAAGAGTTACGATTATCTCAGTTTGACGAGTGGGATTTAGATCGAGGAATTTGGACTGTGCCTAAAAGCCACAGTAAGACTAATACTCTCATTACTCGCCCAATACCTGAGCGAATTAAGCCCTTGATCGAGTTTTTATATAGGCGTCATGGTCAAACTGGCTATCTTTTAGGTGAGCTAAAAAGTGCTGAAACCGTAAGTGGTTCCGGTCGGAAAATATGTAGTTGGTTAAAGCATCAAGAATCTTGGACATTGCATGATTTACGTCGAAGCTTTGCGACTAAACTGAATGATTTGGGTGTTGCGCCATATGTGGTTGAACAGCTTCTAGGTCACGCTCTTGGTGGAGTTATGGCAATTTACAACCGCAGCCAATACCTTCCAGAAAAGAAAGCGGCATTAGATATGTGGGTAGAGCGTTTAGATCTTCTGACGGATAAGCCGGATAACGTTTCTATATTGAAGCGAACAGCATAAAAATCGTGCTTTGATTAAAAAGTGAATAGCTGAAAATACCTAGTTATGATTTAATTATGTCTTTGTTATGCAAAAAATGCTATTTGTCGTATCAATCTAAGATAGTTGGGGCTCGTTAGTTATAGTCCCATTCTTAAGACTGTTTAAATGTCAGCTTTGGCTTAAGTTTGATAGGGCAATAGAATTGTAAGAGTGCGAGCTACTATGATCCAACTTATTTTTGATAGCAACAATAAGGCTCTGTTTGCGGTCTTACCGATTGCGGATTACGAGAAAGTAAAACATTTGCTTGAGGTTGAGGACAAGCTTGGTGTTTTTTTAGCGAGCTTGCCTGAAGAAGAACTAGACGAGCTAGATACAGCTCTGCTTTCAAGTGTTGGCGATATTGAAGAGGCAACTATTCCACATATAATTGTCAAAATGATTGAGCTAGAAGACGTATCTCCCGCTGCAGCTTGGCGAAAATATCGAGGTTTTAGTCAGTCAGAGGCCGCAAGCAGATTGAATATAGGCCAGTCAACTCTCAGTCGAATGGAAACAAAAGGCGCAACCTTGCAAGCAAAAACGAAGCAAAAGATGGCTTCACTATACCAATGCAAAGTTGAGGATTTACTCTAAAAAGTCCAATGTCACTGTCTGTGGTGTAACCTATGCAAATAAGCATTAATAAGGCAAAGCGAACTTATCTAAGCTGGTGGATCTTGCTGCTAATGGTGAAGAAGTCATTATCACTCAGGCTGGTGAGCCAGTTGTCAAATTGGTTCAATATGAGAAAACGATGCAGCCACGGCCGCTAGGATTGCTAAAGGGACAGATAGTTATAAGCGATAGTTTTTATAATAATAGTGAAATTTATAAACTGTTTTATGAGTGAAATTATTAAATACACTATCTAATTCTATGTTTTATCTGTTGTAATGAACGTCATTGCAGGGGCGCTCTTTCTCAAGAAGGAAGCTCAACATAAGCTTATTTTTTTGAGAAAAGTTGCCCCATTATTAGGTTTTTGAAATTATTTACCGAATGAAAGAGATAATCCTATACGGGGATCGTCCGCGCCAAAAAATTTACACTTAATAGCACCCTGCTTCTGTAATCTATTTGAAATTTCCAATATGCCTTGTGAACTATTGATTGAATTGCTGCTAATGCAATCTTCGTTGTTTACCCTGTGTAGAACTATTTCCCCACTTTGACCATCGTTGCTTAGTATTTCGATTAATCTATTGATGTAACCCACTACATAATTTACTAGCCATTGGGACCTAAAATGTATCTTCTTAGTGTAGTCATTGCATGGTGGATAGAAGTAAGTGTCAAATTCTCTGATAATATACAGTACATGCCCATCGTGTTTATTTTTGTGGCAAAATAATCTTAATCCATATCGATAGTCATAGAAATGACGTCCTATCATTGATTCTTTGAAATTGTGGAATAAATTTAAGAAGTTATTATCATAGTAGTATAACATCTCAAGAAGATTGCTATGAGGTGTGTCATTATCTTCCTCATATAGGCTGTAATAAAGATGACAGACCTCTTCATCTAATAGCCAATCTAATTTCTTGTTATAAATTGAGTGAGAGATGGTTTGCTCAATAAGCGAGGTATTATGTAAGTGCTCAATATTACTATCCCAATCAGAATTTAGTAAGGTTAAAAGTTTCCTCCTAAATTCTGAGGCCTTTAAGTGACAAATCCCAGTTGCTTTTTCGGTATGTCGTCCTCGTAAACCATGCCCATTTTTAATAGAGTTTTTTAACTCTACCCAACTGTTGCAGTGTTGATAGTAAGCTACCATTTCTTGGGCTTGGCATAATGTCACTGGCAAATTTTTCGATAAAAATTTAGCATGTTGATTGATTTTGTATAGAGGCGGAAAGAAGTTTTTTTCAATGTTCAGATTTGAAGTGTTCATAACATTCCTTAATGATAGAGTGCTAATTGGCCCACATTCACATAGCCAAAATTAAGGTGTCATAAAATTAAAACATAGATTTTTGTACGCTGTAATATACTTTGCCTGTGGGCTGGCTGGTTTGCGTCTACCATTGACGACTTTATATTTTGATATATGACAGGTCAAGATTTTTTTTGGTTGCGTGGCAGTTGCATGTGCATTTTAGTTAAGCATTTATTTTTAATGATAATTATTTTTAGTGGTGTACCATATATGGGGTTTGGTTATGAATAGGAAGCTATCAAAAGGAAGCGGTCCTTTGAAAGGTCTTGCTGAGCATCATACTAAACATGCATATGAGCTTGCACAGGCGACTAGTAAAGATTGGACATCTTTTTTCGTAAATACGGAATCAGTGGGCGATGATTTTATATTGAAACGAGGTGTTGATTATGAAGATGCTAATTCAGAGACAAGTTTTTTTGATGATGACGATGTAGAAGGCCCTCTTCTAGTTATAATTCCAGAAAAGTACAAGTGATGTGCACTGTTGGTTGCGGGAATTGCTACATCTATATAAATAACAAGATGTTGTAGCAGATTTATGCGCAGGAAGCCCTCTTACATAAAATTATATTTACGGACGTAAAGTATGGCATTTTCAGATAAATCTCGGCTCAGGCTGTGGTGGTCATTCGAAGGAGTGGCCACCCGAATAGTAAGTCCTGTTCGGGAGTATAAAAGTGAAAATTTCAAAACGTGCAATTCGTCGCCATCACAAAGCGCGACTCAAAAAATCTCGGGTTACCTATTGGGGTGGTAGCCCTAAAGGCTCTGCACAGTTTTTAGGTATATGTTTAAAAACGCCATGTACTTGTTCTTGTCCTATGTGTGGTAATCAACGTTATTACTGGGGGGCTAGTTTTCAGGAACTTCGGCAAAAATTGAAATCTATGTAAACGTTTAAAATAACAGAACGAAAGCGGCTCAAATGAGTGTTGGGTCGCTTTACTTTTTCTGGCACATATTTCTTGAATGATTCAGTTTTAATACATCGTAATGTCAAGTGGGTGTCGACCATCTTCAACGCCTTCAGGCTCATCATCAATAATGTCCATTGATTCGTTATGAACTTGCAGTTGCTCCAGAAACTCATCATCAAACGTAACAACTTCGTAGCCACTAGCTATAAGCGCTTGATATATAGCAAATGGAGAGCCGCTGTCATCCATTATTGCGCCACCAAGGCCGTCATGTTTACCGACCAGAAGTGATTTTACTGCCGCCTTCATACTTACTGGGTAAATCTCATAAGTAACAGCTTCATATATTGATTCAAAATCGGTGGTTCTTATATCAAAGAAATCCACCATACCATTTACGATAAATAGCATTTTCAGATCCTTAAGTTAGTTGTATGCTTTTGTCCGGCTTTGATATGTTGTTTATTGTCTGGTGGCGCTGCCACTGATTGTGGACCGATAGGATCGACAATAGATTATTCTGGTGCAGACTTTCGGCTATCTAGCTCCTTGTTTTTATAGTGTAGGTATCAGCTGAGGTTTGAATTAACGGTTTTATTCAAACTTCTTTTTCCTATCATGGCGGTAATTTTTAGTTGAGTAAGTTGGTGTGAGAACACTCGATACTGAGCGTTCAATTGACTCACGTAATCCTCCAAAGAGCTGAACTTCATTAGAGTATTTTAGGTAGTCCATAATGCCATCGCAGGTGGACTCAATAATTTCTTTTGCCTTTCTGATCCTAAACCGTTCACCTTCAGCCAATTTCAGCAAATGTGACTCATCAGGAAAAGCCTTACTATTCGACAGTTTGAGCGCCATTTTGTTATCGATAGCGTCATAAATAAGAGTGTGGGTGATATCAAACGGTGGCGATACAAAAATATGGGACATGTCAGAGGTATATTGCAGCGCAAAGTTCTTCAAATGCGCATCACCATTACCAATTAAGCAGTTAAATACAATGTACTGATATATTTTCTCAACTTCCGCTTGGCTGTTGGTATACAAGTGTGTCGCCTTGAGCAGAGTTTCATAGCTACTACTGTATTTAGCGTCTGGGTCATTGGACTTCTTCAGTAAGGTGGTGAAATCCTCATAACCTAGCTTTGTGCCATCATCTGCCCTATCAAAGCGCTCGATCACAAATGTCTCTAAACTTTCTGATAGGTAGGTTCTAGGTGGCTCAAGTCCGCAATGGCGCGCAGCTTCCATACAAACAAACTCGTTAACCGTTAATAGCGGAAACTCGGCGTCGAATGATTTAACAATTAAATCTTTTTGCTCAATGGTTCGACTGGTTTTAATCGTGCCAGCACTCGGGATGCTAACCTTCGGCTGTACACCTGCGAGTGAGTTTCTGAGGTAATACTTTTCTAATAATTGAGGAAACAGCGGTTCTGCGCTGTTGTATGACAAGATATCACTAAGCGAAACGGACTCAGTCTCAGGCAAGGCTAGCTCACTTTGATAAGAAAGCATGCCAACGCTATGTTCGCCTTGCAGTGCAAGTAAATACATGTCGTTTACTTTTGCATATCGCGCTAGTTTCTCTGCGATGAAACGGCGGTTAAAGCCTTCAGGTAGGTTTTGCGCAAATATTGGATGCAATGCGCCAGAAGAATAACCATCCATACCTTTCTGGGTCATGGTAAGTGATACGTAATGTTTATCTTGCGTAGGCTGATAATGATGCACTGAGCCATGGGTTAAAACACCTAGCTCTGTATTGTCGGAACAAACCGTGATGTTGTTGATTTTATTGGGTAAGCTTGATTCAGAGGCCATTATTTATCCTCCGAAAACAAACTATCAATTTCATCCCAATCTGGCAGTTTGTGTTGCTTTGGTATCACGTCAAACTGCAAACCAACGGCATCAAGCAAGCGTTCAAAGATATCGAACGAGCCAGTGAAGTGGCCATTTTCAATCTCAGAAATAGTCGTTTTATTGATACCAGTGAGTTCAGCTAAACGCTGCTGTGTATAACCTAGCGACTTTCTACTCCCACTTACTGCGTTACCAATCTCTTGTCTATCTGACATATATCCACCAGCAAAAGTTAGCTATATGGCTAACATCATAGTGTGAAAAGTAAATGTTAGCTATATGGCTAACATTCTTCGTATAGAATAAGGCGATTAACCCAGAAGAATAACTGTGTTAGGCATTCCGCTCATACAACCAACAACTGGGAGTTCTCCCTCAGCCACTCTTTGCATTCTACGTAATCAGGCATTATCCGTTCTACTTCTTTCCAAAATAGTGGGGAGTGGTCTAGTTGCTTTAGATGGCATAATTCATGGACAACCACGTAGTCGACGATGCGGTTAGGAGCCATAACAATAATCCAGTTAAAATCTAAATCACCTTTAGGATTGCAGCTACCCCAACGGCTTTTAAAGGTTTTGATATTGACTGATTTAGGCGCGACTCCCATTACTTTTACATAACGGCGCACCTTTTCCTTAAGCTTGAGCAATGCATTGCGTTTATACCAGCCTATGAGTGCTTCTCTCACTAAATTTGAACGGGCGGAACCTTCGGGAACAGTAACGACTAACCGTCCTTGCACCAGCTTTACTGGCTCAAAACTGCCTGCATGTACTTTTAAACGATAATTTCGGCCAAGGTATGACATTGCCTCACCAGAGACAAACTGCTTTTCTGATGAGGTAGTGAGTACCTTGTGCAGGGCAATCTTATCGATAATCCATTGGTGTTTTTCTTGTAATATTCGCTCGATTCGTTCTATCGGTAATGCCTTGGGCACGACCACGCTAACCATGCCTTCTTCAACTTTAATGGAGGCAGTTTTGGCTCTCGTGGTTCGGGTAATGCGTGCTTGATACCCTTTAGCTTGAATGAATTCGGCTTGTTTCATGCTGGTGGTCATTGCTTATTAAACTTGTGTTTTGCCAATTCCATAAATCTATCTTGCAGGTTGGAGATCAATTCTACGTTGCTAAATGATGCATCAATAACGGCGCGTTTTATCTCTTTTTTCAACCGTTTTATCTCATCTCCCTTGTTGAAAAAGTCGACTATTTGAGTCGCTTCATCAAACATGGCAACAAGGTTTTGAGTGATCGTCTTTATCTCAATTAACTGGTGCTCGTCTATGACTTCAATGTCGCTTGTTTTGGTCACTTCAGCGGTAAGTATGTTGTAAAAGGCATACTCAGTTTCGGAAAGCCCTGCATCTTTAGCGGCTCTACGACGGTCAATCTCAATCGTGTCGACCATAGACAATAACAGCTCTAATTGCTGTTCCCATTGCCCTGCGGTCTTCTCGATAATGTCTCTGAGTCTTAAGCTGAGGGATTTGTAATACTCTGGGTCTTCCTCAAGCTTGACGGTAATATGGTGCTTAATCGCGCTTTCTATTTCAGAAGCTTTAGATTCAGTCGATTTTTCTGGTCGAATACTTTCTTTAAAATTTGCGGCCAGTAGGTCAATAGGCGGTATTTTGGGATCAACGCCTGTACTTAAAATATGCTCGTCCACCAGCTTACGGACTTTAGCGCCAATGTCCTTCATATCCAAACCTGCATCTCGGTACTGGTTTCGTGCAGAATTATGGACTTTACCTAGCAGTTTCATATCCGCTAAAAATGGCGCTGCGGCTACATCGGGCAGAATGATGTTCATTTGCTTTGCAAATCGCTTAAATGCCATATCAAACTGTGCTCGAATGGCTTCATCTTTTAGTGCAAGCACATAGCTATCAACGTCTTTATTCTTGATATGTCTAAAAAATGAAATGGCGAGAGTATGTGTTGCTTTTAGCTTGGGGATTTCATCTTTGAGGCTTTGATAAGTGCCGTCGACATCATCACTGCTGAACATTTCCATGGCTTCGATAAGATAGTTCGATAGACCAAAGTAGTCGACTACAAAGCCGCATTCTTTTTTTGCATAGGTGCGGTTTACTCGAGCGATGGCCTGCATCAGCGTATGGTCTTGTAGCTTACGATCGATATACATCACCTGTGCTATCGGCGCGTCAAACCCCGTCAGTAGCATGTCTTTCACGATTAAGAATGCGACTGGGTTTTCCGATAACGGCTTAGTAAAATCTTGGATTATCTTCTTTTGCTTTGTCTTGTCGGTATGAACAGCAATATAGGCTTCATCGTTGTGATCACCTGAGATAATCACTTCACTAGGTGGAGCGTCTAACTCATCTAAGGTCTTTTTAAATAAAGTAGCTGCATGGCGACTACCGACCACTATCATGGCTTTAAAACCGTCCGGTTGTATGTGCTTGCGGTAGTGTTCAAGTAAGTCCATGCAAACCCAGCGAATGCGGGCAGGCGCTTCGCGAACGGCGCGCTCAACCCCATATTTCTGTTTAATCTCTCGCTGTTCTTCTTTGCTATAGCTGCCAAAATAAGCCTCAAACAGTTTGTCTAATGACTCTCCTGCAACTTCGGTCTTTACTTGGCGGCCTTCATACAAAATACGAACGGTTGCGCCATCATCCACCGCTTGATTGATCTTGTATTCATCAATATAGCCCCCAAAAGCTTTATCCATTTTCTGGGTTTTCAGTAGTGGTGTACCTGTAAACCCAATTTTAGGAGCGTTAGGTAGGGCAGCGTTGATGGTCATGGCAAGGCCACCAAACTGAGTTCTATGGGCTTCATCGGCAAGTACGATGATTTTGTCACTCGGGTTTAAGTTAGCAAAACCACCGTTTTCATTGTCGGTACTCAGTTCCTTCTCGAGCTCTAAGAATTTTTGCACCATAGCAGTCACAAGATCAGAACTGTCTTTTTTCAGTAGTGCTTTTAATTCTGTCACTGAGCCAGCGTTATAAATGGTTTCACCTTGGGCAGCGCGGAAGGTGCTAGATAACTGTTCATCTAACTGAGTACGGTCAGTAATAAATACGAGTTTGTATTGCTTAAGTACCGGATCACGGCGCATTTTAACGGCAAGCATGACCATGGTCAGCGATTTGCCACTGCCTTGGGTATGCCATACCACGCCCGACTTCTCTTTGCGGTCTTGACCTGTTTTAAGGCGCTCAATGACTTTATTTACCGCTCTATATTGCTGGTAACGTGCAACCTTCTTGATAAGCTTGCCTTCAACTGGCTCAAATAAAATGAAGTTTTGCAGGATATCGAGGAAGCTAGCAGGGCTAAACATGCCTGCAATCAGCCTTTGCTGTGCGGTCACCGCAGTGATTGCATCGTAGTTTGAGCTGGTGGCGGTATAAAGTGCAGAGTTATCGTTAACCTGCATATCGTTGAGGCTGCTACGGCTAAAAGCCTGAGATAAATTCTGTTCGCTTAACGTGTCATCGGTAAAGGGATAGGCATCTTTCCAATCGGCATAGTGGGATGCATTGGAACTAATTGTGCCCACTTTGGCTTGATCGCGGCAGGTCGATACCATCAGTTGGTTGTACCAAAAAAGCCGCTGTGCGCCTTCATCATCGACGCTATTGCGCAGGTTTGCATATCTGCGTAATTGGTTAATTCCTTCGCTCATCGGCGCTGAAATGTAGGGTGATTTGCATTCGATGACCGCGAGTGGCAAGCCGTTAATAAAGCAAACAATATCAGGGATAATACTTTGGTTTACGCCTTCCACTTTAAACTGTGAAGTACAGATAAACTCATTGGCCTCAAGGTTATCAAAATCAATCAATTTTACCGTTTGGCCTTTACGCCCTTTACCAACGTCTTGCTCTACCGAAAGGTAATTTACTAAGGTTTGATAGATGGCCTGATTGTATTCCATCAAGCCGACAAAGTTTGGATGGGTGATATCACGGCAAACCTTGCGCAGGTTTTCATCGTTAATCCAAGGGTTAATTCTTTTAATGGCGGCTTCGAGCCGTCCCACCAGCACGACATCCCGTAGATAGGGTCTTTCATGGTATTCAGGCGTGAGTTTAGTCCCCGCCACGTACTGCCAACCTAATAGCGATAATTGCGCAATAGCGGGTAACTCGACCTTATGTAGCTCATCCTGATCCATATCTATCCCTTTACCAGATGATTAACGACATCTTTTGTATCTGATTTTTATACGATTGATTTTTATGCAATCTAACAGGCTCTTATATTACAGAGGCATGGCACGAATAGCAGCTAACAATATCAATGGAATACGGGGCTAATTCAAAAATATACCAATTTGGACGATTTCCCCCCCACTGCAAGCCCAAAAAGCTCAGGCACAATCTCTCTCGTTGGTAGGGGCTCCTGCCAACGTAACCCTAAATTGGAGAAATAACATGAGCAATAAAACACCAATGACCCCGCAAGCAGCCGCGCGTATTCAAAGCTCAACTGCAAATCAAAACGGGGGTACTGTAGCTAAGGGTAGTTTTGCTGCAAAAGCGCAGAGTGCGGCGGCAAAGAATTCTGGTAATGGTAAACAGGGAGGTAAGTAATTATGTCTCAACATGATGACGATAATCATAGCAACCAGCTTAATCCCAACAATGACGCTTACTGGCAGAGTCGCGGTGAAGATGAGCGTCCAGACGATTGGCAAGAACAACTTGATGATGAATGAAAGGAACAAGTTGTTGGCGCTAAATCACCACTAAAGTTAACGGCGTTACAGCGTTCAACCAAAAGATGGTGTCTCCAGCGGTAATAGGTAAAAGGCCATGGTGATGAAATGGCCTTTTATTTTTTGATAAGCGCTGAATGATAGTGTTTAAAGTATGTCGGGTAGTAAGCAAGCACACTCTTTATTATCGGAATAACTCGTTTATCTGGTTGTAATGCTAAAAAATCATCTACAGCTCTAGCAATACGAAAATAGTCAATGATTGGCTCAGGGTTATAGTCGCCTAGCTTTTTTACTAAAGCTTCAATAAAAAGTCTCATCTTTTCATTTGATGGCATGTTGATGCCTTTTCGCCAATCTTTGAGCCGATTGTATTGTCGGTCGTTGAGCAGTTCATCACTTTCTCCCGAATCTTCTATATAAATAAAGGTGGCGATTTCGCGCCAGCCTAAAACCGTGCCATGATCAGCTAACCGCTGTTTTATTGCCTCCAGCATGGCACTGAAACAGGTATAGGCATAGCTGTTATGCGAGTAAACATCTAAAGTTGTTGAAAAAATTCCTTTGCAATCATCAGGTTTAATATTTCCATAGTGCCTGTTTTCATATAGAGCAATGCCTATTTCAAAGTGGGCAATTGCACTAAGATAAAAGTCAAATATCAGGTGATAAACTGCTCCTATGAGTAATGTTGCATTTTCATCTTGTTGATACTTGGGGTTGTCGGGTGAGGCTGCGAATTCGCTATAAATATTGAGTGTTTCAACCGAAACTAAGCTTTGGTGTTGCCATGTAGTTTGCTGGGCTTGCCAAATGGCATTGCTATCGTCCTTGTCTATTTTCCCTTGTTTAATCTGTTGCTTTATTGCTTTCATCATACGGTAATCGGCATCTGCCCGTAACTGTAGAAAATCAAGCAAGGTATTCAGTTCTGTATCATAGGTTGATTGTTTAAAACCATTCACCAAAGGCCACCAAACACAAGCATTTGAGCTTACTTTACTGGCTTTGATTGTTTTTAAAAGCAACGAGAATGATTGAAGTTTTTGATATGGTATCGGTAATTTTTGAGCCCAAGAAGTGAGCTTGTTAATGCTGGGTTTTGCTATGCCTTCAGTAGCCAAATTTGAACGTGAGCTTCTGCCAATGTTTAAAAGTATGCCGCTTTGTTTTTCAATGAATGGGATTACTTTTATAAAGTTATTGGGTAGCTGAAGTAACTCTGTAACGGTACTTGGCGCAGGTAGAAACACACTCTCAAACTTTATGGATTTAAGCACATACTTACCATCCTTGTTTGGCTTAAACATACTCTTCCTTTAGCTTATTACGGGTTATACGAGCGGTTTATGCCCAAGGTGAATGAGCAAGGTTACTTGATGATACCGTCACCTGTGATAGGGATAAATATGAACTAGATAGGCTTACTCTTTCAATAAAATAAAGTGTTCAATCAAGCGGATCATCAGTTCTTTTTGGTCTGGCAAACTTTCGGCCACCAGCAAAGCTAAAGCCACTAAGGTTGTATCATTAATTTGCTCGCTCACGGGTTTAGCTAACAGATGCTGATTTTGCTGTAAGTACCACAAAAAGAGAAATGAACCTGTGCGCTTATTACCATCGGCAAAGGGATGATTTTTGATGATGAAATACAATAGATGGGCGGCGCGGCTAGCCACATTCGGGTAAAACCATTCGTCACCAAACCCTTGTTCAATGGTCGCAATGCTGGAAGCTAAGCCATTACCCCGTAGTTGAGCAAACAAGTCAGTCGCTTCACCTTTTGCTATCAGATTAGTTTTTAAGGCTGCAATCGCAGTTAATACCTCATCAAGCGCCAAAGGCTGCATGTGTTGCTGTTTATGAGTGATTTCCGTTAGGCTTTGCTCATCATACCCTTGTAGCAGTGACCAAGAGCGGGCGTACTCGGCAATCACGTTCACAACCGCTTGGCCGTCTGGATTGATCAAGGCTTGGTTGGTTAAGGTTTTTGAAAGGAGCGCTAATGCTTGGTTAAACTCAATACCACGTTGTACAAGGCGTTGCTGGTTTAGGGTGTAACCTTGGAGTAAATGCTGCTTTAAGGTATTGGTTGCCCATTGGCGGAACTGCACGCCGCGTTTAGACTTTACCCGATAGCCAACAGAAATAATCACATCAAGGTTAAAGTATTGAGTTTGATAGGTTTTACCATCATCCGCAGTACGTGCAAATATTGCACATACTGAATCCCGCTCAAGTTCGCCCTCTTTAAAGACGTTGTTGATGTGCTTAGTGATCACCGAACGCTCACGGTCGAACAATACACAAATTTCCGCTTGGGTTAACCAAACCGTCTCGGTATCGACAGCCACAGTCAGCTGTAGCTGACCATCTTGACTGATAAAAATATCATGTTGTGATAGTTGGTGATCCACTGTTTATCCTCTTAACTCAAGGGGCTGTACTGCGCTTATGCTGTGTATCTTTGCTGTAGCGGTCAATGCTTTGCCGTTCCTAGGGATTAGCTAACTAAATCATTATCGACCTTAACCCGCACTTTCCCCGTCAATAGATCCTGCATAAGGGCTTTTTTCATCAATATCAGGCTATTAAGTTTCTTCTCTGTAGCTATAAATCTTACTTCTAATGAATTTATTGTGTTGGTAATCGCTTGCTGTTCTTCAAGCGGGGGAATCACACAAAAAATATTTTGTAGAATTGATTGAGATATATTCGTCTGCGACATAGCTAGACCAGAAACTCTGCTTGCTAAATATTTTTGCACAAAAGAACTACTTAGCCACAATGATAGAAATTTTGAAATACAACGGTTGGTTTGTATTCTAATAATTTTGTCGGAAAGCATTACTTTTTCAGGCACAAAGTCAACGTGTGAAATAACTCCTACACGTTCAGCTGGTCCCGCTCGTGTTATTAAAATATCGTTAGCTTTGACTTGTATTTGAGGTCTCGGCTCTAGTTCATTAGGAAGTTTTTTATTTGCTGAAGGATTAAAGCCATTCCAAGATACAGCTGTAGTTTTTAGAATGCACCACTCACCGTTCGGAGCAGGAGTAGACTCGCATTGAGGACTCCAGCCTGACTCCATGACATTTATTAGCTTACTTAGTTTAGTAACTGCCCAGCCCTTTGGGATTCTGCCAACGGGGGAGTCTTTAAATTCGGTGTGGGGCGCATATTTATCACCTTGCTTGATGCCAACTCCTTTGGTGAGCAGCTCCTGCATCATGCCACTTTTTAAATCTTTGAGCTTGTCGATTTGCGCCTGTGTTTTTTCAATTACCTCATCCACAGAAGTCAAAATCGCAGCAATCTTTTGCTGTTCGGGGGGATGAGGGCTAGAAATACGTAATGCTTTAATTGCCGATAGACTTAAAGATTTTTGGCTAGATCCGCTGACTGTATCGTCAATTTGAGCTTGAATGTTTTCAGCTTGAAGATATTGATATAAATAATCAGCAACTATTATTTGTGGATTAATAACTACTGTGTTTTGACCTAAGCAAAAAGTCTTATGTGTTTTAACAATTGAAGAACGACCATAACTACCAACTCTAGTCATTAGAATATCATCAAACTGAGGTTTATAGTTCTTTGTAAAGATAGAAAAAACCTCGTCATTTACAGTCACTGTATTAGCTAGAGATATTTTTCCTCCTTTGATATCTCCAACCCGAACCATTGGGAAACCTGCGTTTGAAAATATCGGAGTTTGGTGTGCAGAATCAACAACCTTAGCAAGATTATCTAGTCGTTCTTCTAACCATATTTTAGGAACAATGTTCAAATTGGGCATTACTCAGTCGCTCCTGCACATCCTTTCGCTCGCGGCACTTGTTGGTCCTCAACAACCGTTCCAGACGTTGCTCTACTTCCTGCATCCTTGCAGTCGAGCACATCATAACCCAGCTCCTTCAAGTAACCTTGCATCACCTGTTCAGCTTCGGCAACTTCAGCATCTAGCTGGTGGAGTGAGATATGGTATTTATCCCACCAGCGTTCAAGTTGCTTGATGATGCTGGCTGCAACCTCTGTATCAGCATGGCTAACATGTTCACGGATCTGCTCTTTGGTTTCGATTTCCGCTCTGAATTGATAATAGCCTTCGCCCTTAGGCTCAAATACGCAGCTCACATCAAAGCCTTTAAGGATTTCCTCTTGAATATAATCGTCTTGCACTTCACGAAGTGGAATACCGCCGTGGAGAATGGCGCGCACATCAAAAATCTCTGCGGGTGGCGAGGTATCGGCATAGCGGCGAATATTGAGGTTGTAGTCGTTATCGCGGATATCTTTTAGTTTGACTACGGCTGAGTAGCGTTTGATTTCGCTAAAGCTGTCAAAGGTTGCGACGATTTTATTAATATCTTGCGGACGTAAACTATTTTGGTTTTTGCCTTCTTGATATTCGAGTTCAGCATTAATAAACAGTACCTTGCCTTGGCGCTCGCTCGGCTTTTGTTTATTGATAATTAGCAAACTGGCGGGGATACCTGTGCCATAGAATAGGCCTGATGGCAGGCCGATCACCGCTTCTAATAAGTCGTCTTCGAGTATGCCTTTACGAATGTCTTTTTCGCTGGAACCTCTGAACAGCACGCCATGGGGCATGACTACACCGACCATACCATCATCATTCGTGCTGGCGATCATGTGCTGCACAAAGGCGAGGTCGCCAGAGTCTTTTGGTGGTGTGCCATAGGGGAAGCGGCCAAATTTATCGTTATCGCAGTCTTCTTTGCCCCATTTGGATAACGAAAACGGCGGATTGGCAATCACGCGATCAAACGTCATAAGGCTGCCATCAATAGTATGCTTAGGCTCGCGCAGGGTATCGCCTTTGCGAATGTCGGCACTTTGTACCCCATGCAAAAACATGTTCATCTTACAGATTGCCCATGTATTGAGGTTCATCTCTTGGCCGTATAACGATAGGTTCGCGGCGTTTTCATTATGGGTCGCAAGGTAGTTACGCATTTGGATCAGCATACCGCCCGAACCTGCGGTAGGGTCGTAAATTCGCATGCCCGCATGGGGCTTAAGCAGTGCCACCAGCAATTGCACCACTTCGCTTGGGGTATAGAATTCACCGCCTTTTTTACCTGCGCTGTCGGCAAACATTTTAATTAAATATTCGTACGCTGTGCCGAGTAAATCGGGGCGTTCGAAATCGCTATTGCGCAGGCGGTATTTGCTGAAGTGGCTGAGCAGGTCGCGCAGCTTATTATCGGAGAGCTTGTTTTTAATGTTGAAGTCGATAGTGACTAACACGCCCTCAAGGTTTGAGTTGTGTTCTTCAATGGCTTCAGCGGCGGTATTGAGCGCCTCACCAATGTTGTGCTTTAAATCTTTAAGCGCTGACCAGCGTGCAACTTCAGGAATATAGAAGGTGCTGTCGTATTCATCTTCATCACTGGCTAAGGCTTCGGCCTGTGCTTGGGTTTTACCTTTGGCAAGATAGTATTCGATCACCTGCTCACGGGCTTCATCGAATGAATCCGATAAACGCTTAAGGAACATCATGCCGAAGATGTAGTCTTTGAACTCCGACGCATCCATATTGCCGCGTAGAATATCCGCCGTTTCCCAGAGAAACGATTCTAACTGTTGAAGAGTGATTTGATTTGACACTGATTTTCTCTAATGAATTTGGTTAGCACTGTGGGTTAAGTGATGCTGATAAAAGTCCCCTGTGCATTGATGCGCCAAAGTGTACTTATAAGGGAGGAAGGGTACAACGCTATGATGGGGAAATATGCGCTGTACGGCAAAGTCGTGCCGTTGGTGCTTGATTGCTACAGATTTTACTCACTCGAAAGTGACTGTACAAATTGATAACATAAATTGTTAATTAAATGTCAACCGTATCCCTATTTTGGATCTCAAGCTGTTTTTCATTGAGTCTTGCTCATCTTTCACTAGGGTATGATTTTGTTTTGTATGAATTTTAATGAGCGTCTGGTTTTAAGCTGATGTTATTGTGATCCACTCATGGCTGATCCACACTTCAGTGTGAGATCCACTTCAGCCCAAGCCTAATTGTTTTAAACTTGTTGGCTTTTCTATGCTCGGCTTGAACTCGTTTGAAAGCGTTTTACTTTATTTGGGGTGAGTTCTTTACTGTAGTTCTTGGCAAGATAACTGATCCGCAGAATTGCAGAATCTAAGCCTTTAAGTCCTTTACGTTCAACTTTGTAGCTCGCCGATTCGGGCAGCCGTGCTAAAGTATCTGGATGCATACAGCAGGCTTTTTGCACTTGTTGAAATGCGCCCCAGCCTGACTTCGCTTTATGTCCATTGAGCAGAATAAAGCAGTGATAATGGGCTTTATCACTTCTTGGTGTTTGCTCCCGTACCCAAAAAAACCAGACCTTAGATTGGTAGTGCTTATCGAGGTATCTCAGTAAGGTTTTTCGGTATTTGCTGATTAAGCTGTTATTGGGTGTTTCGGTATAGACATGTAGATCAAATCTGACGAGTAGGATTTTAGAATAATGATCTAGCGCTGTTAGCAGTTGATCGATCATTGTATTCATAATGCTGGAGTTGATGCCGTGCTCAAAGCTCAAAACTTGAAACAAGGTGTTCTGGTATAGAAAGCTTCCTAAGGTAAAGCGACGAGCGGAAATATTATAAATAACCTGCTTGTTATTAGAGTAGGAATCTGGGGTAAGACCAGTATTGCCATCGAATTGCTGCTGTTCAGATTGCTTTATTTTGCTGGTTAAACGTGGTTTTGAGTTTGCATTTGTCAGCATTTAATCGCACTCGATTGAACTTTGTCGCAATTTGTTGCGTTTACAGGCCAAAATAAGGCGGCAAATGCCGCCTTTGATAGATGTTACTTAGTGCTGTTTAGCCAGTTAATGTAACTCGATTCTGACCAGCCGATGGTTCGGCAGTGGCTTTTTATGGGTTGAATGAAGGCCTTTCTTTTTACTCGTCGGTATAGGGTTGTTCTATCTATGCCGAGTAATTGGCTCATTTCTGTGATTCTGATTATTCGCTCCATCGGTCGTTGCTGGAGCAATTGAGCGTATTGGGCTCTTGCATTAGCCTTCATATCCGGCTCCCTGAGCTAATTGCTCGGATAGCCCACCTCCTGAGTGAACCCATTGCATAAGCTCTGATAGACGCCAACCGACGGAACGGCTTCCCAATTTGATTCGTTTAGGGAAACGGTTAAGTCTTTCTAATTGGAAAGCTTGCGAACGGCTGATTGAGGTGATGAGTTTACGCTCTGATTCACGCACGATACGGTCTTGAATAGCTGATTGATTGATACTAAAAATGGACATGAATGCTCCTAAAGATTGTCTCTGTTTGACCTAGGAGCATCTTGCCTGTTTGCAATTGTGATTTCGGGGTAAAAATAAAATTTGATTTTTACCCCAAATTTAATCCCTTAAATATCCTGCATTTTAGTGCCTAACACCCACGTATTTTGCCTAATATTCGCAAGCAGTTGCATTAGATGAGATTCGTTGCTGAGAATCTTGCGATAAAACGGTGCATAGGTTTTTTTATATAGCTCGATTCTAGGATCTTGTTTAGATTCTTCCCCAAGCAGTAATTCACTCAGCACATTTTGTGTAAATTCCAGCTTTTGCCAATTATCTTCATAAAAAGGGACATGGTTATAGCAATACATCATGAGATCAAGGTAGGGGATCAACTTATAAGTCAGCAGCTTTTTGAAGGTTTTCTCATTTGCTTGAAAATTATCAGGCGCTTTGGGTTCGGGGATTGATAGGGTTTTGCGCAACTGATTAATCAGGAACTCACAGTCACCCAATATCGCTTTATTGGGTTTAGTTAAGTCTATGCCTACCACAGTTAAGTCTAGATTCTGCCCCAGCAAAGGCATTAGTAGTTGCGGCTCTAAGTCTAAGTAGTGATCACCACTGCGGAGTTTAATCTCTTCAGTTATCCCGAGAAGATCAACATGGTTCAATGCGATGACTGTCGGAAAGTCTGGTTGTGTGACCGGATTTGAATTGATGATGACATAGCCCTTCTGGATCAGTTGCCACCGTTTACTGTCAGTCAGCTTTCTACCATTAGGTAAAGTCGGTGAGTTGTGAAGGGTCAACCTGAATTCTAGCTCATTAAGAAATTGTGCAGCGGTGAGGTCTGCTAGGCAATCATAGTTCTTAATTGAAAACCATTTAGGCCATTTGGGATGGTCTGATGTTTTAATTCGTATTGAGATAGGTATAGGCGTTTTCATTGATAAAAGCTCGACTAGGAATTCTCTCGGGGTACATATGGGGGTACATATAATGTGAAAAGGGGCTAACCCTTACAGGTTAACCCCTTTCCTAACAATCACTTAATCCTTGCGGATTAATTCATGCCGTATTTTTTCAATTTTTTACGCAGAGTACCACGGTTGATACCTAGCATGTTTGCTGCGCGGGTTTGGTTGCCACGAGTGTGTTGCATGATGATGTCAAGCAGAGGCGCTTCAACTTCGCTTAGCACCATTTCATAAACTTCTTGTGCTTCCTGACCGTCCAACTGTGCGAAGAAGTTAGTTACGGCACGCTTTACTGCGTCACGTAATAACTGGGGCTTGATAGTGCCGTTTGCGGTTTCGATTTTGCCAACGGTAAGCTGGTGAACTTCTGTGTTAGTTGTCTGATCAAACATTCTATTCTGCTCTTTATTAATTCTGTACTAATTCATCAAAATAACATTCCACGAGGGAATACTGTTCTGCAGCGGTTTCCAGCCGATTAAAGTCAGCCCTAAATTGGCGCTGAGCTTCTTGGTCTAGGTACCATCCCATATGTTTTCTGGCGAAGCGGATACCCTTGTATTCACCATACAAATCATACAGTTTGGTGAGGTGTTCCAGCATCACTTGACGCTGTTCGGCAACCTCAATGGGCGCTAGCTTATTACCCGTTTCCAAGTAGTGCTGGATTTCTCTGAAAATCCAAGGCCGTCCTTGAGCACCCCGTCCTATCATCAAGGCATCGGCACCGGTGTATTCCAGCACAAAGCGGGCTTTCTCCGGACTGTCGATATCCCCATTAGCGACGACAGGAATCGAGACATTCTGTTTGATTGCTTTAATCGTGTCGTACTCAGCGTCGCCTCTGTACATACATTGTCTCGTGCGACCGTGAACGGCGAGCGAGGCGATGCCACAATCTTGGGCAATCTGGGCGATTTGAACACCATTCTTGTGTTCTGGCTCCCAGCCGGTGCGAATCTTTAACGTGACGGGCACATTCACTGCGGCGACCACGGCTTGTAAAATTTCTTTTACCAGCGGCGGGTTTTGCATCAGCGCTGAGCCAGCCAACTTTTTATTCACTTTTTTCGCGGGGCAACCCATATTGATATCAATGATGTGAGCGCCTTGTTCAACATTGAACAACGCGGCTTGCGCCATTAAATCAGGATCGGCTCCTGCAATTTGCACTGAGCGGATGCCTTCCTCGCCAGAATGCGTCATGCGCTGGCGGCTTTTATCTGTATCCCAAACCTCAGGATTGGACGAAAGCATCTCGGAAACCGCTAGGGCTGCGCCATAACGAAGACAAAGATTACGGAAAGCTTGATCGGTGACACCTGCCATTGGTGCCACGATCAGCTGATTGTTCAGTTGATAGGGTCCAATCTGCATTTTATGTTTCACCTTAGCTCTTCAAAGGGGCGCTATAGTAGCCCTTTTTGTTGGCCGTGAAAAGGTCAATAAATGACCTAGATGTAATTTTTTTTCTTGACTTTTAATCGGCGAGAAGTCAGAGGCTGAATAGTTAGAAGCCAGCGGTGGCGCATGTTGCGCCACCCTTTAGCGCTATTTACGCTTGCCTGTCAAGCGGCTCCAATCTTCTTTGTGAGCCGCTGCGTCCATATCGAACCATTGGCTATAAAAGTCAGAGATTTCTTGGGCTTGTTCTTTGAGGAGACCGGAAAGGGCAAGTTTGCCACCGGTTTTTACGCGTTCTGCGATCAAAGGCGCTAATTCACGCAGTGGGCCGGCAAGAATATTGGCGACCAGAACGTCGGCTTTGAGATCGGCGGGTTGGTCTTCTGGCAAGTACAAGGCTAGCTTGTCGGCGACATCATTGCGCTCGGCGTTGGCACGTGAGGCGTCGATGGCTTGATAGTCGATATCGATACCTGTGACGTTTTTCGCGCCCAGTTTCAGTGCTGCTACGGCTAAGATGCCAGAGCCACAGCCAAAGTCGATCACTTCTTCATCGCTTAAATCTAAGCTGTCTAGCCACTCTAAACACAGTGCTGTCGTAGGGTGAGTACCTGTGCCGAAGGCAAGACCGGGATCGAGGATCACATTGACTGCAGTTGGATCGGGGATCTCGCGCCAGCTTGGGCAGATCCACAAACGCGTGCCGAATTGGATTGGGTGGAAGTTATCCATCCACTCACGCACCCAGTCTTTATCTTCAATTTGTTCGACCTTATGGCTGAAGTTCTCGCCGAGGAAAGGCAAGGTTTTCAACATGGCGATGGTCGGTGTCAGATCGGTTTCTGCATCGAATAAGGCAACGACAACGGTATCGCGCCACAGTGGGGTTTCGCCCAGTTTAGGTTCAAAAATAGGGGTGTCTTTACCGTCTTCGAAGGTGATAGAGACTGAGCCTTCTTCCATGAGCAAGTCGCTGATGGTTTCAGCGTCATCGCTATTGGTGTTTATACGGAGTTGGATCCAAGGCATGGGGGCATCCTGTGGCTGAGTGTGCAAAAGCTAAGGGTTCAAAATATCGCGCTATTGTAAACCATGGCTTAAGGTTCTGCGACTGACTATCGTGGCATAGCGTTTTTGTCTGCGTAGACAAGGTGTTAGCGAACGCGCATTGATTGGTATTAAAAAACGAATTGTCAGTTTTAATATTTGATATAACACTCTGAAATATATTGGTTAATTGGTTTTACCTTTGTTTGGTTTGGTGTGTTTTTTGTGATCTTCTTCTAAGAGTTGCACTCAGCCAGGTGAGTTGGCTCACGCTTTAAATCTGTGACACTGAGGCCGGATCTACGTTGCTGCTATGGTGTAGTTTGCCAAGAGGTGCCAACGACGAACGACATAGGTGAATCTAAGATGACAAGCATTACTCGAGTTCACAATAGGGTGAGTACGCCGCTAGGTCATCCTTGGTCGGCAAAGGCTGACAGGCTACAGAGCGCGACAGGGATTATGCTCGGCAGCTTTTTATTGCTGCATATGCATTTTGAGTCGAGCATTTTGCTGGGAAAAGAGGCCTTTTATCGTGTGGTGCAGTTGCTTGAAGGTGGCATGTTCAGCAGCACAGGACACGGTTTCCCCATAGTCACTAAAGTGTTTTCAGTGTTTATGCTATTGGTGGTGATAGTACATGCGGCGGTAGCACTGCGGCGTTTTCCGGCGCAGCTCGGGCAATGGCGCGCCCTGCGCTCGCACATGGGCAGCATCAACCACAAGGACACCCATGCGTGGTTTTGGCAACTGATCAGCGGCTTTATCTTATTTTTTCTCGTTCCTGTTCATCTCTTCACTATGATTTTGAATCCCGAAATTGGTCCGCATTTATCGGCCGAGCGGGTGTATCACGACAATGCTTGGTTGTTATATGCGCTGTTGCTGCCTGCTGTGGTTGTGCACGCCATGATTGGTCTGTATCGCGTCGCGGTAAAGTGGGGCATAACCACCAAACGCTCAGGTCTACGAAAAGTAGCTAAGGTGTTGATTATCTATCTGCTATGTCTGGGGACTGCGAGCCTAGTGTCCTATCTGTTTATCGGTAGTGAGCTGGGTATTCCTGTGCAGCCCTTTGTGCCTGAGTAGGCTTTGAGCTGGCAGCAGGATTTTGTTTCACTGCTATTATTTAAGCATTAGGTTAATTATTCAGCACTCAATTGATCTGGCTCACGTTTTCATGTGGATATGTGAGCGATATTAATTTGCAGTAAGACTTAATGAGATTGGCTCGATAAGGTCAACGGCGTGAGGCGATAGGATGGCGATCAAACTAACGATTAAAAAATGGAGTGCTTGGCTGGATTTAAGTCAGAGCGTGTCTGGCGTCATCCTCGCGGTCTTTCTGTGGACCCACTTAGTCTTAGTGTCATCGATTTTACTGGGTAGCGATGCCATGAATTGGGTGGCGCGCACTATGGAGTTGAGTTTTCTTTCTGACGATGGCCACGGTTATCCCTGGGTGGTGACGGCTATTGCGATGGGTATTGCTGCTCTTGCGTTAGTACATGTATTAGTTGCGCTGCAAAAGTTACCTATGAGTTTGCGCCAGCAAAGGGCACTGCGGCAACAAATGCAGGTGATCAACCACAGTGATACGCGTCTGTGGCGCTGGCAAGCCATTACCGGTGTGGTGATTTTACTGCTGTTGCCTGTGCATCTGTGGCTTATTGGCTCAGCCCCCGAAACCATTGGCCCCCAAGGGAGCGCCGACCGTATTTGGAACCAAGGTGTGTGGATGGTTTACCTGCCGTTGCTGCTCACGGTGGAGTTACATGCGGCGATTGGTATTTACCGTGTGGCCTTGAAATGGGGCGCTGCGAGGGATCTCAATAGTCGCAACCGATTACGTAAGATCAAAACTATAGTGAGCGTGCTATTTGTCACCGTAGGCATAGCTTCGCTGCTGGCGTTTTTACCCCATGCGAGTTAACTCCTCCAGAAATTAATGAATAAGTAAATCAATGGCTAAGCTTATTAATGAATAGAATGTCGAACACAGCAAACGGCACAAGCACAACAGACCCGATTAAGGAGCAGGCGTGAAACTGATTTATACCGATTCATTAGTGGTAGGCGCCGGACTCGCTGGCTTAAGGGTCGCCATCGCCTCCAAAGAGCGTGGACTCGATACCTTAGTCCTGTCACTCATTCCTGCGAAACGCTCCCACTCAGCTGCCGCCCAAGGCGGTATGCAGGCGAGCTTAGGCAATGCCGTAAAAGGTATGGGCGATGATGAGGATGTACATTTTCAAGATACGGTAAAAGGTTCCGACTGGGGCTGCGATCAAGATGTGGCGCGGATGTTTGCTCACTGTGCGCCCAAGGCTGTGCGTGAATTAGCGACGTGGGGCGTGCCTTGGTCAAGGGTGAGTGCAGGCCCAAGAGACGTGATTGTGAACGCGCAAAAAGTGACGCTGCATGAGGCGCAGGAAGCCCATGGACTGATTAACGCCCGTGACTTTGGCGGCACAAAAAAATGGCGCACTTGCTACACGGCCGATGGTACGGGTCATTCGCTGTTATACGCTATGGATAACAAAGCGATTTCTATGGATATTCCCGTCCATGAACGTATCGAAGCGCTGGCACTGATTCACGATGGTAAACGTTGCCATGGGGTGATCGCCCGCTGTTTGATAACCGGTGAACTCAGGGCCTATGTGGCTAAGTCCACCACTATTGCCACTGGCGGATATGGCCGCATTTATGAAGTGTCGACCAATGCGATTATCTGCGAAGGCATTGGTCAAGCACTCGCGTTGGAAACGGGCGTGGCAAGGCTTGGCAATATGGAAGCGGTACAATTCCATCCTACCGCCATTGTTCCCGTGGGCATTTTAACCACAGAAGGTTGCCGTGGTGATGGCGGCTTATTGCGTGATAAAGACGGTTATCGCTTTATGCCAGACTATGAGCCCGATAAAAAAGAGTTGGCATCGCGGGATGTGGTATCGCGCCGCATGACAGAACACATACGTAAAGGGAAGGGCGTCGATAGCCCCTATGGGCCGCATTTGTGGCTGGATATTACCCTTCTAGGTCGCAAGCACATCGAAACTAACCTTAGGGAAGTGCAGGAAATTTGTGAGAACTTCCTCGGTATCGATCCCGCTAAGGATTGGATCCCAGTACGGCCAACGCAGCATTATTCCATGGGCGGCATTCGAACCAATGCCACGGGTGAAAGCCCGCAGCTTAAAGGCTTGTTTAGCGTCGGCGAAGCGGCGTGTTGGGACATGCATGGTTTTAACCGTTTAGGCGGTAATTCGCTGGCCGAAACCGTGGTTGGTGGCATGATTATTGGTAAATATGTTGCCGATTTTTGTGAGAACAATAGCCTAGAGATAGACACTCAGCTTGCTGAACGCTTTATGCAGCAGGTGCTGAGTGAAATTGATCTGCTGATCGAAGGTGATGGTCACGAGAGCGCCTTTGCCCTCAAACGCGAAATGCAGCGCATCATGATGGATTATGTGGGGATTTTCCGTAATGGCCCTGAGCTTGATAAAGCCGTCGCTGAACTTAAAGTGCTGCTCGAACGTTCGCGTAAGCTTGGGCTTAAGTGTAAGAAACGTCACGCCAATCCTGAGCTGGTCGAAGCCCTGCGGGTCAAGCGTATGCTCAAAGTAGCGCTGACTGTGGCCTGCGGCGCAGCGGCACGAACCGAAAGTCGTGGTGCCCATGCTCGAGAAGATTATCCACAGCGCAATGATCGCGATTGGCTAAATCGTACCTTAGCCAGTTGGCCCGATCCCGATGCGCTCGAACCTGTGCTTAATTACGAAGCGCTCGATGTGATGAAGATGGAACTCCCGCCGGGTTATCGTGGTTATGGCATTAACAACGCCATAGTGCATCCGGATACCGAAAAACGTGAGCAACAGATTGCCGAGATTTTAGCTGAGTTAGGTGATGATGCGGACCGTTATCAACGCCAGCGGGCGCTTATGCCCTTTGAATTACCCGAAAGCTTACAACCTAATAATGAACGTTTAAGTGATACTTTAAAAAGCCCGTCCGCCAATGCGTTAGGAGAAAAATCATAATGAGCCAAGGTCGTCAGTTAACCTTTAATATCTTTCGTTATGATCCGCAGGAGCTAAACGATAAGCCGAAAATGGTGCGATATCAGCTCACTGAAACGCCGGGTATGACGGTCTTTATCGCCCTCAATAAACTCAGGGAAGAACAAGATACCTCGATGCAGTTCGACTTTGTTTGTCGTGCGGGCATTTGTGGCAGTTGCGCTATGGTGATTAACGGTTTCCCGACGTTAGCGTGTCGTACCTTAACCGCCAAATACCCTAAGGGCGAAATCACTCTAATGCCGCTGCCAGGCTTTGAGTTGATTGGCGACCTATCAGTCAATACCGGTAAATTTATGCGTGAACTCGCCGAACGCTTAAAGCTGTGGTTACACCCTAAGACTAATGATATCAGCGTGCATCGCCTCGAAGATCCAATGGATCCAGACGAAGCTGCGCGACTGTATGAGCTAGAGCGCTGCGTTGAGTGCGGCGTGTGTGTTTCAGCTTGTGCGACCAAACAAATGCGTGAAACCTTTGTCGGTGCCGTAGGTATGATGAAAATTGCCCGTTTCGAGATGGATAGCCGTGATGCGCGCAGTGCCGAAGATTTTTATCATGTAATTGGCAATCAGGATGGGGTGTTTGGTTGTATGACTTTACTCGGCTGCCAAGACAACTGTCCTAAGGATTTGCCACACATGCAGCAAATCGCCTATTTACGCCGCAAGATGGCCATGACTTTGATTTAATTCATTATGAAAAATGAAAAGCGCCAACTCGTTTGGCGCTTTTTATTGATTAACAGGCGTAGCTTTTATGGATGTCAGCTCGACTGATTAAGTCAGCCGTTTGGGCGACAAATGCTTGGAAATGCGCACTCGCCATATGTTCATCCAATGCCGCTTGGGATTGCCAAATTTCGTACATCCAGAAGATATTTTCATCATCTAATGAGTGATGCAGTTTGTATTCGATGCAGCCAGCCTCGGTATGCGTGTCTGTCACGAGTTGCTTGAGTATCTTAAATAGCGCGTCGCTTTGGCCTTGATTCGCTATGATTTGGGCAAATACTGTTATTTTCATTGGTTAAAACCTTCCAAAACAATTTTACCTATGGCTTTGCCTGACTCAATCTGAGTGTGGGCCTTGATTAAGTTCTGCGCATTAATTGTGCCGTAGTGCTCGCCGAACGTACTCTGTAACTCGCCTGTATCGATAAGTGTGCTTAAGCGATTGAGCAAGTGATGCTGGGCTACCATATCTTCGGTTTGATACAGGCTGCGGGTAAACATCAGCTCCCAATGCAATGACAGGCTCTTACGCTTGAGTTTCATCACATCTAATGGTCTCTTAGGATCATCGATTAACGCCAGTTTCCCTTGCGGCTTAAGCACTTGTACGATCTCATCAAAGTGTTGATCGGTTTGGGTCAGGCTAATCACATGGGTCACATCAGTAATGCCAATATTGGCAAGTTCGCCCGAGAGCGATTGAGTGTGGTCTATGACCGCATCGGCGCCGAGTTTTTGCACCCAAGCGGTGGATTCTGGGCGAGAAGCAGTGCCAATCACCTCTGCCCCTGTGAGTTTTACCGCCAGCTGAGTGATGATAGAGCCAACGCCACCTGCCGCGCCGATAATTAAAATACGGGCGTCAGTTGCCGAACCATCTTGGGGTAGACCTAAGCGGTCGAATAGAATCTCCCATGCTGTAATTCCGGTTAAGGGTAATGCCGCCGCTTGGGCATAAGTTAAACTCTTAGGTTTATGGCCGACAATTCGCTCATCAACCAATTGATATTGGGCATAACTGCCGCTGCGGCTAATATCGCCCGCGTACCACACTTCATCGCCGACGTTGAAAAGACTGACGTTTTCGCCAACTGCTTTGACGACGCCGACGGCATCCCAGCCGATGATCTTATATTCGCCCGCAGGTGCCGAGCTAGATGCGCGGATTTTAGTGTCGACCGGATTGACGGAAATGGCTTTGACTTCCACCAAGAGGTCAAAACCTGTTGCCGTCGGTTCGGCTAACGTGATGTCTTCTAATGCATTGGGCGCTGTGATTGCACCCGCTGTCTGGTAACCAATGGCTTTCATGTTTATTCCTCTGGGTGTACTTGCTGGAGTCTACTTGTTTGAGTGTACTTGTATCGTGTAGCCATTGTGTGGAATATTAGCCAAGAGATAAACAGGGTAAAGTTTGTAATTTTTTCAAAGGATTTTTGATAATCATGTTGATTAATGATTTAGCTTTGTTCGTGCGTGTCGCCGATTGTGGCAATATTTCTGCTGCTGCGGCCGAGATGGACATCTCGGCTGCTTCTGCCAGCGCTGCAATAAAACGGCTTGAAAAACAGCTTGATACTAGCTTATTTATCCGCACGACCCGCAGCTTACGTTTGACAGTACAAGGTGAGCGTTATCTTATTCATTGTCGACGAGCCTTAAGCGATTTAGCGCTCGGCGAGCAGGCCATCGCCAGTGACAAAGGTAAAATATCCGGCACCTTGAGCTTATCGGTTTCTTCGGATTTTGGCCGTAATCTGTTTGTGCCTTGGCTCGATGAGTTCTTGCTCGATTTCCCACAATTGCAAGTGCGCTTGCATCTTGGCGATAATATCAGCAGCTTTTATCACGATAAAATTGATGTCGCGGTGCGTTACGGCAAACCGCAGGACTCAAACCAAGTGGCATTTCCGCTCTGCAGTGTTGATCGTGTCTTGTGCGCCTCACCTGAATATCTGGCCGAGTTTGGTGTGCCAGATTCATTAGAACAGCTGATAGAGCATAATTGCTTGTTTTATAAGTTAGATGAGCGAACCCACGACCAATGGCAATTTAGGCGCGATGGGCAAGAATATAAAGTGCGTGTCACGGGCAACCGCAGTGCTAACGATGCAGAAATTGCCCGCCGTTGGGCTGTGGCGGGTAAAGGATTGGTATTTAAGTCGAGTCTAGATCTGGCCGATGACTTAATTTCAGGGCGATTAGTGCGTTTGTTGCCTGAGTATCAAGGTGAGCCGGTCGATTTGTACTTAGTGTGCCCAGGACGCGAGCATGTCACGCCTGTCGTTTTATTGTTGCGGGAAATGCTGCGGCAGCGCACACAGGCTTTGAGTAAAAGCTTAGGTCAAATACTGGCAGTAAAAAAATCTTAGGATTTAAGAAACAAAAAAGCCGCATGATGCGGCTTTTTAGCGACTCGCTGAGATTAAGACTTAGCGCGTTTCATGGCGGTAAAGAATTCTTCGTTAGTCTTGGTCATAGCCAATTTGTCGATTAAGAATTCCATTGCGCTGACTTCATCCATAGGATTTAAAATTTTACGCAGGATCCACATTTTTTGCAGTTCTTCTTGAGTCGTGAGTTTTTCTTCACGACGCGTACCACTACGGTTGAAGTCAATGGCTGGGAACACACGCTTTTCTGCCGCTTTACGTGACAGATGTAGCTCTTGGTTACCTGTACCTTTAAATTCTTCGTAGATCACTTCGTCCATCTTAGAACCAGTATCAACCAAAGCAGTGGCGATAATGGTCAAGCTGCCGCCGTGTTCGATGTTACGTGCCGCACCGAAGAAGCGTTTTGGACGGTGCAGGGCGTTCGCATCCACACCACCAGTTAACACTTTGCCCGATGACGGGATAACAGTGTTATAGGCACGGGCTAGACGGGTAATAGAATCGAGTAGGATAACCACGTCTTTCTTGTGTTCAACCAAGCGCTTGGCTTTTTCAATCACCATTTCGGCAACTTGAACGTGACGGCTGGCTGGCTCATCGAAGGTTGATGCAATTACTTCGCCTTTAACAAGGCGTTGCATCTCAGTTACTTCTTCTGGGCGTTCGTCGATCAGCAATACCATCAACACCACTTCTGGGTTGTTGTAACTGATGCTCTGAGCAATACCTTGAAGTAATAGCGTTTTACCGGCTTTTGGTGGTGCAACGATCAAACCACGTTGACCTTTACCAATCGGTGAGCATAAATCCAGAATACGTGCGGTAATATCTTCAGTTGAGCCGTTGCCACGCTCCATACGCATACGTTCTTCTGCATGGAGTGGGGTTAAGTTTTCAAAGAGGATTTTATTACGGGAGTTTTCAGGTTTATCGAAGTTAACTTCGTTGACTTTCAATAGGGCAAAATAACGCTCGCCTTCTTTCGGTGGGCGAATTTTACCAAAAATGGTATCACCCGTTCGCATGTTGAAGCGGCGAATTTGGCTTGGTGAGACATAGATGTCATCTGGACCAGCTAAATAAGAACCGTCTGAGCTGCGTAAGAAGCCGAAACCGTCTTGGAGTATTTCTAATACTCCACCACCGAAAATGTCTTCTCCACTTTTTGCGTGGGCTTTAAGGATTGAGAAAATAATGTCCTGCTTGCGAGCGCGGGCCATATTTTCGAGCTTCATATTTTCAGCTAGCGAGACTAGGTCAGAAATCGGCGTGTCTTTTAATTCAGTTAAGTTCATTTTGGGGGTCTTGTGTTACGCGACAAAGCTTACCGCGATCAATCAGTAAGGATGTAATTCAGGATAGTGATTGACGAGCGAGAAGAGGTTATTAGAAAGAATCTGGTTATTAAAGTAGCACTAACAAAGCGGGGCGTCCAGAAATTTAGGGAAATTCCGGCACAATTAATTTATAGCTTGTGCCGGAGGTCACTCATTACCACATCAAATTAGATTTGCGCGTCGATAAACTCTTTTAATTGCGTTTTTGATAGTGCGCCAACTTTAGTTGCGGCTAATTCACCGTTTTTGAATAACAGTAAAGTTGGGATGCCACGAACGCCATATTTCGCTGGAGAAACATTGTTTTGGTCAACGTTTAATTTAGCGATAGTCACGCGGCCTGCATATTCTTCAGACACATCGTCTAAAATTGGAGCGATCATTTTACAAGGACCACACCACTCGGCCCAGAAGTCTACCAATACTGGCAAATCAGACTTTAATACGTCGTTTTCGAAGCTGTCGTCACTCAGGTATATAATTTTATCGCTCATGATGTTCTCCAGTTTGGGTGCCATTGCTGGTTTGTTAATGGCTTACCATGTATATTGGGGCTGAAAAATAGCTTTTCAAGTTACCTTTTTACAATGTGGCTATTTCAAACGATCGAGTATCTTATTGCAACCTCAACAGGTAAGCTTGCGCTATGAGCGAAACACATCTATCTACCCAAAGGTTTGCCGACCTACCTCTACATCCTGAGGTTAAACAGGCCCTTGCCGAGAATGGCTTCGAATTTTGTACGCCGATCCAGGCGTTATCACTGCCTGTATTACTTCAATCAAAAGATATCGCTGGTCAGGCACAAACGGGCACTGGCAAGACAATGGCCTTTTTGGTCGCCACTTTTAATCACTTATTATCGACTCCCGTACCTGAAGGTCGACTGATTAATCAGCCCCGCGCCATCATTATGGCTCCGACTCGCGAACTGGCGATTCAGATTGCTAAAGATGCGATTTTACTCGCTAAACACACTCACTTAAAGGTGGGTATTGTTTATGGCGGCGAAAGTTACGATGTACAGCGTAAAGTATTAGATCAAGGTGTTGATATCTTGATTGGTACTACGGGTCGAATTATCGACTACGTTCGCCAAGGCATTATCGGTCTGAATTCGATTCAGGCTGTAGTATTAGATGAAGCCGATCGTATGTTCGATCTAGGTTTTATCAAAGATATCCGCTTCTTGTTTAGACGTATGCCTGAGGCAAATCAACGTCTTAATATGCTATTTTCGGCAACCTTGTCGATGAAAGTGCAAGAGCTGGCTTACGATCATATGAACGAGCCAGTTAAAGTCGAAATCGCCCCTGAAGAAAAAACCTCCAAAAACATCAAAGAAGAAATCTTCTATCCTTCGCAAGAAGAGAAGATGCGTTTGCTGTTGACCTTGATTGAAGAAGATTGGCCAGAAAAAGCCATCGTTTTCTCTAACACTAAGCACAGTTGTGAAACGCTTTGGTCTTGGCTTGAAGGTGACGGACATCGCGTGGGTTTGTTAACGGGTGATGTGCCACAGAAAAAACGTATTCGTATTCTTGAGCAGTTTACCAGTGGCCAATTAGATATATTGGTTGCTACCGATGTGGCGGCTCGCGGTTTACATATTTCTGACGTTTCACACGTGTATAACTATGATTTACCTGATGATTGTGAAGACTATGTACACCGAATCGGTCGTACGGGTCGTGCGGGTAATAAGGGCATGTCGATAAGCTTTGCCTGTGAAGAGTACGCGTTGAACTTGCCAGCAATCGAAAGCTATATTAATCATTCGATTCCAGTGAGTAATTACGACAGTGAAGCTTTATTGGCCGATATTCCTACGCCAGCGAAGATCCACCGTAAACACCCGAGCGGCACTCGAAACCTGCGTGATCGTTCTGGGACAAGTCGTCCAGGTGCGCAACGCAGTGGTGCTCGCCCTCCTCGTCATGATAGGACACGTAGACATTCGTAAATGCCAACACCCGCTTATGCCGCTATAACATTAGGCTCAAACAGTTTTAATATGCTGATCGCCAAAACTCGTGGTGGTCAGCCGCATATTATTGCGAAATATAAACGCAAGGTGAGGCTCGCCGAAGGTATAGGCGACGATGGCAACTTAAGCCATGACGTGATGCAGCGCGGCCTCGACTGTTTGAGTATGTTTGCCCAAATGTTGGTGCAACATAAGATTGAAGCAAATCATGTCGCTGTGATTGCTACCGCAACCCTTCGCAGTATCAGCAATGCCGATGAGTTTAATCGGCGTGCATTGCCACTCCTTGGTCATCCGATTGAAATCATCTCAGGCATGCGTGAAGCTGAGCTTATCTATCAAGGCATGGTGGCGACCACCTGTGGTCAAGGCCGTCGTTTAGTGATAGATATCGGCGGGGCGAGTACTGAGTTTATTATCGGTGATGGGCATCAAGTGTTGTTCAAAACCAGTTTACCCTTTGGTAGCGTGACTTATAATCGCCAATTTTTTAGTAGCTTGCCGCTGCAACAGTTAGATTTCGATGATGCCAAGCAGCAAGTGCTAACCGCATTAGCTGAGCATAGACAAACCCTGCGCGATTTAGGTTGGCATTGTGTTGTTGGTGCCTCTGGCGCGGTGCAATCTGTGGTTGAAGTACTGCTTCACCGTGGCTTATCTGAGACGATAACGCTCGATGTGCTCACTCAGCTGAAGGCTGAAATTCTCGCCCAAGAAGACATTGGCTTAATGGGGATCGCTGGGCTTTGTAGCGAGCGGGCGCCGACTTTTGCAGCGGGTGTCGCTATTTTGTTGGCTTTGTTTGAGTTGCTGGGGATAGAGCATTTAGCCTTATCTGGCGGCGCATTACGTGAAGGTGTTTTAGTGATGTTAGCGCAGCGAATTATTGACGAAGTCAGCTAATATTTTATTGAAACATGATAAAAACCAAAGGCCGCTATGCGGCCTTTATTGTGTGTACTGTGGCGATTATTTCAATAAATCGGCCAGATCTTTTTCTAAGGAAACGGTTGGGCGCTCTACGATACGGCCAACTTCTTTACCTTGCTGTAGCACAATAAAGGTTGGAATACGGGTAAAGTCGTATTTGGCAGCTAAGCCTTCGGGATCTTTCTTCGTCCGGTCGACACCAATATAGGTCACTTTGATATTGGGATTGGCGACTTCTTCCATGATACGGATAAAGCGCGGTGTTTCACGGTGACAATCTGGACACCAAGTACCAATGATCACAATAATTTCAGTTGGTTCGGTGACGCTTTTAAGCGGAGTGATTGCCGCAGTGTCGACCTGGTAGCTTTTATACCCTTCGGCAAACTCATTGAGATCTGTGACTAAATGTTGTGCTTCGACTATGCCAGTTAAAATCACTTCTTGTTTCTCCTCACTGCAGGTCGCAATTAAACCCTGTTGTTGTTCTTCAAATCCACAGCCACCATTGGCTAGTACCTGACAACTAAAAAATAAGGCAGTAGTGGCTATGAATGCCTTAACGTTATTGTGCATGATGCGCCCTTAAAATCGAAGAGAAAGAATGAAGCTTGATTCAAACATTATTCTCGATGCGATTAAAGCGGATCATTGATTTGCTGCAAGCTAGATCACGCATTGCTAATATCTATAAGCTTAACGATCACAGGATTGCATGGTTTGCGGAGTTAAGGCATTGAAAAAGTTCATCCCCGAATCGCGATTCGGGGATAGAGCGCATTGAAATAATAAGCTAAATGGCTCGATTACTGAGCGAGAATTTTTTCTAGAATAGGCTTATTAGCGTCGGGGAAGTCGTAATTAACTAAGTCGGCTTTAGTGACCCAAGCGATAAGCTGACCTTCGAGGCCTTGGGCTGTGCCGTTAAACTCAGTGACCGAGTGGATATCGAGTAGCACTTGTTTATCGGGATAATCGAAACTCAGCGCCATAAATGGCTGACTATCGGTGACATCGAGTGCAACTTCCTCTTTGAGTTCA
This sequence comes from Shewanella baltica, assembly GCF_900456975.1. NCBI lineage: Bacteria > Pseudomonadati > Pseudomonadota > Gammaproteobacteria > Alteromonadales > Shewanellaceae > Shewanella > Shewanella baltica. The sequence continues at coordinate 68,537 of NZ_UGYM01000002.1, forward strand.
CGGATCAGCGCTTGAGTGACCGTTTCGCCCGCCTCAACTTTGCCGCCAGGAAATTCCCACTTTCCACCTTGATGTAAATGGTCTGGGCGTTTTGCCAACAGAATTTCACCGGCCGAGTTAGTAATAATGCCGACGGCAACATGGATGCGTTTAGTCATAATATTTATCTATTGAGTAGAGAGTTGGGTAAATTAATCGCTGTGATGGCGTAAGCTGTGCAGCTAGCGCTTCGCATTATTCTTTAAAAAAGTCGCCTTCATCGAGATCAAATTCATCAAATGCTTCGGGATCAAATTCGGCCTTCACTGGGATGACATGCTTTTCTGACGCCCAATCGCCGAGGTCGATGAGCTTACAGCGCTCGCTGCAAAAAGGTTTAAATGCAGATTGTGGCACCCACTCGACAGGGGCTTTGCAGATAGGGCAGTTAACGGTCAATGGCATAATTGTTCTCTTGGTTAACGGCGATACAGCTGCCGCCAATACTAATGTCTTTCAGGCCATTAGTGTAAAGGCTTCATGCACAGGTAGCCAGTAAGAAATCAATCGAACGGTCGGAGTGGCGTTGTTGTTCAAACTGCACAAAATGGATTGCAAAACGGTTTTTATGGCCGCTAATCGTAGGATAACACCCGTGGGAGGCATCGACTTTAACTCGCACCAAAGCAAGTGCTTGAGCGCTGTCACCCTGATAAAAACCAGCATGGGCAACGGCATTGTCGTAATGGGCTGTACTGCGGGTGAGTTGGAGCAATAGGGTGATGGGGGTGAGTAAAGGTTCGAAATGCGATATCCAAGAGCGGTAGTCTTGTTGTTTTTCTTCCCAAGGTTTAGCTAGCCAATAATGCAGTTGCGGCAGATCGAAGTTACAGCAGGCGCCCGGCATGCCAAAGCGTTGTCGTAGCGCAGAAATAAATCTGTCTTGTTTTAGTTGGCTGCCGAAGCGTTCTGGCTTTTGCAACGGTTCGCGGGCTTGGGTGAGGGCGTTGATATAAAGATCGATTTGCTGGTGGTCGACGTGATCTAATTCTTGCCATTTGCTGAGTTGCAGCAAGTGCCGTTCAATGTCTTTTAATACTTCATTACGATAATCACAGCGTTCGGACAATTCACAGAGGGAAAACAGCGGATAAAAACATCTATGTTGGTGGTCATGATTTAGGTTACTTTGCAGCTGTATATCGAGGTATTCGAGCCGCAAGTAGCTGCGAATTTTCTCGTTTAGGGGCTGTTCGTAAACTAATTCAGTCATGGGCTTTATCGGTACCAGAAAGTTGTAAATATCGCTGGTGCAATGCTAGCACCTCTCGTTTTAAGGTTGATATCTCTCCTTGATTATCAATAATGTCGTCGGCTCTGGCGAGTTTTTCGCTGCGACTACATTGGCTACTAATGATGTTATTAACTTGAGATGCATCAACATTGTCACGTTTTACGGTGCGATTTATTTGCAACTCAGGTGAAATATCCACCACTAAAGTCCGATTGACTAACCTATCTAACCCGTTCTCAAATAGCAAGGGCACGACCATAATTACATAGGCAGAGGTCGCTTTTTCTACCTGCGCTAGCATTTCTTGGCGGATCATGGGGTGTAATAGTTGGTTTAGCCATTCGCGCTCTTCAGGATGGCTAAATATCCGCTGCCGCAACTTGGCGCGATCGAGTTCACCCTCTGGTGTTAATATCTCAGCACCAAAATGAGTTACGATCGCTTCCAGTCCTTTTGAACCCGGAGCGACGACCTCGCGGGCAACGATATCGGCGTCGACTAAGGTTATTCCTTCGGCGGAGAACAAATTGGCAACAGTCGTCTTACCGCTGCCGATACCGCCAGTAAGACCAACAACAAACTTTGACATCACATACTCCGGATAGCTTTGTGCTTAATTTGCTAGATCTTACAGTGTTGAGAGGTACCAATCGACAATCTGTTGCCCAAATAGCAAGGCTATCCAGCCTGCGGCGGCAATATAAGGGCCAAATGGGATTGGATTCCCTTGTTTCAGGCGTTTACTGACAATCATAGTGATGCCAACGACTGCGCCAACGAGGGACGAAAGTAAAATCACCAGCGGCAGCATTTGCCAGCCAAGCCAAGCACCGAACACGGCGAGTAATTTAAAGTCGCCATAGCCCATGCCTTCCTTGCCTGTAAGGATCTTAAATAGCCAAAAAATAGACCACAAGCTTAAATAGCCTGCTGCCGCACCCATAATGGCGTCGGTTGGACTCGCAAAGGTATGATTTAGGTTGATTATCAAGCCTAGCCAAAGTAACGGCAACGTCATTTGATCTGGGAGTAACATCTCATCAAGATCGATACCCGTCAGTGCTACAAGCACAAAGGTGAGTATGCTCGCAAAAACAAACTGCCAGCTTGGACCAAAATGCCAAGCTAAAGTCGCGATAAGTAGCCCTGTGATGAATTCAATAATAGGGTAGCGGGCTGAAATAGGGGCGTGACAGGCGGCGCATTTTCCCTTGAGCATTAACCAGCCTAATACGGGTAAATTATGCCAAGGTTTAATCGCCGTTTTACATTTAGGGCAGGCTGAGCCCGGCACAACAAGATTATACTTTTCAGGGAATGCATCTATAGGTTTATTGAGTTGTTCTATACCGATTTTTTTGACTATGTCTTCGTGGTATTCCTGCAAATACTGATTACATTCTTGCTGCCACTCCCGTTTCATCATCACAGGAAATCTGTGGATCACCACATTTAAAAAACTACCAATGGTAGCGGCAAAAATAAAGCTTAGAGCCATAAAAAGATAAGGGTGCTGGCCCAAAATGGAGATGAATTCTGACATTTAATGTTCTTATTTATATTTGAGGGTTAGATATAATACTAGCCGCTAACAACTTTACCCATCTGGAAGATAGGTAAGTACATAGCAACAATTAAACCGCCGACGACAGTACCGATGACCACCATCATAATCGGTTCTATCAGACTTGATAAGCCATCTACGGCATCGTCTACTTGCATTTCGTAGATAGTAGAGACTTTATTGAGCATGTTATCTAGTGAACCTGATTCTTCGCCTATCATCACCATTTGCACTAACATGTCGGGGAAAAGTCCAGTGGTCTGCATAGCCACATTCATCTGCATCCCCGCCATGACTTCTTGACGAATTTTTAAAATCGCTTTTCGATAGACCGCATTACCCGATGCGCCAGCGGCGGATTCTAAACCATCAATCAACGGAACGCCCGCAGCGAAAGTGGTTGCTAAAGTACGAGCGAATCGAGCCATGGCACCTTTGTGTAAAATAGGCCCAATGGCTGGGATTTTAAGCACAGCTTCATCGACTCTATCTCTCACCATTTGTGAGTTTCGGTGCGCCCGTACAAACAAAAATACTCCGCCGACAATGGCGGCTAAAAAGATGTACCAAGAGGATTGTAAGCCGCGTGAAATATGCAGTACCAGTTGGGTAAAGGCGGGCAGTTCAGCGCCAAATCCTTTGAAGATCTCTTCAAATTGCGGCACGACAAAAAGAAGTAACAACGCTGTAACTGAAATGGCTACCATTACAACTGCTGCAGGGTAGAACATGGCCTTTTTAATTTTGGATTTGAGTGCTTCCGTTTTTTCTCTGTAGGTAGCAACGCGATCGAAGACCAAATCTAGTGAACCTGAATGTTCACCTGCAGCGACTAGGTCGACATATAGTTCATCGAAGTAGCGCCTATGGGGGCGCATAGCATCTGATAAAGGAATACCCGATTGAATTTCACTGAGGATATTTCCTAAAAGTTCCCGCATCTTAGCTTTTTCGTGCCCACGGCCGAGTAGTTCAATTGTGGTGACTAAAGGTACGCCCGCCGCTAGCATAGTCGCAATTTGGCGAGTCATTACAGCAACATCCATAGGGGTGATTTTCGGATCACCTAGTTTAAATAGCGCAGATGACTGTTTACGAACGCTCTTTGGGGTAACGCCTTGGGATTTTAACTGGCTACGGATTTCGGCGGCGGTTGCGCCTCTAAGCTCACCTGCTGTTTTCTTGCCGTCGCGATTAACACCTTTCCATTCGAAGGTATAGATTTTGGGTTGGCTCTTTTGCTCGGCTTTCTTGGTGCGAGGCTTTCTTGTTGTCGTTGCCGTAGCCATAAATTATTCCTGTAAATAAATCGTTCTTGATTTCTAGTTAACTGAGCGTTGTGCTTGTGAAATAGTTTGGACTCTTAGAATCAAATATGCGAGTAATGATGCGCTATTACCTGAATTTTAGACGTTACTTTAGATATAAAGATTGGATTTAGCCAAAGCTGGTTACACGATTAACTTCTGCAATGCTAGTGACACCGTGAATCACTTTCAATAACCCGGATTGTCGTAAATCTCGCATTCCTTGCGCTTTAGCTTGGGAGGCTATTTGCAATGAGTTACCACCCTCCATGATAGTGCGGGCAATTTCATCGGACATTTTCATTACTTCATAAATGCCAACCCGTCCCTTGTAGCCCGCAGAGCAGTGCTCGCAGCCAATAGGTTTAAAGGTGGTAAAGCCTTGAGTAATTTGTGCTTGGGCAAAACCTAGACGAAGTAATTCATGCTCGGGGATCACTTCCGCTTGTTTACATTCGGGGCATAGACGACGCGCTAAGCGCTGGGCAATAATCAGATTCACAGAGCTAGCTATGTTGTAGCCTGGAACACCCATATTGATTAAACGGGTTAAGGTTTCGGCTGCCGAGTTAGTATGCAAGGTTGATAAGACTAAGTGACCCGTTTGCGCCGCTTTAATGGCAATCTCAGCAGTTTCAAGATCGCGGATTTCCCCGACCATCACCACATCGGGGTCTTGGCGTAGAAATGAACGTAAAGCGGACGCGAAGGTTAACCCTGCTTTTAAATTAATATGAACCTGATTCACGCCCTCAAGGTTAATCTCAACCGGATCTTCAGCGGTGGAAATATTACGCTCTTCGGTATTGAGAATATTTAACCCAGTGTAAAGGGAGACGGTCTTACCTGAACCGGTTGGACCCGTCACTAAAATCATCCCTTGGGGTTTTGCCAGCATCTCAAGGTAGAGTTTTTCTTGGTCGGGCTCGTAGCCGAGTTTTTCGATGCCTAGTTGTGCTGAGGACGAGTCCAAAATCCGCATTACAATCTTTTCACCCCACAGGGTCGGCAGAGTGCTAACCCGAAAGTCGATAGATTTAGTGCGGGAAAGCTTCATCTTAATTCGACCATCTTGTGGCACGCGCCGTTCGGCGATATCGAGTTTCGACATTACCTTTAGGCGCGCCGATAAACGACCAGCGAGGCTAATAGGTGGTTCAGAGACTTCGTGCAGAATACCGTCTATACGAAACCGTATGCGATAGCGTTTCTCATAGGGTTCAAAGTGTAGATCCGACGCACCCTTACGAATCGCATCGGTCAAAATTTTATTGATATAAATGACAATAGGCGCATCGTCACTACTCTCACCAGTAGACTCTTCGCTACGTCTGTCTGTATCAGTAATTTCTATCGCTGCCAGCGCTGCTTCGTCCATGCCGCCTAAATCGAGACCACTAATATCTTCTTCGAGAATTTTCTCCAACGCTTTAGCAAGTTTATCTTCTTCAACCAGAATCGCTTCGGCATGCAGGCCTGCACTAAATTGGAAATCTTCAAGGGCGGCAATATTGGTTGGGTCGGATGTGCCTATATAGAGGCGATTCCCACGCTTGAACAAGGGTAAGCAGCGGTGTTTTTCAATGAGTTTTTTATTAAGAAATTCTTCAGGGATGGAAGCAAGATCAAATTCAGTGAGATCGAGAAGTGGAGTGCCATATTCCTCATAGCAAAGCTCGGCTATTGCACGGGCAGAGATTAGCTTACTTTGAACTAAGGTGCTTACAAGGGCGTGTTTGTTTTGTCGAGATTTAGTGATAGCGTTAGCCATCTGCTCTTCATTTAGCAGACCTTTGCGGATAAAAAGGGTCGACAGCCCTAAGTGAAGGCCTGTAGATGGCATAACATACTCCTATCTTGATAAAGTAGCTCATAATAGCGCCAAAAAAAGCATTTGTCATTTATAATAAAGGCTCCATAATCGCAGAAAAATGATGTTCATCATAGAGATGCGGTTTAATGTATATGCTGTCGCGAGCAGATACCGTTAATTTCTACTATCGGATCTTTATTAGTGTTCTGATTGGGGGCATTTTAAAATCGACTTTTATTGTTTTATATGAATAAAGTCCTTTTTGAAAATATAGTTTCCTTTTAAAATCAACAATATGATATTTAATAATCATTGCTATGATCTAAGTCGTCAATAAGGATGTTCAAGTTGATACTCTCTCATGCTTTTTCTCGAATAATTCTTTTTTTATTTTTTGCCATTTTTTTTATGGGTTCTCTTCTTTCTGGCTATCTCAGTGGTTTCGCTGGACTGGGTAACTCTTATGATCTGAAACGGATTTTAGTTATCGTATTTGTGATGGTCGCTATGGTGTTGCTTTCATACAGAAAATCTGTACCGATAGCTATACTTTCTCCTTACACATGTTGGGTTGTCAGTGTAATATTTATTTTGGGTTTTATTTCTGCATTAAATAGTAAACACCCATTTTGGTCATTGCTTGAGTTAGCCAACTTTTTATTGTTGCTCTGCTTGTTTTACATCGTCGGTGTACTGATTGCGGATATAGGCAAAACTGTTGTACTGCAATATTTTTTTTGGTTTGCATTATTTTTTTCGGTTTGTATTTCAGTTAAGTTTTTTTTGCTACTGCTTTTTCATGCCCTCGATGCTAATCGACCCGATGTGCATTCTTTAGTTGCTGGCTTTATGAATGTAAGATTTTTCAATCAGTTGCAAGTTATGCTGCTGCCACTATTGTGCTTATCTTTTTATATTGAACAACTTAAAAAATATAAACGGGCAGCCATGCTTGCTTTTAGTGTGTTGTGGTTAATCTTGCTGCAATCAGAGGCTCGCGGGGCATTACTCGCAATGGTGGTGGCAGCGTTTGTTGTGTATAGCTTTTTATCTGCTGACCTGCGTAAAGCGTTTATTCGCCCAATTATGAAGGCTGTGACTTTAGGCACGCTTTTGTGGTTAGTGTTGATCATTATTATTCCACTGTTTCTTTTTGATAGCCAAATTTGGCAGCTAAGGACCAATAGCTCAGGTCGCATTGACATGTGGATTTATATTTTACAAACGATCCCCGAACATGTTTGGTTAGGTTACGGGCCAATGAGTTTTGCATGGGCAGAGGCAAGGCCTTTGCCTAGTGCTCACCCTCATAATGCCCTGCTACAGTTTTTATATGAGTTTGGTGTAGTTGTGTTTATCTTGCTGGCGAGTTGGTCGCTAATAAAATTACGGGCAATATTAAAGAGGTTTAAATTATTAGGGGCAAAGTCGAGTGAGCATTTGGCTGCAAAACCACAAAGCTGCATTAACAAAAGCCTCGGCAAAAGTTTCGATACAGACTCTGGCATAGACACAACCGATATTGTGTTGGTATTTGCTCTTTGCGCAGTATGGGTTTATGCCATGTTCGATGGGGTAATTGTGATGCCATTATCCCAAGCATTATTGATGGCGTTATTGGCGCTTAATTGCCGCCAATATCAACCGCGAGCAATAGCACTGCCATTAAAAGTTGCTTTAGTGGCAATAGTGATAATCTGTGGTGCACTGTTAATCACTAGCCTGGGTGATGCCGCGCTTAATCAGCAACTTTATCCAAGATTATGGTTGACTGGGATAATAAATGGATAAAAATAAAAAGCCCCAGGAAGGGGCTTTGGCAATAAAATAATAAGATTAGGTACTAGCTTTTACACCTGCTCCTTGTTCGCAAAGTTTTACATCATTATCACCAACAGCTTCAACGGCATAAGTCACTGCGCCAGTAGTTGCAACTTGAGCGGTTATTTTACATCGAGATGAGCTGAATGAATATTCACTATCAGTTTCAGCAGTCATTGTACCGTCAGCACCAGCAGCTGTAATATTAGCATTTACAGTATCGCAACCAATACCTGAACTCACACAAGCTGCTGCAGTTGAAGATAAACCGCTAACAGTTTTCATTGCGGCCCCGCCATCAGCGGTAACAATATAATCACGATAGGCAGGTAATGCTACCGCAGCCAAAATACCGATAATGGCTACTACGATCATTAGTTCGATCAGAGTAAAACCCTGAGCTTTTTTATTTAATGCTGTGTTTAAATTCATGGCCTTCATTTTTCTCTCCAGCTAACTATTTAGTGACTTACTGTGGTTGAATAGAGTGTTTAACCTAACCGCTTTTTTACTCTATAAATTGTTTTATTTCATCAAACTTTTTTACTCATTTATGTCAATAAAATCATTTATATGACCTATGTAACATTAACAGTACACCGATGATCTTGAATGACCCATGTGTAATGACTCATGCTGATTTATCCAAAGCCACTTTACTGAGCTAATGTCTGTTTGAATAAATCCTTTCGGTAACCGCACCTTAGGCTAATGTCCCTCAAGATGTGCTCTTTAAAACGCAAATTAGAGTATTTTGACAGACATTCCAGTGCTGACCTTAGGTGAGGTTGACCAAACGGCCATCTCGCCTTTGTAAAAGTTAGTACAAAGTTGCATAAAATGAAACAACTTTTACTCATAAAGTACTAATAAAATGATTCATTTGTCTAATAAATAGGAGATTAAACACATTGTGTTATAACAAAATTTTGACAATGTCAGTTTGATTGACTGGTATTCGCGTTAGAGTCAAGGTGATGGCGGATTTTCGATTGATTTTTGAAGGTGTTTAGCCATTGCTGATATTCGTATCATAAGGGCAAAACGCTTTGCTTTTTGAGTCTGGTACATGCAAAGCGTTTTGTGATGTAACAAATGTTACGGTTTACTTTAAGTCGGTTTTAAGCTTTCAATCTAAGCGACAAGTCTAGGGCGCGAACATGCTTAGTGAGCGCACCAACTGAGATATAGTCGACACCGGTTTTGGCAAATTCGGCTAAAGTGTCTAAGGTGACATTGCCGGAGACTTCAAGCTTAGCGCCTGCGTCTTTTGCTTTATATTGATTGTTCATTTCAACCGCTTCGACCATTTTAGTGATGTCGAAGTTATCTAACATTATGATATCTGTGCCAGAGTCGAGTGCTAAGGCGAGCTCTTCGAGTGATTCCACTTCGACTTCAACGGGTTTGTTCGGGTACAAGCTGCGGGCGGTATCTACGGCTTGGCGAATGCCACCACAGGCCATAATGTGGTTTTCTTTAATCAAGAAAGCATCATATAAGCCAATGCGATGGTTTTTGCCGCCGCCGCAGGTGACAGCATATTTCTGGGCAGTGCGCAGGCCTGGAATGGTTTTGCGAGTATCTAATAGGCGAGTGTGAGTGCCCACCAGTTTATCTACATAATGCTTAGTTAAGGTCGCAACGCCAGACAGGGTTTGGATAAAGTTCATTGCCGTGCGTTCGCCGGTGAGAATCGTGCGTGCTGGGCCTGAGAGTTCACAGAGTAGTTGGTTAGGTAACACCAGATCGCCATCATCCACATGCCAATGCAGTGCGACTTCCCCACCGAGTTGATTAAAAACTTGTTCGGCCCATGCTTTTCCACAAAAAACGCCTTCTTCACGGGTAATAAGGGTGGCTTCAGCGTACTTATCAGCAGGGATCAACATTGCTGTGATATCACCATAAGCGATGGCCTTGGTTTGATCGTTGATTTCGGTGCCGCCTAAGTCTTCACTGAGTGCGGATTTTACTGACTGGCGAATATCGTTTTCTAACATGAGCGGGGTCCTTGCATTCTTTAATTACTGACGACCTACTTGCATCTTAGGTTAAGATTACCACGGCCTTAGGTCTCACGGAACAGCTTGGAAGATTGTGCGGCAGGACTTAACCTCTGGCTTATTTAAGTTGGGAGTGAATGGCTTGCTCCATGATCTCAATATTAAAAGATGATGAGGTCAGTCAGTTCCGTGTGCTGGGTTTCTTCTTTGCTTGGCTGAATACTGTTAGAGTAACTCAGTTTATGTGGCATAGAGGATAAGCTCATAATGCGGTTTGATACGGGTTGGTGTGAGGGTGCAAGGCGTTGTGAGTCACCACATTTTAATCAACGTCCCTTGGGTGAAGTGAGTTTGTTGGTGATCCACAATATTAGCCTGCCAGCAGGTTGCTTTGGATTGCCTTATATTGATCAATTATTTCAAGGGTGCTTAGATACTAATGCGGATGCCAGTTTTGCACAGCTGCAGGGCTTGGAAGTCTCGGCGCACTTTTTGATCCGCCGCAATGGCGAGCGGGTGCAGTACGTGAGTTGTAACGACAGGGCTTGGCATGCAGGGCTTTCTCGTTATGGAGAGAGAGAGAATTGTAATGATTTTTCCATTGGTATTGAACTGGAAGGCACAGATACTGAGCCTTACACACCTGAGCAATATCAGTCACTGACAGCGTTGACGCAAGCACTGTTGGCTGAGTATCCATCGCTGAGTACCGAACGAATTGTGGGTCATTGTGATATTGCGCCAATGCGCAAAACAGACCCTGGACAAAGTTTTGATTGGGAAAGATATTTAGGGAAGCTAAAGGAATATACTTAGGCGTTGCGCTCTTAGGTTTTTGGATTTTAGACGTATTTCACACAAACCTAGACTATTTATGGACAAATTATAGAGGTACAGCCCATGGCATTATTTTCACTCTTGGTCGCCATTTTAGTGGAGCGACTTAAATTTCTTCCTTCATCATGGCAATTTGATCGTTTACTGCAGTCCTACCAAACGACGTTTTTTGGTGATAAAGCCTCACTGACGAGCGTTATGATGGCGCTGGCGTTAGTGCTGCCAGCCCTGTTGGTGTATGTGTTGTCTTGGTTAGTGGCGGGGATGTTTTGGGGCTTATTAAGTTTAGCGCTATGGATTGTCGTAGCGGTGGTTTGTTTTAACCATCAGAAACAGCGTGATATTTTCAAGAAATATATGCAAGCGGCTTGTCGTTCTGACGTCCAAGCTTGTTACCATTATGCCGCTGAGCTCGATTGTAGCGAGTGTTTGGATGCGGTTTCCGAGAAAGACCTTGGCGCCAAAGTGGGTCAAAGTGTCGCTTGGATTAACTATCGTTATTACGGCGCCGTTGCCTTGTTCTTCATTTTTCTGGGGCCAGTCGGCGCCGTGTTGTATTGCACTGTGCGTTTCTATGCTGAAGAAAATGCCCGTAAATCTCTAGAGCTACCCTTAGTCAATGAAGTGATTAGTGTATTGGATTGGTTGCCTAGCCGCATCTTTGCCTTTGGATATGCGTTAAGTGGCCAATTTAGCGAAGGGTTAGCTGCGTGGCGCCATCATGGTTTGACTCTAAATGCCAGTGCTCGCACTGTGGTTGCTGAGACGGCATTGGCAGCGCAACCTTTACCTGAGGTCGCAAGTGCACCTATATGTGTACAGTCAACCTTGGCATTATTAGTACTGAGTAAACGCAACTTTACACTTATCGTCGCGGTACTATCACTGCTGACCATTTTTGGATTGGTGAGTTAAGCAATATCAGCGTCACAGCGATAGCTGAATTTGGCAGTCTGAGCTGAGATAGCTCAGCACTGTCAAATGGTCTGACCCCATAGACATTTTTTTCCGCTATGCTCTCTCTTCGTGAGTGCTTTCGATCGAGATCGCTTTTAAGGAGTGATCTTCAATCTGGACATCAAAACGCTGATTTGATAAAGTGCGCTCACTCAAAAAAATTGGTAAGACCAATTTACAACGGAGCTGAGCGCCTGATGGCCTATAGTAAAATTAATCAGCCAAAAATTTCTGATGTGATCATGGCTCAATTAGAGCAGATGATCTTAGAGGGCAGTTTGCAGCCCGGTCAGAAGTTACCGCCTGAACGCGAACTGGCGATCCAGTTTGAAGTGTCTCGACCTTCTTTGCGTGAAGCTATCCAAAAGCTTGAGGCAAAAGGACTGTTAATGCGCCGCCAAGGCGGTGGTACTTATGTCAAAGAGCAACTCTGGCAGAGCCTTGCCGATCCTATCGTTGAACTTATGAATTCTGATCCAGAGAGTCAATACGACTTGCTGGAGTTTCGTCATGCTACAGAAGGCATGATGGCTTATTTTGCGGCGCTGCGTGGTACTGACGCCGATATGCAAAATATCAAACGTATGATCCTCGAGGTGGAAGCCGCCACCGATATTGAAAAACAAGCCGCCGCCATTGTGCGTTTTTATCGTGCCGTTGCCGAAGCGTCACATAACGTGGCTATGTTACACCTCGTTCTCAGTTTAACCCCTGTGCTGCATCAAAATGTGGCGCAAAACTTGGAGCTTTTAAGCCGCCGCGAAGAAGCTTCTACTATGGCTAACGATCACAGACGGGCCTTGCTCGCTGCCATCGTTCGTCGTGATCCCGAAGCCGCCAGAGAAGCCTCGAATGAACACTTAAGTTACATCGAAGAGGTGATGTTATCTGTGCGGGAAGAAGATAGCCGGTTGCAGCGAAGCTTGCGCCGTTTAAAGAGTGGCGCTTAAGTTCTGTAGTTTAGCTGCCTGCTAAATCGGAATATGCCGCAAACACCATTCATTATCATGTATATAGAGAAGGACAGTGTCATGTCTGAAGATATGCTACAAGACGTAGATCCATTAGAGACTCAGGAATGGGTTGATGCCCTGCAAGCCGTGTTGGAACAGGAAGGCCCAGAGCGCGCGCATTTTTTACTAGAGAAGCTGATCGATAAAGCGCGTCGTAATGGCACTCACTTGCCTTACAATGCCACAACGGCTTACTTGAACACTATTCCTGCGGGTCAAGAGCCGCACATGCCTGGCAACCAAGAGATGGAACGTCGCATTCGCGCTATCATCCGTTGGAACGCCTTAGCTATGGTTCTGCGTGGTTCTAAGAAAGATTTAGAGTTGGGCGGCCATATCTCAAGTTTCGCTTCAAGCGCGACTATCTATGACGTATGTTTTAACCACTTCTTCCGTGCACCGAATGAAAAAGACGGTGGCGATCTCGTGTATTTCCAAGGCCATATCGCCCCTGGTATTTATGCGCGTTCATTCCTAGAAGGTCGTTTAAGCGAAGACCAACTGGCTAACTTCCGTCAAGAAGTGGATGGCAAGGGTCTGTCTTCATACCCACATCCAAAACTGATGCCAGATTACTGGCAATTCCCAACGGTTTCTATGGGCTTAGGTCCAATCCAAGCCATCTATCAGGCGCGTTTCTTAAAATATCTGACTGACCGTGGTCTGAAGGATTGTTCAGCACAAACTGTTTACTGTTTCTTAGGTGACGGTGAGTGTGATGAGCCAGAAGCCTTAGGTGCTATCGGTTTAGCGGCCCGTGAAGAATTAGATAATTTAGTCTTCATCGTTAACTGTAACTTACAGCGTCTTGATGGCCCTGTACGTGGTAACGGTAAGATCATTCAAGAACTTGAAGGCGAATTCCGCGGCGCAGGCTGGGAAGTGGTGAAAGTGATTTGGGGTCGTTACTGGGATCCATTATTGGCCCGTGACACCAGCGGTAAACTACTGCAGTTAATGGAAGAAACCGTTGACGGTGAATACCAAAACTGTAAAGCCAAAGGTGGCGCTTATACGCGCGAACACTTCTTTGGTAAGTATCCTGAAACAGCCGAAATGGTTGCTAACATGTCAGATGATGACATTTGGCGCTTAAACCGTGGCGGTCATGATCCAGTTAAAGTTTACGCTGCACTGGAACATGCACAAAAAACCAAAGGCCGTCCAACAGTTATCCTAGCGAAAACCGTTAAAGGTTACGGCTTAGGTGATGCGGGTGAAGGTAAAAACATCGCTCACAACGTGAAGAAGATGGGCGTTGAGTCTATCCGTTACTTCCGCGATCGTTTCAATATCCCGATCCCTGATGACCAGTTAGAAGATCTGCCTTTCTATCACCCAGGTCCAGATTCTGAAGAAGTGAAGTACATGATGAGCCGTCGTGAAGCGCTGCATGGTAGCGTGCCACAACGTCGTCAAAAGTTCACTGAAGAGATGGAAGTGCCGTCACTGAAGATTTTCGATTCGATTTTACAGGGCTCAAACGGCCGTGAAATTTCATCGACTATGGCATTCGTTCGCGTGCTGACAGCATTGCTGAAAGACAAGAAAATTGGCAAAAACATTGTGCCAATTATTCCTGACGAAGCCCGTACTTTCGGTATGGAAGGTCTGTTCCGTCAAGTGGGTATTTATGCTCACGAAGGCCAAAAATACGTACCGCAAGACTCTGACCAAGTGGCTTATTATCGTGAAGATAAAACCGGTCAAGTATTGCAAGAAGGGATTAACGAACTCGGTGCTATGTCTTCATGGGTATCGGCAGCGACAAGCTACTCTGTCAACGATACACCTATGATCCCGTTCTACATCTACTACTCAATGTTCGGTTTCCAACGTATTGGCGACATGGCTTGGGCAGCGGGTGACATGCGTGCTCGTGGTTTCTTAGTCGGTGGTACTTCAGGTCGTACAACGCTCAACGGCGAAGGTTTACAGCATCAAGATGGTCACAGCCACGTATTGGCGAACACTATCCCTAACTGTATTTCTTACGATCCAACCTACGGTTACGAAATTGCCGTTGTGGTACAAGATGGTATCCGTCGTATGTACGGCGAGAATCAAGAAGATATCTTCTACTACTTGACCACAATGAACGAAAACTATGAGCAACCAGCCATGCCAGAAGGCGCGGAAGTGGGCATAGTGAAAGGTATCTATAAGTTAGAAACGGTTGCGGGCTCAGGTAAAGGCAAAGTTCAGTTAATGAGCTGTGGCACTATCCTTGAACAAACCCGTAAAGCGGCGCAAGCACTGGCGAAAGACTTCGGTATTACTGCCGACGTATTTAGCGTAACTAGCTTCAACGAATTGACTCGCGATGGTCAAGCCGCTGAACGTTGGAACATGCTGCACCCAACCGAAACGCCAAAACAAGCCTATATCAGCCAAGTGATTTCAAGTGATGCACCTGCAATCGTAGCGACTGACTATATGAAGATTTACGGCGAACAGTTACGTGCTTACATTCCTACCGATTACAAAGTGTTAGGTACTGACGGTTTCGGTCGTTCAGATAGCCGCGAGAATCTGCGTCACCACTTCGAAGTGGATGCTAAGTTCATCGTTATTGCGGCACTGAAATCACTGGTTGATCGCAAAGAGCTGCCTGTCGATGTGTTAGCAAAAGCCATTAAAGAATATGGTATCGACGCTGACAAGATCAATCCACAGTACGCGTAAGAGGCAATAAAAATGGCTGAATTAAAAGAAGTTTTTGTTCCTGATATCGGCGGCGATGAAGTGCAAGTGATCGAAATTTGTGTGGCTGTGGGTGATACCCTAGCGGCAGAAGAATCGATTCTTACCGTCGAAAGCGACAAGGCGACTATGGATATTCCAGCGCCTTTCGCCGGTGTTTTAGCCGAATTGAAAGTGGCTGTGGGCGATAAAGTATCTGAAGGTACTTTGATTGCTATGATGCAAGCGGCGGGCGCGGCAGCTGCCGCTCCGGCTCCAGTTGCAGCACCCGCTCAGGCGGCACCAGCATCTGCACCAGTTCAAGCGGCTCCAGCCCCAGTGGCTGCTGCTGCGACGGGCGCAACCAAAGTGGTTGAAGTGACTGTACCTGATATCGGTGGCGACACTGATGTGTCGGTTATCGAAGTTCTGGTTGCTGTCGGTGACAAGATTGAAGTGGATAGCGGTTTAATTACCCTAGAAACAGACAAAGCGACCATGGACGTGCCATCACCTTTCGCGGGTGTGGTTAAAGACGTTAAAGTCGCAGTTGGCGATAAAGTGTCGCAAGGCTCTTTAGTCATCATGCTTGAAGTGGGCGGCGCTGCACCTGCAGCCGCGCCAACTGTTGCTGCCCAAGCGGCTCCTGCCGCTATGGTAGCGCCAGTGGCCGCAGCACCTGCTGCACCAGCGGCAAGTGTGGTTGCGGTAAAAGAAATTCAAGTGCCGGATATTGGCGATGCCAGCAATGTCGATGTGATCGAAGTGCTCGTGTCTGTCGGTGATGAAATCACTGCTGACCAAGGTTTGATTACCCTTGAAACTGACAAAGCCACCATGGAAGTGCCTGCGCCATTCGCCGGTAAACTGCTGTCTTTGACTGTTAAAGTGGGTGACAAGGTTTCTCAAGGTAGCGTTATTGCAACGATTGAAACTGTCACAGTGGGTGCAGCTCCAGCAGCGGTTGCTCAAGCGGCAGCTCCTGCTCCAGTGAGCGCGGCGCCCGTTGCTGCCCCAACACCTGCAAGCCGTCCTCCAGTGCCACACCATCCAAGCGCAGGTACACCTGTGTCTACCGGTGCGGTACATGCGTCTCCTGCGGTACGTCGTTTAGCCCGTGAATTTGGTGTCGACTTGACCCAAGTGACAGGTTCTGGCCGTAAAGGTCGCATTATGAAAGAAGACGTTCAGGCGTATGTGAAATACGAACTGTCTCGTCCGAAAGCGACTGCGGCAACCTCTGTGGGTTCAGGTAACGGCGGCGGTCTGCAAGTGATTGCAGCACCTAAAGTTGATTTCAGTAAGTTTGGTGAAGTGGAAGAAATTCCATTAAGCCGTATCCAGAAGATTTCTGGCCCTAACTTACACCGCAACTGGGTAACTATTCCGCACGTGACTCAGTTCGATGAAGCTGATATCACTGAAATGGAAGAGTTCCGTAAGCAGCAAAACGATGTAGCGGCGAAGAAGAAAGCCGATTACAAGATCACGCCTTTAGTGTTTATGCTAAAAGCTGTGGCTAAAACGTTGCAACAGTTCCCAGTGTTCAACTCAAGCTTAAGTAGCGATGGCGAATCACTGATCCAGAAGAAGTATTTCCACATTGGTGTGGCGGTTGATACGCCAAACGGTTTGGTTGTGCCAGTCGTGCGTGACGTGGATAAGAAAGGCATTATCGAGTTATCTCGTGAACTGGCTGACATCTCTATCCGTGCCCGTGATGGCAAGCTGAAATCTGCTGACATGCAAGGTAGCTGTTTTACTATTTCAAGTTTAGGTGGCATTGGCGGTACAGCGTTTACGCCTATCGTTAACTACCCAGACGTGGCGATTTTAGGTGTGTCTAAATCTGAAATTAAGCCTAAGTGGAATGGTAAAGAGTTCGAACCTAAATTGATGTTGCCCTTGTCGCTGTCATACGATCACCGTGTGATCGATGGTGCTATGGCTGCACGCTTTAGTGTGACGCTGTCAGGAATTCTGTCCGATATTCGTACTTTGGTTCTGTAAGCATATAAGGCTGCTCATCTTGAGTGGCCTTTTGTTTATTGTGATCAGTATCAAACACAGGTTAAAATGCGCCCACCTTACGCGCTGGCGCATTTTCGGTTGGCAGGATAGCTCCTCCAACGGATTGAATGAGAATTAGAGGAAAACATGAGTAACGAAATCAAAACTCAGGTAGTGGTATTAGGTGCAGGTCCTGCAGGTTATTCTGCGGCTTTCCGTGCAGCGGACTTAGGTCTAGAAACCATTATCGTTGAACGTTTTAGCACTTTAGGCGGCGTGTGTCTTAATGTGGGTTGTATCCCATCTAAAGCCCTATTACATGTTGCTAAAGTTATCGAAGAAGCCAAAGCCGTTGCTGCTCACGGTGTGGTTTTCGGCGAGCCAACTATCGATTTAGATAAGTTACGTGGCTTTAAAGAAAAAGTCATTGGCCAATTAACTGGCGGATTGGGCGGCATGTCCAAAATGCGTAAAGTTAACGTGGTTAACGGTTTTGGTAAATTCACTGGCCCTAACACGCTAGAAGTGACTGCTGAAGATGGCACTGTCAAAGTGGTTCAATTCGAGCAAGCTATCATTGCTGCGGGTTCTCGCCCAATCAAACTGCCATTCATTCCGCATGAAGATCCACGTATTTGGGATTCGACTGACGCATTAGAACTGAAAGAAGTTCCAGGCAAGTTGTTAGTGATGGGCGGCGGTATTATCGGCCTAGAAATGGGAACTGTGTACGCTTCTTTAGGCAGTGAAATCGACGTGGTTGAAATGTTCGACCAAGTGATCCCAGCAGCTGATAAAGACGTTGTTCGCGTATTCACTAAGCAAATCAAGAAGAAATTCAACCTGATCCTTGAAACTAAAGTCACAGCGGTAGAAGCCCGTGAAGACGGTATTTATGTTTCTATGGAAGGTAAGAGCGCACCAACTGAAGCTGTCCGTTACGATGCAGTCTTAGTAGCAATTGGCCGTGCACCTAATGGCAAGTCGTTAGATGCTGAAAAAGCAGGTGTTAACGTTGATGAGCGTGGCTTTATCAAGGTTGATAAGCAACTGCGTACTAACGTACCGCACATCTATGCAATTGGTGACATCGTTGGTCAACCTATGTTGGCTCACAAAGGCGTGCACGAAGGCCACGTAGCGGCTGAAGTTATCGCTGGCATGAAGCACTACTTCGATCCAAAAGTGATCCCATCAATTGCTTACACTGACCCAGAAGTCGCTTGGGTTGGTTTAACTGAGAAAGAAGCGAAAGAGCAAGGTATTGCTTACGAAACAGCAACTTTCCCATGGGCAGCAAGCGGCCGCGCTATCGCATCTGATGCGAGTGAAGGCATGACTAAACTGATTTTCGACAAAGACACTCATCGCGTAATCGGTGGTGCGATTGTTGGTGTTAACGGCGGCGAGCTGTTAGGCGAGATCGGTTTAGCGATTGAAATGGGTTGTGATGCTGAAGATTTAGCATTAACCATTCACGCTCACCCAACACTGCACGAATCAGTGGGCTTAGCGGCTGAAATGTACGAAGGTTCTATTACTGATTTGCCAAACCCAAAGGCAAAGAAAAAGTAATTTAGCTGTCGATTAAAAAAGCGCTCATTTGAGCGCTTTTTTATTGCCTGTATTTTTTTGTAACTTTTATGTAAACAAGCGGATGAATTGATAGGATTGAGCTGCTACAGTACAACTATGGTATGAAGTAAGCCGTCACATGCAAACAAAAATAATTAGAACAATTCTGACATGTTTCATCCTTTCATTGACTTGCGTCCACTCGGCTTGGGCGGGCGGTTTTGTGCAGCGAGTTTTTACTGATAGGGACGGTTTAGCGGTCACCAGTATCCGAGGCTTGGCCTTAGATGATTACGGTTTTGTATGGGCCGCAACTGAGCAGGGCTTGTATCGAGTTAGTAATTCTAAGGTGCGGCGTATCGATAAAATCGGCACCGAATCGCGACTGTCAGATGACTTTTTAACCTCAGTAGTAAACATCGACCGTGACAAGTTATTGGTTAGCACCAACGCCGCAATTTACCTCTACGATATTGTCCAAAATCAATTTACCGCCTTTGGTTCTCCCTATTTATTCCCGCAGTTTCCCGGTGGTGCGCTGGTCTCGGCAGCCCGAAAGAATAGTAAAACATGGCGATTATTAATTGATAATGGCCAGATTTATGAATTCTCCCCTTCAAAGTCCGAACTGCGCCTCATTACTCAGTTGCCAGTTAATCGCGATCTTCCTTGGCGCAAATTGCTGGTCATGCCTAACGGTCAAATGCTGGTCGCGGGAACCTTGCAATTAGAGTTGCTGGAGCAAAATGGCGAGCGAGTGTTCCAATACTCTTGGACCGAATCTATGGGCAGTATTCTCGATATGTTAGAGGATTCTCAAAATAGGTTCTGGATTGCGACCGGACGCGGCGTTTATCAATTAGATCCAATTTCTAGGCAAATTATCCCCGTGCCAGAATTGCCCGATTGGAGCACAGTGATCATTGAGGATGCTAAAGGGGATCTGTGGTTTTCTAGTCGTATCGGCTTATTGAAATGGTCGCCCGAAACGCGGCAGATTGAAAACTATCAAAAAGAGTTGAAGGCTGAGGCCAACATGGAAACGCTGAAAGCCATGTTGTTTGATGATGCAGGTTTGATGTGGGTCGGAGGCTCAGGCGATGGATTGGCTTTATTGGCGTCACAGCCTGATTTCATCCTCGATACTTATACTGGCGATGAACCCTATCAACTGAGCGATGCCATGACTTGGTCAGTGCATGCCAGTGATGAAGGGGTTTGGTTAGGTTCTTCCAGTTTAGATTTTATTGCAAAAGGCAGTAGCAAAGCGTTTAACGTGCCAATTGAGGGATTTAATCCCCATGAAAGTATTTACGATATCAGTGCGTTTGAGGGGCATTATTTACTGTTATCGACGACCAGCGGCCTCTTTGTTGTCGATAAAGACACTTTGCAAGGCAGTAGCTTTTCTAAATGGACTCACGGCAATGATGATTTTAAAAATAAGCTTATTTATAAAACCTATCGTGACCCCAAACTGAAAGGACGTGTTTGGATTGCGACGACAACAGGGCTGTATTTTTGGGAAATGGGACTGTACGAACCTCAGCCCTTTGATATTGATAAGTCATCGAACAAGTTTGACGGCCCTAAGCGCCCCGTGATCCGCACTATTTATCGCACCTCCGACGGTCGTTTGTGGGTGGGCGGTAAAAAAGTCTTTGGTTACATCGACAGCCAAAATGAGTTTCATGATCAGCGGCAGTTGTTTAATGCTTTTGCTGCACAACCCACGGTCAGTCACATTGAAGAAATGTCACCTGGGGTGATCTGGTTTGGCTCCTATGAAAAAGGTTTATTTGAATACCATCAGCAAACGGGATCGTTAATTTCATTGACCTCCGAGTGGCAATTAAATTGTAGTTCAGTGTTTTTTATTCAAAAAACGCCCAAGTCTAATCTTGTGGGCTGCTCGGATTCTTTGGTGCGACAGGATATCCAAACGGGCGAGATTGCTATGTTCAATCAGCTCGATGGTTTAATTTCCGATGAGATGAACGAAGGCGCCTATTTTTACTCACCTAAAACAGGCTTTTACTTAGGCACGCCCGAGGGCGTGATGCGACTCGATGTCGATAGGCTGGCCAATCGCATTACCGATGACCATGTGATGCTTGAATCTGTCTCTGTGTACTATAACAACACGACCGAAGTGTCCCTGTTGCCGCGCAACCTGATGACCATAAAACCCGAAGCCAATATGGTCAGTTTTCAAATCACTAACTTAGATTATCTCGATGATTCGCCCATCCAATTTAAATACCGATTACGCTCTCAAGATGAAGAGAGCAATTATGTGCTGCTTCAGGGGGAGTCGCAGATTAACCTCGCAGGTTTAGCTGCAGGTGGTTATGTTTTAGATATTTTGAGTCAGGTCAATGGAATATGGTCCGATAAACCTTTTACCTATCCCTTTTATGTTGAGCAGCATTGGTGGTTATCTCAAGGTTTTAAAGGCATTTTACTGCTGTTACTTTCTATTATTGCCTTAAGTCTTGCTTGGTATCGGCAACGCCAGATCAATACCTTTAAGCTGATGAATCTGGCATTAACTGAGAGTGATGACAGGCTGAGGCAATCTTTGCGCGGTAGTGACTCGGATCTCTGGGAATGGCATAAAAATACTCAGGCATTTCATCTTGATAATCGCGGTGCCGTTCTCGGTACCCATGCCAATGAGATTGTTGTGAGCTTAGCAGAGTTGCCTGTGCATCCACAGGATAGGGAAAAAGCGCTCGCTCAGTGGGATAGTATGATATCGGGGGAGATAGATAGATTCGAAGCCGAGTATCGTTATCAGCGCAAAGACGGTAATTGGGGCTGGTTAAGGGTAAGAGGGCGGCCCGTTGCCCGTAATAAGCACTCCAATGAGATTGAGCGGGTCGCGGGTATTTATAGTGATATTACCGTGCAACGCCAGTTAGAAGATGAAGTGAATTTACTGGCAAAAGCGTTTGGTAACACATCTGAAGGTGTACTGATTTTAGATGTCGAAGGCAGTATTCGCGTGGCGAATTACGCGGCACAGCAAATTATCGGCATCGATTCTGCTGACTTAGTTGGCCAATCTTTTACCCAATTTGTACAGATGAATGACGGTTTGGCATCGGAAATCAAGCAACTCCTCAGTGATAGCCAGTCTTGGACGGGCGAGCGTGAGTTAATTAACGCCAGTCAGCAACCTTGTCCCGTGTGGTTAAACGTATCTGTGATGCAAAGTGCCAACGGGAAAGTGACCCATTATGTGGTGGTATTCTCGGATATTACCGAACGTAAACGAACCGAAGCCGATTTACGCCGCCTAGCCAATTACGATGTGCTTACGGGATTGCCAAACCGCTCCTTATTTTCTAGTCGCCTATTACAGTCTATTCAGGCCGCGCAGCAAACGGGCGAGAAATTGGCGCTATTGTTCTTGGATCTCGATAGATTTAAGCATGTTAATGACTCCTATGGTCATAGCATGGGCGATGCCTTACTGGTCGAAGCTTCAAGCCGACTACAATCCTGTATTGCTAGCGAGCATATGCTCTGCCGCTTTGGCGGCGATGAATTTGTGATTTTACTCAGAAATGCCAACAGTATTGACGAGATAAACCACATTGCCGAGCGGCTGCTGGAACAAATTGTGGCGCCTTTTAAGTTATATGGTCGTGAGTTTTATATTTCGACCAGTATTGGCATCAGTATTTGGCCCGATGATGCAATGCAACCCGAGGCCTTTATCAAGAATGCCGATCTTGCTATGTATCACGCCAAAGAAGAAGGACGGGGGAATTTCCAATATTATTCCTCTGAGCGTAATGCCCAAGCCCTCTATCATTTACGGCTTGAGGCCGATTTACGTAAAGCCATAGAGCGGCAAGAGTTCGAGCTTTATTACCAGCCGCAAATTGATATTTTGCGTAACGATAAGCTCATAGGAATGGAAGCATTAATTCGCTGGAAACATCCGCAGGATGGTTTTATTCGTCCCGATATTTTCATCAAAGTCGCCGAGGCCTGCGGTTTAATTGTCGATATTGACCGCTGGGTGTTAAGGCAAGCCTGTGTGCAGGGAGCATATTGGGCAAAGCGTTATGGCGCTACCTTTAAGTTGTCGGTTAATATTTCAGCGGTGCATTTCAGGCAGCCCGATTTTATTGAAGACATACAAAGAATTCTGCATGAAACCCAAATGCCGACATCGTCTTTAGGCTTAGAAATCACTGAAGGCGTATTGATGAAAGAGCTGCACGTCGCTAAAGATCATCTCTCGCGATTGAAATCCTTGGGGATTGAAGTTGCCATTGATGACTTTGGGACAGGTTATTCTTCTCTGGCTTATTTACGCCATTTTGAGGTGAATACCTTAAAAATCGATCGCTCCTTCTTGATTGATATCGCCACCAATAAGGCCGATCAGGCGATTGTGAGCAGTATTATTGAATTAGCCCGTAACCTTAAATTAAATGTGGTTGCCGAAGGGATTGAGACGGTCGAGCAGTTAGAGCAAGTATTTAGCCGCGGCTGTTATATTATTCAAGGGTATTATTTTGCTAAGCCTATGTGCGTGGATGATTTTGAACGCTATTTAGAAACAGATAACAGAATCTTCGCTATTGAGCATTAAGCTAGACCATATAACCTATTATCGGCTCGCTTATGTTTGATCATGCGTCCTTGATATTTGTATTGGCGATAGGCCATACGAGCAAGATATAAACCAGCGTCCTTAAAATTTAAATGACAAAATATTCAGCTATGATTGATATTTTGTTTCGTTATTTATTCAATTAAACTGCATCTGTTTGTGTAAATAGTACACAGTCTTATCACTAGTCGGTCCAGATAAAATATGACTGACGGTTAAATCGATAAGTTTGGTAATATAACTCGGATTTTTATCCCATAAAAAAGTAACCTCACCATGATGCGTCAACTACTCGCTTCTATTATTTTGTGTTTGTGCATGACTCCGTCGATGGCGGCAGACCGCCTTAAAATTGGTGTCGTACTCAGTGGCGGCGGTGCTAAAGGCGCTGCCCATGTGGGGGTGCTCAAAATATTAGAAGAACATAACATCCCGGTCGATTACATTGCGGGCACCAGTATCGGTGCCTATGTCGCAGGCATGTACTCCTTGGGTTACAGCGCCAGCGAAGTCGAAGCAATCATGATGGGTGTTGATTGGGACAGTGGCTACTCGGATACTATCCCGCGCAATATTTTGAGTTATAGGGATAAACAGTTACGCGATCGCTACAACATTCCACTGAACATTGGTTATAACGAAGGCCAAGTAAGGGCGCCAAGTGGGTTGCTGCGTGGTCAAACTATGTCGCAACTTCTGCGTCAGTCTACCGATCTAGTACAGCAGTTTGGTAATTTCGATGATTTAGCCATTCCCTACCGCGCAGTGGCGACCGATTTAGAAACCAGCTTACCTGTGGTGATCAGTCACGGCAGCATGGTCAAAGCCATGCAAGCCTCTGCGACAGTTCCCGGTGCGCTGCAGCCGGCTCAAATTGACGGTAAGTTATTGGTCGATGGCGGTATTGCCAACAATATGCCTGTCGATGTCGTTAAGGCCATGGGCGCCGATATTATTATTGCCGTCGATATTGGTTCACCTTTGGTCAAAAAAGATAAATTAGACAGCACTATTGCCGTGCTCGATCAGCTCTCCAACTTTTTGACCAATGCCAGCACCGAAAAACAAAAACTGCTGCTGACTGATAAAGACGTGTTGATCCGTCCCGCGATCGACGCCTTGAGCACTACAGATTTCACTATCATGCCCTTGGCATTAACCCTCGGCAAAGAAGCCGCTAACGGACAGCTTGATAAGCTGAGCAGCATGAGCGTTAGCCCTGAGGAATATGCCGCCTATGTCGAGGCCAAAAAAGCCAAAGGTAAGTTGTTAATGGCGGATGTGCGTCATTCTGTTAATGAAATTGTCTTCGATAACCAATCTAAGGTGAGTCTGAATCTCTTAACGGAAACTTTGAACATTAAACCTGGGCAAGCTGTGTCTAAGGACGAGCTGAATGAGGCGTTAAAGCGTATTTATTCCCTCAATAAGTTTGAGCGTGTCGATGCTGAGTTTGTCGAGGGTGAAGACGGCCGTGTACTGACGGTGACCACTAAAGCTAAGTCTTGGGGGCCAAATTATTTCCAATTGGGTTTTAACTGGGAGGATGATTTTAACTCTGAATCTTCCATCAGTTTTGACATGGCCTATACCATGACGGATTTGACCTTCAATGGCGGCGAGTGGCGCAATGAAATCAAACTCGGTATGGAAAAATTGTTTGCGACTGAGTTCTATCAGCCCTTAGACAGAGACCAACAATTCTTTAGCCGCGCCCGTTATCAATACGATACCCGTAATTGGGACTTATACGATAATAATAATCGTCTGCTAACCTTCGACAAGAAAACCCACACCATAGAACTGGGTATCGGCTACAACTACACATCACAGGGCACGATTGAACTGGGTTTAGTGGCGGAGAAGGGCGCAATAATTAATGATGCTTGGCTTTCAAGGGACTTGGATTTTAGCTCCTATGGAGCTTACTTTAGATTCGGCTACGACAGCTTAGACAGTATTAGTTTTCCGACATCGGGTAATCGCGTGACCTTAAACGTCTATGTGCGTAATGAAGATTTCGATGACATTATCGACGATAACCAAAACGAATACAGTGTGCAGATAGAGGCCGACTGGAAGGGCGCCTTGAGTGTCGGCAATCATGCTTTTGTGGGTAAGGCATCGATTTCAACCAACGATAATGATGGGATGAATACACTGCATCTATCTGAACTGGGCGGATTTTTAAATCTATCTGGCTACCATAAAGACTCACTGACTGGGGCGCATAAAGTCTTTGGCGCCTTTGTTTATCAATATGATCTCGGGCGTGATGCGCTCGGAATGACAGATTATCCTTTGTATTTAGGTTGGAGTTTGGAAGCGGGCAATGTCTGGGATGAGCGCTCTGAAGTCACTCTCACTGATCTGATTTATGCATCGAGTCTCTACATTGGTACTGATACTTCCATGGGACCTGCGGCAATCGGCTTTGGGATCACAGATCTTGGCGATAAGTCCTTCTATTTATTTGTGGGTAAAAACTTCTAGCGAGTGATGCATGTGAGGTCTTGAGGGCATGACTGAGGTTGTGCCCTTATTTTTTGTGCGATGAAAATCCTAAACGGCCTTGATGGCATAGTGCTTGAATCGGTTCGCGCGACGCTAAAGTGTCATATCCTTTTACAAAATCTTACTACTGTGAGGCGTGCCAAGATGCTAAGGTTTTGCGGGAAAAATAATAATTCTTAAGGAAGCTGGGGAAAACAATGAAGAAGATAAGCACACTGGCACTGGGTATCGCCCTGAGTTTAGGTTTAGCCGCTTGTAGTACTGAGCCTAAAACTGAAGTCGCCGCGATTTCTGGCATTGAATTGCAAAACTTTGATGCCTCAGTTCGCCATCAAGACGATTTCTATTACAGCGTTAACGGTAAATGGTTGGCGAATACGCCTATTCCAGCCGACAAGTCTAACTACGGCGCATTTTCTGTGCTGTACGATCAAAGCCAAGATGCATTGAAAAAGATCATCGATGAAGCGGCTGCTAAAAAGAATCCAGCGGCAGGTTCTAATGAGCAGAAGATTGGTGATTTCAACGCTAGCTTTATGAATACCGATTTGCTTGAAACCATAGGCGTTACTCCGCTTAAGCCATTGCTGGCCGATATTGCTGGCGCCAAAACACACGCTGACTTACCTGCCGTTATGGGTAAATTGCTGACGACCGGTTCTGGTATTCCCTTTGGTTTTTACGTCAATAACGACGCCAAAAACTCAACTCAGTACGCCGTATATCTAAGCCAGTCGGGCCTTACGCTGCCGGACCGAGACTATTATCTGAAAGATGATCCTAAGTTTGCCGCTAATCGCCAAGCCATGGCTAAGTATGTGACAGACATACTGACCGAAGCGGGTTACAAGGACGCTAAACGCGCGGCTAAAAACGTTGCCGATATTGAAATGATGATCGCCAAAAGCCAGTGGAGCCGAGTGGAATCTCGCGACGCCAATAAGGCTTACAACAAGTTAGATCGCGCTGAACTGCAAAAGTTAACGGGTCAATTTGATTTCAATGCCTTCGCGACCAGCGCAGGTTTAGGCGACAAAGTCACTGACATCATAGTGCGCCAACCCTCTTACTTCGAAAAACTCGGTGCAGGTTTCGAGACATTCCCAGTATCGGCTTGGCAGGATTATCTCGCGTTCCATCTAGTAGATAGCTACGCCGAGTTACTGAGCAAAAACTTTGTTGATTTGAACTTCGCCTTTAAGAGCAAAACCTTAATGGGTATCGAAGAGCAACAACCACGCTGGAAAAAGGCGGTTGATGGCGCCGACCAAGTGATTGGTGAGTTAGTGGGCGAAGAGTACGTTAAGCAATACTTCAAGCCAGAAGCTAAAGCGCGTATGGAAACTATGATCAAAAACTTGATCAAAGGTTTCGAGGTCAGCATCAATGAACTTGAGTGGATGACGCCAGAAACCAAAGTCGCCGCCCAAGAAAAACTGGCTAAGTTTACCTATAAAATCGGTTATCCAGATAAGTGGAAAGATTACTCAGGTTTAGATATCAAGGCTGACGAGTTAGTGGGTAACTATATGCGTTACGCTCAGTTTGAATATCAAGATATGATTAACAAGCTTGGCAAGCCAATCGATCGTACCGAATGGGGCATGACGCCACAAACGGTGAACGCTTATTACAGCCCAGTGAAAAACGAAATCGTGTTCCCTGCTGCGATTCTGCAACCGCCATTCTTCAATATGGATGCCGATGATGCGGTTAACTACGGTGGTATCGGAGCTGTGATCGGCCATGAAATCAGCCATGGTTTCGATGACCAAGGCGCTAAGTACGATGGCGACGGTAACCTGCGTGATTGGTGGTCAGATAAAGACCGCGAAGAGTTCCAAAAACGTGGTAAACAACTGTCAGCGCAATACTCAGGTTATGAAGCACTGCCCGGCAAGTTTGTTAACGGTGATTTGACCTTAGGGGAAAACATCGGCGACTTAGGCGGCTTAACCGTAGCGGCACGCTCGTATTTAATGAGCCTTAATGGCAAACCAGCGCCAGTGCTTGATGGATTAACGGGTGAGCAACGCTTCTTTGTGGGTTGGTCGCAAGTATGGCGTCGTAACTACCGTGATGAAGAGCTGAGCCGTCGTTTGCTGACTGATCCGCATTCACCGAGTCACTACCGCGCTATGGGTACGCCGCGTAACGTGGAAGCCTTCTAT
This sequence comes from Shewanella baltica, assembly GCF_900456975.1. Taxonomy (NCBI): domain Bacteria; kingdom Pseudomonadati; phylum Pseudomonadota; class Gammaproteobacteria; order Alteromonadales; family Shewanellaceae; genus Shewanella; species Shewanella baltica. Next base: position 96,713 of record NZ_UGYM01000002.1, read on the forward strand.
AAAGCCTTCGAAATGAAAGAAGGCGATAAAATGTATTTAACGCCAGATGAACGTGTAAAAATTTGGTAATACATTCAGTTGATTGAAATAAGAAAGCCAGACAATGTCTGGCTTTTTTATTGATGACAATAATCTAGGATGCTGCTGATTAATGTCCGTAACCTAAGGATTCGATTTTAGTGACTTTATTATCAGTGGCATAAAGCCGGCGCATTAAGCGTGTCGGTCCAAAGTCATAGGTCCATTCTTGATACTCAGTCGGCAACTTGCTGGGATCGATCACTCGGTCGCCGTCTGAGTTGAGATAAGTCGCTGGCAGATTGTACTGGCGAATATCGCTGGGCGAGCCGCACTTCTCCAGCACAGTCGTTAAGGTATCGCCAGTGTTGACCACTTGTTGCTTGCAGTGCATAGCACCACCCGCATTAGCGGACAAGCTGACGGACATGAGTATTAAGCCCATGGGTAATAATACGGGTGATAATAAAGACAGGTACTTCATTGGCTCCCCTCTCGTATATACATCATTCTGCTATTCATCCATATGGTAAAAACTCATTATCCATATGGTCAAAATTCAGCTTATCCGCCCAGCTAAGGCTAGGCGTGTTATGGCGTTATTGAGCTAAGAGTGTCGGCAAGGCCAATAAGTTCTCAGCCTGATGGTGGGCGATAACCCACTTAGCATCGCCTCTTTGCTCTGGCGCGGGGATCGCAAGCGTTTGCATATTGGCCGCTCGGGCGGCAATTAAGCCGTTAAAAGAATCTTCGATCGCAAGACAATAGCGGGGATCGACATCTAACGCCTTAGCGCAATTCAAATATACTTCAGGGTGTGGCTTGCCGTAGGTGAGGCCCTCGGCAGATTGCACCGCCATAAATTTATCGCTGAGTCCTAACTTAGAGAGCACCGCCTCGATAATAGTGTAAAACGAGGAGGTGGCTAAGCCGATTTTAAGACCCAGCGTTTGGCAGTGGTCAATCGCTTCGTGAACGCCCAGCATAGCTTCGCCGCTAACCAGAATTTCACTGGCGACCTTATCGACAATCGCTTGGCTGACCTTGGCATTATCGTAGTGAGGCCAAGGCGCCTTGTGGTACCAATAATCGACGCATTGGTCGATGCGTAAACCTGTGGTTTGTTGAATCGTTTCTATGGTCACGGGCACGCCAAGTGCGGATAACACTTCATACTCGACCTGCTGCCATAGGGGTTCTGAATCGATTAAAACGCCATCCATATCAAAAATAACGGCTTGAATGCTAAGGGATGTCATTGGTACTCCGATGGACTGGGGAAATAACTGAGATATGCAGTAAATTAAGCCTGAGTGTAAGTTCTCGCACTGCATCTTAAAAGCCAAAATGCCGCAAGATGAGAAAAATATACACATATTTGATCTAGGGCGCTGAAAATTGCCTGTTCGATTTAAAATTAATGAAACATTGTTAACTATTTGTAGTGTATGGTTTTTTGTCTGTTTTCAAACTATTGTCTAATTTCACTTGTTTTAATATTCCCGTAAGTTGGCATTCGCCGCCGGATTTAGTCCTTATTTCGCTTTTTGCCGAGTGTGACCTGATTCATACTTTTGCAAAGCTGTAGTATACTGCAGGCCGGAAATACGGGTCGATCATGTCGGACTGTCAGCTTCAATTAAGAAGACGTGCAGTTTCGTTGTTAGAGCGCCAAACAAAGAGGAATGTTGCCGTGCTAGAAGCATATCGTAAACACGTCGCAGAACGTGCTGCAGAGGGCGTAGTCCCTAAGCCATTAGATGCACATCAAGTGGCTGAACTGGTTAAGTTAGTTCAAAACCCACCCGCAGGTGAAGAGGCTTTCGTTCTCGACCTGCTTGAAAATCGAATTCCCCCAGGTGTTGATGAAGCCGCTTATGTTAAGGCTGCTTTCTTAGATGCGGTTGCCAAAGGCACTGAAAAATCACCTATTTTGTCTGCTGAGCGTGCTACTGAGTTATTAGGCACTATGCAAGGCGGCTACAACATCGAACCTCTAATCGCGCAGCTGGATAACCCAGCGTTAGCACCTTTAGCTGTTAAAGCCTTATCTCACACTCTGCTGATGTTTGATTCTTTCCACGATGTGGTTGAGAAGATGGAAGCGGGCAATGAGTTTGCTAAGCAAGTAGTTGAAGCGTGGGCGAATGCAGATTGGTACTTAAACCGTCCAAAACTGGCCGACAAAGTCACTCTGACAGTATTTAAAGTCTCTGGTGAAACCAACACCGATGACTTGTCACCAGCACCCGATGCTTGGTCACGTCCTGATATTCCATTACACGCGTTAGCTATGCTGAAAAACGCCCGTGATGGTATCGAGCCTGACGTTGCTGGCGCCGTTGGCCCAGTGAAAAAAATCGAAGCGTTAAAAGCGCAAGGTTTCCCACTGGTCTATGTGGGCGATGTTGTGGGTACAGGTTCATCACGTAAATCAGCGACTAACTCAGTACTGTGGTTTATGGGCGATGACATTCCATTCGTACCCAACAAGCGCGCTGGCGGTTTCTGCCTTGGCGGTAAAATTGCACCGATTTTCTTCAACACTATGGAAGATGCGGGCGCACTGCCAATCGAGCTTGACGTAAACAAAATGGAAATGGGCGATGTGATTGACATCTACCCATATGCCGGTGTGGTTAAGCGTCACGACAGCGACGAAGTGATTTCAGAATTCAGCTTAAAAACTGAAGTGCTGTTAGACGAGGTTCGTGCTGGTGGTCGTATTCCACTGATCATCGGTCGTGGTTTAACTGACAAAGCCCGTGAAGTATTAGGCCTAGACGTATCTGACGTATTCGTGCGTTCACAAGACGTGGCTGATACGGGTAAAGGTTATACGCTTGCACAGAAAATGGTTGGTAAAGCATGCGGCGTAGCTGGCGTGCGTCCTGGCCAATACTGCGAACCTAAGATGACCTCTGTTGGTTCACAAGATACCACAGGTCCTATGACCCGTGACGAGCTGAAAGATTTAGCTTGCTTAGGTTTCAGTGCTGATTTGACTATGCAGTCATTCTGTCACACTGCGGCTTATCCAAAGCCTGTTGATGTGAACACGCATCATACTCTGCCAGATTTCATCATGAACCGCGGTGGTGTATCACTGCGTCCAGGCGACGGTGTTATCCACTCATGGTTAAACCGTATGCTGCTGCCAGATACCGTTGGTACGGGTGGTGACTCACATACGCGTTTCCCAATTGGTATTTCATTCCCAGCGGGTTCTGGCTTAGTGGCGTTTGCTGCGGCGACTGGCGTTATGCCGCTCGACATGCCGGAATCAGTATTAGTGCGCTTCAAGGGCAAAATGCAACCCGGCATCACACTGCGTGATCTGGTACATGCTATCCCATTAAAAGCCATTGAACTGGGCATGCTGACCGTTGAGAAGAAAGGTAAAGTCAACATCTTCTCTGGTCGCGTACTGGAAATCGAAGGTCTTGAAACCTTGAAAGTTGAACAAGCTTTCGAACTGTCTGATGCTTCAGCTGAGCGCTCTGCTGCCGGTTGTACTATCAAGTTAGACAAAGAACCTATCATCGAATACCTGAACTCAAACATCATCATGCTGAAGTGGATGATCGCTGAAGGTTACGGCGATCGTCGTACGATTGAACGTCGTATCAAAGGCATGGAAGAGTGGTTAGCGAATCCTGAACTGATGAGCGCCGATAAAGATGCTGAGTACGCTGCAGTTATCGAAATCGATTTAAACGACATCAAAGAGCCAATCCTGTGTGCGCCAAACGATCCTGATGATGCAGTACTGCTGTCATCTGTTGCGCAAACTAAGATTGACGAAGTGTTCGTCGGTTCTTGTATGACCAACATTGGTCACTTCCGCGCAACCGGTAAGATGTTAGACAAGTTCGCTAAAACCCTGCCAACCCGTCTGTGGATTGCTCCACCGACTAAGATGGACAGAGATCAGCTGACTGAAGAAGGCTACTACGCGATTTTCGGTCGTGTAGGCGCGCGCATCGAGATCCCAGGCTGTTCACTGTGTATGGGTAACCAAGCACGTGTAGCTGAAGGTGCAACTGTCGTATCGACTTCTACCCGTAACTTCCCTAACCGTTTAGGTACAGGCGCTAACGTTTACTTAGCCTCTGCTGAACTGGCTGCGGTTGCTGCACTGTTAGGTCGTCTGCCGTCACCTGAAGAATATCAAGAATACGCAAAAGAGTTAGACGCCACAGCGGCTGACACTTACCGTTACTTGAACTTCGATCAAATCGAGTCTTATACACAAAAGGCATCGGAAGTGATTTTCCAGACTACCGTGTAATCGATTGCCGTTAAGGTAACTTGATGTAAAAAGCCAGCGCAAGCTGGCTTTTTTGTAGGTCAGTTTCTCCTCCACATATATATGTACAAATAACCCCTTTAAATATTGATGTCTCGGCTCTCCCATATAACAGGCTCGGTTTTCATAAATGGCTAACATTGTTATTAGGCAATTAACTAAGGCGTGCTCCTAATAAGTATCAGGCTTCACCTCGCTTAATCTTCCTTTTGAAAGACTAAATTCTTCTACTTACATACTTACCTACAAATCATCTAATGGCTTTTTGAGAAGGATAATGTCGAGCAAAGGCATTATTTTGACTGAATTGTGGATAACTTTGGGGGTAAGTAGTTAGTATCATGTGGCTAGCTTGAAGAATATGAATTAACTGCAAATTTCCTTAAAATAGGGGTTGCACAAAATCTCCTGCTCCCTATAATGCGCATCCACTGACACGGCAGACAGCGAAAGCAAGCTGGCGAGTTAGGTTGAATTGAATGGCTTACTCTCTGTTGAGAATGGCACTTAATTCAATCGCAGCAAGAAGTTGAAAAAACTCCTTGACGCGAAACGGGAAATGCGTAGAATACGCAGCCCTAGCCAGCTGGAAGCGTTCGGCGCTCAGTGTGGTACTCAAGTCCTCTTACGGATATTGAGTTGCTCTTTAACAAGATAAAACAAGAAATCTGTGTGGACACTCACAGGTGTTGAGTTAATCGAAACTGCTTAACCTTCGGGTTGGCAGTCAAAAATTTAAATCAATGTAACAATGAGTGTTCATAGCAATATGTACAGTTTGTTTCTTTTAGCGAGAAACAAAAAATCAGAATTCATTGAGCCGCTGAAGTCGCAAGACGGAAGCAACAAAACTTTAATTGAAGAGTTTGATCATGGCTCAGATTGAACGCTGGCGGCAGGCCTAACACATGCAAGTCGAGCGGCAGCGGGAAGGTAGTTTACTATCTTTGCCGGCGAGCGGCGGACGGGTGAGTAATGCCTAGGGATCTGCCCAGTCGAGGGGGATAACAGTTGGAAACGACTGCTAATACCGCATACGCCCTACGGGGGAAAGGAGGGGACCTTCGGGCCTTCCGCGATTGGATGAACCTAGGTGGGATTAGCTAGTTGGTGAGGTAATGGCTCACCAAGGCGACGATCCCTAGCTGTTCTGAGAGGATGATCAGCCACACTGGGACTGAGACACGGCCCAGACTCCTACGGGAGGCAGCAGTGGGGAATATTGCACAATGGGGGAAACCCTGATGCAGCCATGCCGCGTGTGTGAAGAAGGCCTTCGGGTTGTAAAGCACTTTCAGTAGGGAGGAAAGGTAATAGTTTAATACGCTATTACTGTGACGTTACCTACAGAAGAAGGACCGGCTAACTCCGTGCCAGCAGCCGCGGTAATACGGAGGGTCCGAGCGTTAATCGGAATTACTGGGCGTAAAGCGTGCGCAGGCGGTTTGTTAAGCGAGATGTGAAAGCCCCGGGCTCAACCTGGGAATTGCATTTCGAACTGGCGAACTAGAGTCTTGTAGAGGGGGGTAGAATTCCAGGTGTAGCGGTGAAATGCGTAGAGATCTGGAGGAATACCGGTGGCGAAGGCGGCCCCCTGGACAAAGACTGACGCTCAGGCACGAAAGCGTGGGGAGCAAACAGGATTAGATACCCTGGTAGTCCACGCCGTAAACGATGTCTACTCGGAGTTTGGTGTCTTGAACACTGGGCTCTCAAGCTAACGCATTAAGTAGACCGCCTGGGGAGTACGGCCGCAAGGTTAAAACTCAAATGAATTGACGGGGGCCCGCACAAGCGGTGGAGCATGTGGTTTAATTCGATGCAACGCGAAGAACCTTACCTACTCTTGACATCCACAGAAGCCAGTAGAGATACAGGTGTGCCTTCGGGAACTGTGAGACAGGTGCTGCATGGCTGTCGTCAGCTCGTGTTGTGAAATGTTGGGTTAAGTCCCGCAACGAGCGCAACCCCTATCCTTATTTGCCAGCACGTAATGGTGGGAACTCTAGGGAGACTGCCGGTGATAAACCGGAGGAAGGTGGGGACGACGTCAAGTCATCATGGCCCTTACGAGTAGGGCTACACACGTGCTACAATGGCGAGTACAGAGGGTTGCAAAGCCGCGAGGTGGAGCTAATCTCACAAAGCTCGTCGTAGTCCGGATTGGAGTCTGCAACTCGACTCCATGAAGTCGGAATCGCTAGTAATCGTGGATCAGAATGCCACGGTGAATACGTTCCCGGGCCTTGTACACACCGCCCGTCACACCATGGGAGTGGGCTGCAAAAGAAGTGGGTAGCTTAACCTTCGGGGGGGCGCTCACCACTTTGTGGTTCATGACTGGGGTGAAGTCGTAACAAGGTAGCCCTAGGGGAACCTGGGGCTGGATCACCTCCTTACCTATACGACTAACTTAATTCTTGGTCGAAAAATGCTCCTGCATTTTCGACATTCGGTACATCCGTGTACCTTTTGAGTGTTCACACAGATTGCTTGTTTATCTTCTCTTAGGAGAAGTCAGAGCTGAATGCGCCGCTAGCCGGTACGCATTGTTCTTTAACAATTTGGAAAGCTGATAGTATGTAACGTGATGATGTCTGTCGTCATGTTACTTACAAACCGATGTAAACGTGGAAACGTTTGCATCATGAGTTCTCAAACACTTTATTAAGTGTCTTGAATATTCAAAAGTAAATTATTCTTTATTGAATAGTTTACGTCTAAGGCGCGTCCACTTCTTTGGTCAGAAGTGAGACAAGTAAAACCAAGCTGGTCGCAATGCGACCCAGGTGAGTGAAACTCATTTGGGTTGTATGGTTAAGCGACTAAGCGTATACGGTGGATGCCTTGGCAGTCAGAGGCGATGAAGGACGTAGTAACTTGCGAAAAGCGTTGGCGAGCTAGTAACAAGCATTTGAGCTAACGATGTCCGAATGGGGGAACCCAGCAGCATAAGCTGTTATCGCAACATGAATACATAGTGTTGCGAGGCGAACCCGGGGAACTGAAACATCTAAGTACCCGGAGGAAAAGAAATCAACCGAGATTCCCCTAGTAGCGGCGAGCGAACGGGGATTAGCCCTTAAGTCAGTGGGGTGTTAGTGGAATGTGTTGGAAAGCACAGCGGCACAGGGTGATAGCCCCGTACATGAAAACTAACCATTGATGAAAACGAGTAAGGCGGGACACGTGACATCCTGTTTGAATATGGGGGGACCATCCTCCAAGGCTAAATACTCCTGACTGACCGATAGTGAACCAGTACCGTGAGGGAAAGGCGAAAAGAACCCCTGTGAGGGGAGTGAAATAGAACCTGAAACCGTATACGTACAAGCAGTGGGAGCGGTTCTTGAGACCGTGACTGCGTACCTTTTGTATAATGGGTCAGCGACTTACATTTTGTAGCGAGGTTAAGCGAATAGCGGAGCCGTAGGGAAACCGAGTGTTAACTGCGCGTTTAGTTGCAAGGTGTAGACCCGAAACCCGGTGATCTAGCCATGGGCAGGTTGAAGGTTGAGTAACATCAACTGGAGGACCGAACCGACTAATGTTGAAAAATTAGCGGATGACTTGTGGCTGGGGGTGAAAGGCCAATCAAACCGGGAGATATCTGGTTCTCCTCGAAAGCTATTTAGGTAGCGCCTCGAGCGAATACCATTGGGGGTAGAGCACTGTTAAGGCTAGGGGGTCATCCCGACTTACCAACCCTTTGCAAACTCCGAATACCAATGAGTACTACTCGGGAGACAGACGGCGGGTGCTAACGTCCGTCGTCAAAAGGGAAACAACCCAGACCGTCAGCTAAGGTCCCAAAGTACTAGCTAAGTGGGAAACGATGTGGGAAGGCTTAGACAGCTAGGATGTTGGCTTAGAAGCAGCCATCATTTAAAGAAAGCGTAATAGCTCACTAGTCGAGTCGGCCTGCGCGGAAGATGTAACGGGGCTAAGCTAGTCACCGAAGCTACGGGTGCATTTCATTAGAGATGCGCGGTAGAGGAGCGTTCTGTAAGCCGTTGAAGGTGAAGGGGTAACCCACGCTGGAGGTATCAGAAGTGCGAATGCTGACATGAGTAACGATAAAGGGGGTGAAAAACCCCCTCGCCGAAAGACCAAGGGTTCCTGTCCAACGTTAATCGGGGCAGGGTGAGTCGACCCCTAAGGTGAGGCCGAAAGGCGTAATCGATGGGAAACAGATTAATATTTCTGTACTTCCGCTAACTGCGATGGAGAGACGGAGAAGGCTAGGCTAGCGCGGCGTTGGTAGTCCGCGTTTAAGGTGGTAGGTTGATTTCTTAGGCAAATCCGGGGAATCGCACTTTAGTGTGCAGACTGAGAGCTGATGACGAGGTCCTAAGGGACTGAAGTAGTTGATGCCATGCTTCCAGGAAAATCTTCTAAGCTTCAGGTTAGTGGGAATCGTACCCCAAACCGACACAGGTGGTCGGGTAGAGAATACCAAGGCGCTTGAGAGAACTCGGCTGAAGGAACTAGGCAAAATGGTACCGTAACTTCGGGAGAAGGTACGCTCCTGTTGGTGATGAGACTTGCTCTCTAAGCTGACGGGAGTCGCAGATACCAGGTGGCTGCAACTGTTTATCAAAAACACAGCACTGTGCAAACTCGCAAGAGGAAGTATACGGTGTGACGCCTGCCCGGTGCCGGAAGGTTAATTGATTGGGTTATCGCAAGAGAAGCTCATGATCGAAGCCCCGGTAAACGGCGGCCGTAACTATAACGGTCCTAAGGTAGCGAAATTCCTTGTCGGGTAAGTTCCGACCTGCACGAATGGCGTAATGATGGCCACGCTGTCTCCAGCCGAGACTCAGTGAAGTTGAAATTGCGGTGAAGATGCCGTATACCCGCGGCTAGACGGAAAGACCCCGTGAACCTTTACTATAGCTTGGCACTGAACATTGAACCTACATGTGTAGGATAGGTGGGAGACTTTGAAGTTGTGACGCTAGTCATGATGGAGTCGTCCTTGAAATACCACCCTTGTAGTTTTGATGTTCTAACCTAGGTCCCTTATCGGGATTAGGGACAGTGCCTGGTGGGTAGTTTGACTGGGGCGGTCTCCTCCCAAAGAGTAACGGAGGAGCACGAAGGTTGGCTAAGTACGGTCGGACATCGTACGGTTAGTGCAATGGCATAAGCCAGCTTAACTGCGAGACATACACGTCGAGCAGGTACGAAAGTAGGTCATAGTGATCCGGTGGTTCTGAATGGAAGGGCCATCGCTCAACGGATAAAAGGTACTCCGGGGATAACAGGCTGATACCGCCCAAGAGTTCATATCGACGGCGGTGTTTGGCACCTCGATGTCGGCTCATCACATCCTGGGGCTGAAGTCGGTCCCAAGGGTATGGCTGTTCGCCATTTAAAGTGGTACGCGAGCTGGGTTCAGAACGTCGTGAGACAGTTCGGTCCCTATCTGCCGTGGGCGTTGGATGATTGAAGGGAGCTGCTCCTAGTACGAGAGGACCGGAGTGGACGAACCGCTGGTGTTCGGGTTGTCATGCCAATGGCATTGCCCGGTAGCTACGTTCGGAATCGATAACCGCTGAAAGCATCTAAGCGGGAAGCGAGCCCTAAGATGAGTCATCCCTAGGAATTTAATTCCTCTAAAGAGCCGTTCGAGACTAGGACGTTGATAGGCATGGTGTGTAAGCGTTGTGAGGCGTTGAGCTAACATGTACTAATGACTCGAGAGGCTTAACCATACAACCCAGATGGGTTTTACTGAAAGCCTTAGACAGAATATCGACACTTGATGAAGTGCGAACTCAAACAAAGCAAATCAGCTTTCCGAATTATTATTAACGTGGTCCAGAGATGGACACGGTAATAAACAGAATTTGCTTGGTGACAATAGCCTTGTGGAACCACCTGATCCCATCCCGAACTCAGAAGTGAAACGCAAACGCGCCGATGGTAGTGTGGGGTCTCCCCATGTGAGAGTAGGTCATCGCCAAGCGCCTAATTTAGGTTAACGTGCAAACGTTAGACTAAAGGAGCGGTAGTTCAGTTGGTTAGAATACCGGCCTGTCACGCCGGGGGTCGCGGGTTCGAGTCCCGTCCGCTCCGCCAACATTTCGATAAGCCCTAACAGCAATGTTAGGGCTTTTTCGTGTCTGGAATTTATCTATTTCAATCGACGCGGCCGTCCCGTCCGACAGCATCCCTGCTCATACCAATCGTATTATACTATTTAAATTAATTGTGTGATCTAATTGATTATCAGTTTTTTAATCATACAAAATACGAACAATCCCAACATCGCAGCCTTAGTGAAATCGGAAAAAAGCGCACGCAAACGTATGCGATATCTTGCCTTGCTCCATTTCAGCGAAGGTCATTCTCGTACCGCTATCGCAAGCATGCTCAAGGTCAGTAGAACCAGTGTGAATCGATTGATTACCGCCTATTTAACCCAAGGTTTGAGCGGTCTAGACGATACGCCTAATCCGGGCCGCCCGGCTACATTGTCCTCCGTACAACAAGCTAAGCTCAAAATGTTCATACAGCACCAAAGCTTATCTGAAAAGGGTGGCAGGTTGATGGCCAAGGATGTCAGTCATTTTATCCTGATTGCCATCAAGTAAAGACTCAGTAGCAACCATCAGAGAATTAAGGCGTTTTTGGTGTATTTGAGGGCATTGTTTTTTGAGTAAATCGTGTAATATGTCGATATTACGCATGATGTTGGATCTAGTAGGTTTTTGGCGAAATTGATTAGATCAAACAGCATCATGCGTGTCTACTTATTTGAATCCCATCGAATTTATCTAGGGATTCGCTAGACAAAGGCGTTATAGCGTACTCATGTGATCATTAGCTGACATATAGGTATTCTATGTTTAACTATTTGAGCAAGCATTTCGCCGCTGACTGATTGTGAGTCATTAATCGTGAGTTTGTGTGGGTATTTTTCGGCTGTTATAAGTATTGGTGACAAGATAAGCGCACAGAATACAACAAAGTGCGCTTGAATTGATTGAGGCTTACTGGGTGTGTTCTGAATGCTTGCGGTGGAGCACTTCGAGTAGTTCATCTTCGAGCTCGAAGCGAGTTTCCATGTTATGGGCAAGCTCAGATAAATCTTTATCTAGTTGATATAAAACGAGATCATCTTGGGTTTCCGCATATTTATCGTTGAAATCTAATGCCGCATTCGTGGTTGGGGTGATCTTTGGCAATACTTGTTGCGCGAGCGTTTTGCTCGATTCACCATACTCACTACAGGCATTAACGACTCTGTCGTAAACTTCGAAATGGCCTTCAGAGACATAGTCGACTAATAAGTCACAGAAAGATTTAACGTGTTCGAACGAGGGCAGCGATTTTTCAGATTTACCGTAAGGCGGAAGTCCGGCAATTTGGCAGTAATGCACTAACAGTTTTCGACGGTTTTTTAGCCATTGATCAATAAGCTTATTTGAACCGCCCCACTTCTGTTCTGCTTTTTCGAGTTCTCTCAGCATGATGCATTCCATTTAAGTGCCAGCACATAACTCTAATGTAGGGACAAGTCGCTAATCGATCAACTCTTTTCATGCGAATTTGCGTGAATGACGAAATGGACAAACCAGCTGTTTTGCATCAAAAAATACAAATAAAAAGCCCAACGATAGAAACCTATCGTTGGGCGAGTAAAGTTTATAGCAGGCTCGATGCGACGAGCTTCTTGATTGTTCTTGCTAGCGCAGACTTTTTATACCAAAGGCTGGGAACCGGCGCAACTTTTTTCTGTCTGAGTGTGACTTGGTTACGAATAAATGAACAGTATGTTATCTGGATAACATTTTCCGGTTTATGTGGTCAAATCGACGCCAGCGATGGGGAATAGCTCACATAAATTAGCACATAAAGGTTACATTATTCGCGTAAATGCTAAACTACCGACCCAGCGGATCTCAATAAGACTAGGAACCAAGCCCAATGGCAGAATTAAAGAATGATCGTTATTTACGCGCCCTACTAAAAGAGCCAGTGGATGTGACCCCTGTGTGGATGATGCGTCAAGCTGGCCGTTATCTTCCTGAATATAAAGCCACGCGCGCACAAGCGGGTGACTTTATGTCTTTGTGTAAAAACCACGAGCTTGCCTGTGAAGTCACGCTGCAACCTCTACGCCGATATGATCTTGATGCGGCGATTCTGTTTTCCGATATTTTAACTGTGCCTGATGCTATGGGTTTAGGTTTGTATTTTGAGGCGGGTGAAGGCCCACGTTTCGAGCGCCCTACAGACACTATCGATGCAATTAAAAAGCTATCAATCCCAGATCCAGAAGATGAGCTTGGCTATGTGATGAAAGCCGTGAGCACTATTCGCCGTGAGCTAAATGGCGCTGTACCGTTAATTGGCTTCTCTGGCTCGCCATGGACCTTAGCCACTTATATGGTTGAAGGCGGCTCGAGCAAAACCTTCGAAAAAATTAAGAAGATGGCTTACGCTGAGCCAATGGCATTACACATGCTGTTAGACAAGCTAGCTGATTCAGTGATCTTATACCTGAATGCCCAAGTCGCTAATGGCGCACAATCTTTGATGATTTTTGACTCATGGGGCGGTGCGTTATCGCACTCAGCTTATCGTGAGTTCTCTTTACATTACATGCAGAAGATTATTGATGGTCTGACACGCTTTGCCGATGGCCGTAAAGTGCCTGTGACGCTGTTTACTAAAGGCGGCGGTTTATGGTTAGAAGCCATGGCAGAAACGGGTTGTGATGCGCTCGGTTTAGATTGGACGGTAGACATTGCTGATGCCCGTCGCCGTGTAGGCCATAAAGTGGCCCTGCAAGGCAACATGGACCCTTCAATGTTGTATGCCCCTATTCCACGCATCGAAGAAGAAGTGGGCCATATCCTAGCAGGTTATGGTGAAGGTACTGGTCATGTATTTAACTTAGGCCATGGTATCCATCAGCATGTCGATCCTGAGCATGCTGGCGCCTTTATTAAGGCGGTTCACGCACAATCAAAGCAATACCATAAGTAATTTTCAGATTTGCGAAAACAGGCCCGCTTGCGGGCCTGTTTTATTTCTGACATTTAGAGTTGATAAAATTGAAAATTTCTCTCGCAGCTATCTTTATGGATTTGCCTTTATGGATTAGCGTATGCGGTGGTTTATCTTGTCGGCGAGCTTAATGAGTATTACGTTTAAAAAACAACTTCAATACTCTCTTGTTACACCTGATTTATCGCATAGGGTCTGGATAAAATAAATGTCGTCAGTGTTTATTAATCAATTTAATGTGTTAAATCAAAGCGCTTAAATTGATTTAATTGCATAATAATGTCTACTTTAGCAACGACTAAAGCTAAGTGATGTTTAATACTATTCGCAAATGAGATATGTTGCATGGCGCAGTGAAGGATTATGCGAAGCCGTCGATCGATTTAGTCAAAATAAGCCGTGGTATGAGATGCACATTGGCAAGAAAATATTGGTATTTATTGCGGGCTTTTGTCTCCCTGCGGTGGTAATTGTCTCCTATTGTCTGGGTTGTTGGTATGACCATCGCGTCGAGCTATTGCGCCAAGACAGCGCTAACCGTGAGCTTGCTAATATCCAGCAGCAGTTTCACATTGATGTCGACCGCTTAACCTTTCTCACGAATATCTACGCCTTACCTTTGTCTCAGTTAGACGAAGAGCAACTTAAGAAACTAGAATCCTCGTGGCACGATAGCTCAATGTCGGCCAACCTCAGTTGGTATATTTTACGCCAAGGCGAGCTGCACACTTTTTTCCCCAATGAAAATCCCTTTGCCTCTGATAAGTTGCATGAAATCGCCAGCGCTATCATCAATGCTAATAAACCCAGTGTGGCAGGCGCTTATTTGATTGGTGAGCAGACTTATGTCATCACCGCCGTGGCTTCTGCGCCTAATGAGTCTGTGCTGCTAGTGCGCCAGTTGACTAATAATGACTTACTAGAGTATGCGCAGGCCTTATTGGTGACTAAAGTGACTATGAGTCATTCTAACGCTGTCACGGCAAGTGTTGAGGGCGTTCATAGTGACACCATTGAAATACCCAGCCTGTTAAAAGACAAGCCTGTTTACCTGCAAGTGCAGTTCTCCGAGGGGCCCTTCCAAGAGGTGAAATTTAAGCTCGATTGGGTATCGCTCGGGTTTATTCTGTTTGGCGTATTTATTGTTGGCCTTGGCTATATTTGGCTGCGCTCTGGTTTACTCAAACCCTTTAAAAACTTGATGCGGCAATTGGCGTTGGTCGATCCTATGTCCAGTGTCTATCAACCCGTCACCAGTGAGGGTAATGAGGAATTAGAAATGCTTGCCAGCCGCGTTAATAGCTTACTGGCCAGAATTTATCAGCAGAAAGAGCGCGCGAAAATCACCTTAGAATCCATTGCAGAAGCCGTGATCTTAACCGACGTCGATGCCAAAGTGATTTATATGAATCCGCGGGCCGAGTCGCTTCTGGATGTCGCCAGTTGTTATGCCCTAGATCAGAGCCTTGCGAGCCTGTTAAAGGCTGGCGATCAGTTGAATCAGGCGGTCTTCACTTGTATTCGTCTTGGCGAATCATCACCACAGGTCGAGAAAATCAAGCTATTAACTGCTTCGCCTCGGATTATGGAGCGCAGTATCAGCAATCTGCGCAATCACGATAAAGAAATTGTTGGTACTGTCGTGGTATTGCGGGATATCACTCAAGAAGAGTTACTTAAACACCAGCTACAAAAAAGGGCAAATTTCGATAGCATTACAGGGCTGCTAAACCGTCAGGCGTTTGATTAACAGCTCCCTCAATTTGCCGCCTCAGCTAAAACCATCGCCGTTTGTTATCTCGATTTGGAGCAATTCAAGTTGATTAACGACAGCTGTGGCCATACTGCAGGCGATCGTATGCTCGCTATGGTGGCTAAGGCTATGCAGGCTTGTCTTGGGCCAAAGGAGCTGTTGGCGCGCCTTGGTGGCGATGAGTTCGGTTTAGTGATTTGTAATCGCAGTGCTTTATCTGTGGCGCAATTACTCAAACAAATGATCGCACAAGTCTCGCTGCAAGTGCTGAATGACAAAAACTGTAACTATAAAGTCGGCCTCAGCATAGGTGTCGCCTTTGGTCGTGCGCCCTATATTGATGCACAAGAATTATTGAAAGACGCGGATATTGCCTGCATTGCCGCTAAAGCTAAGGGCGCCAATCAAATTCATTTTTACGATGATAAAGATAAAGAGCTCACTTACCAGAGAAATGCGCCTAAGTGGGCGGTACGTATCGCGCAGGCGATTGAAGAAAACGAGCTAATTCTGTATTACCAACCGATCCGTGGGTTAGGCAGTGGTCCGCAGCGACAACGCATGGAAATCCTGCTGCGAATTCAAGAACCCTGTGGCCGTATTTTGGCGCCTGCGCAGTTTATTGCCGCGGCTGAGCGCTTTAAGCTGATGCCGGACATAGATAAAGAAGTGATCCGCAAAGCCTTTTTATGGTTATCTTTGCACCCGGTGCTTTGGCCTGATCACTGTATTTCGATCAACCTTTCGGGCAATAGTTTAGGCGCCGAAGGTATGGTGGAATATATCGCCCAGCAGCAGCATATTTTTGATATTCCAAGTCAATGTATTTGCTTTGAAATTACTGAAACCACCGCGATCCAAAATCGCAATCGTGGTATGGAAATGTTGAAGCAGTTACGTAAGCTTGGTTTCTCGTTTGCCTTGGATGATTTTGGTAGTGGTTTCGCCTCTTACGGCTATCTGCGTGAATTACCTGTCGATTATGTCAAAATCGATGGCTGTTTTATCAAGAATCTTGCCGTGAACGCTAAAGATTACGCCATCGTTAAATCGATTCAAGATGTATGTCGGGTCATGGGGATTGAAACCGTAGCCGAGTTTGTTGAAAATCAAGATATTATCGACAGATTATTGAGCATCGGCATTAACTACGCGCAAGGTTATGCAATAGGACGTCCACAACCCTTAGCTAATTATCGTGAACAATATGAGATGAGGCTTGCACAACGCGCGTGAAGGATTGCGCTTTTAGCGTGATTATGCCAATTTAGCCAAAGGCGTAATTAACATAGCGATAACAAAGGAATGACTATGGATGGACTCACTGGCAAGGTCGTGATCATCACGGGTGCCTCAGAAGGTATTGGTCGAGCACTCGCTGTGGCAATGGCGCGAATGGGCTGCCAGCTCGTGATCAGTGCACGCAATGAAACACGTCTCGCTTCACTCGCCTTAGAAATCGCTAATTATGGTTTACCTCCCTTTGTATTTGCTGCCGATGTTTCTCGTCCTGAACAGTGCGAAGCCTTAATTGAAGCCACGGTCGCGCATTACGGACATCTCGATATTTTAATTAATAATGCCGGCATGACCATGTGGTCACGGTTCGATGAGCTTACTCAACTGTCTGTACTCGAAGACATTATGCGGGTGAATTATCTTGGACCTGCGTATTTGACCCATGCCGCTTTACCCCATTTAAAAGCCAGTAAGGGCCAAGTGGTTGTTGTGGCGTCAGTCGCTGGATTAACGGGCGTACCCACTCGTAGCGGTTATGCTGCATCTAAACATGCTGTGATTGGCTTTTTCGATTCACTGCGGATTGAGCTCGCGGACGATAATGTGGCGGTGACGGTAATTTGCCCTGATTTTGTGGTGTCACAAATTCACAAACGCGCCCTTGATGGTGCGGGTAATCCTTTAGGCAAGTCACCGATGCAAGAAGCTAAGATACTGACGGCCGAGCAATGCGCCAATATGATGTTACCTGTGATTGCGACTCGAGGCCGACAACTTATCACTTCACTTCGCGGTCGTTTGGGGCGTTGGCTTAAGCTGATCGCGCCAGGTTTAATCGACAAAATTGCCCGCAGGGCGATCGCCTCCGGGCACTAAAATCTTTGCCACTACAAGCTATTTACCACTCTTATTGAGATGCTTAATGATTGACTGTTCAGCCTCGCTTTGCGTTGCTTTTTCCCCTTGTTTATCGATAGTTGCAGTGGCCATATGACCCGTCATATCCTCTGCAATATGGAACCAATCTGGATGCCAGTAAAAACTCTTTCCTTCTAGCGTTCCCCAGTTGTGCACACCTGATTTTTCGCCTTGATAAATAAGATCTTTTATCGAATAACCCATATATTTACCTCATTAATTTCATGATTGTTAAAAATATAAGAAGTTAAATGGTGCACGTCATCTGAGCCTAGGTATGTGCTTTAGGTCACATTTTTCAGGTAAAAATAAACCCCGCCAGAGCGAGGTTTATGAGTTGCGTTAGTATCTTAGCGCGATTAAGGCTTAGTGCACTTATGGTTTGGTGCACTGGGTTGGCGAACCCACGCCTTTCCACTGTGTAGTGCCATCAGTGAGTGACAGTGACACAAAGGTTAAACCTTGGCTCATGTTCGCTGGCGGCAAGTCAGTTTCTAGCTCATACATGCCCATGGGCATAGTACTCGAGGTCGCATTAGCGACCGTTTGCGCGGCTGCAAGGCTTGAGTAGCGCAGACCCAACAAATCAAAGTGGCTACGCCAATCTTTGCCTGTGAGCTGACTCAAAGACACCAGCATAAAGTCGTTGCCGGGGATATCTTTCACGGTTTTTTCGCCGTAGACACTATTGCCGTCAAACGGAAATTGGCTAAAGCCCAGTTTGCTGCGGTTCGCTTCCCAATCACTGGCGTTATTGGCATATTTGCCAAAAATACGACTGTGTTGATACAGCAAGGTAAAGAGATTAAAGCCATTGTTCAGCATGGTGCCATCGCTCAGCGTCATGCCGTGGGCCTTTAGTGCCATTTGGATGTAAAACGCCATGCGATAGCCGTTATGCACAGCATATGCATTGCTGGCCCAAGGCGCTGTGTATCTGTCTTCACCTGCATCGAGCACTTTACAGTTAGCGCCAAACACCACGCGCTTACCGCTGGTATCTGTTGTGCCCGCAGCATCGGACATAAACACATAGAAGAGATCTTTATGGTTCATGTGGCCATCAGTAACCGTATCGGTATTATTATCGCGCAGATAATGGGTTTTCCACTTCACTACATAAGGGAAGATATTGTTGGAGTTTTCCCCCGCGCGACTACTATAACCTGCCCAGTTGTCACTATTGTTTGCCGCGGCATATTGCACATTGAGGCGGTTCGTTTGCAGATTATGGCCTAACTCATGGTTATCACCCCAGCCCGTTGGGTCGATATTCCATGCCGCATCCCAAGGATTACCACTACAACCGGCTCCGCACTGGGCATTTTGGTCATAATTGGCGTGTTGAATAATAGTGCGGGTATGCAGACTATTGTCGATACAGTCGTCGCCAAACAGTCCTTTGCAGGCCGCTAGCACATCGGCGGGTAAGGATTCACTTAGACTGTTACCTTGAATTTTAAGGCCAGCTAAGGTGTAAACGCTGTTGATATGGTCATCGACAATGCTGTTGAGCAGCGCGTTGACATCAGGCATATCGGTACCGATGGCGTTTAAGAAGCGGTCGCGACGTAGATGCTGCTCTGCACCATCGGTGCGCAAGTCCACATGGGGTAATTCGGTATTCTGAATGCGTTCGTTAAAGGCCGCGATTTCAGCTGGATTGGAGAAATCCATAATGGTCGGATGTTTAGCGACATGCTCAGCGTTGACATCAACACTTAACGCGCCATCAACACTCGAAGCATCACTATT
This sequence comes from Shewanella baltica, assembly GCF_900456975.1. Classification (NCBI taxonomy): domain Bacteria; kingdom Pseudomonadati; phylum Pseudomonadota; class Gammaproteobacteria; order Alteromonadales; family Shewanellaceae; genus Shewanella; species Shewanella baltica. The sequence goes on from NZ_UGYM01000002.1 coordinate 115,729, forward strand.
GATGTATAGATAAATCGGCCCGCCGTAGGGGGAGGAAAACTCAATACTTTTTCCTTGTGCTAAGCGCAGGCGTTGCTGTGTCAACTCCAATGGGCCGCGATAGATTTTCTGCTCATAGGCGCGGTTAGTGTTACGTCTGTGGTAGTTGAGTTTGATCTCCACATTCGCAGCGCTGCTATCGAGGCGAGTAAATTTGATGGTTTGACCCGGCAGTGCATACCAGCCTGTAGTCGTCCATTGGCCTGTATAGGGCACGCTAATGGTTTTACGTTCTGTGACAGTCGCAGGATAAGCGTAGTGCGCATTGCTGCCCTTGCTGAGGTTAGCTCTGTCGGTGACATATTCACCCAAATCAGGCTGGGCTAAGTTATGGACGCGGGCATAGCTGACGGTCCAATCGGCAAACAGTGCCCGCTGCCATTGTGCGTGCTCGCTGTAGGCTATGGGGTAATCAATCTCGCTGCGATACTTATCGGCGAGTAACAGTCCGGCCTTCATCAAAGGGAAGTCTGCCTTGGTAAACACATCAATTGCATTGTTATCTAAGGTTTCGGCATTGGCTCGATACCAATCAGCACCCGCTTTGAACGAGTCAACAAAGGCGGCAGCATTACAACTGAGATAATTACCTGTGCAGTCGTTAAGCACTGAGGTATCGAAGCTTGCTTCATTGAGCTTGCCGAGCAAATTATTTACCTTGGTCAGGGCGGTATCTTCGGCCAAAACATCAGTCACACTGAGGTCGCTGGCATTCAGCTTTGACCAATAATTACCTGAGGTTGAAAGCCCCATTTCAAGATAAAGCGGCGATAGCATTGGGCTTTGATTGCGCCAGTAGTTTGAGAGTAGCAAGGGAATGCCCGCCGCTTTGGCCTTAGCGATAGCAGCTTTAATGCCTGCAAAACCGAGGGACTGACGGTCTATGTCACTAATCACTATCACATCGGGCTTGAGTGTGTCGATACAGTTGCTTAACTCACTGTAGTCACAGGTGTTTGCCGCATTAATGCTATGGGCTGCGGGGTAGTTGTTTGCAAGCCAAGTGCGAATATCTTCGTTATGGGGAAAGTACCAACTGTCGGCTTTGCTCGGCATTTGCGTGGTCACTATACTGAGGCCGTCGGTTTTATCGGCGCCTTTGGTCAGCCAGCCTAAAAGATTTTTCAGCAAAGTATCGGTTTGAGCTGAAGTGTTGACGGAAAAGAGATTTCCTCCCATGGCCGCATATCTTTGCCCTTGTTGCTCGCCCGCCATCACTAAACCGCGAGCCGCGCTTGCACCACTGCCATCGATATTCGATGGCAAAACAGTAAAATTGTTCTCTGGCATAAAGCTCGAAAAGGTAATTGAGTCGTGAGTCGGGTGCCAAGAGATGCTGCTACCGACACCTTGATATAGCTGATTTATCTGGGCTTTACGTTTGATGTCGATACTAGCGAGTTTGGCGATGCTGAAATCAATTAACTCACTCGCACTGGCAAGCCTGTGGTCTTGATGCTTAATGGCATTTTCGGCGTTAGCAATAAATGTCGGCGTGACAGTGCAATCCGCCGTCATGGACGCAGTGGTGTAAGTTAGCGCATTTAGCGTGCCACCACAGCCAGTAATGCCTTCGAGTGCAAAGCCAATATCGGCAGTAATGCTAAAAATAGCGCTTTTACCTGACTCCACTTTTTGACTGCTTGGATCTAAGGCTCCGCCATTTGCTGACACACTACTAGCAATGTATTGCACCGGCGCGGGAGGTTGGACTGGCGGCTGAGTCGGTGGTGTGGTCGTGCCAGCATCTTCTGAGCCACCACCGCATCCACTAAGCAGTATGGCGATGGAGGCGCACAGCAGTCTAATCCTCATTGGGAGTCCTTTATATTTAGGTATTTAACATTTGGTTGACATTGTATCTCGTTGCTCCAATTTTCAATAGAATTAATTATGTAATTTTATTGAAAATCATGACGTTATATTTGACGCTCGTCAAAATTCAGACACAAAAAAACCGGCTTCTGGCCGGTTTTTTAACGCGCCTAGCAATTAGTCTTGCTGTTCACGTGCAATAGCACGGTAGCCAATATCGGTACGGAAATACACATCATCCCAGTGGATTTCATCAACCAATTTATAGGCGGCTTTTTGCGCTTCGGTCACTGTGTTACCCAGTGCAGTCGCGCAGAGTACGCGACCGCCGTTGGTGACCACGTGGCCGTCTTTCATCTCAGTGCCAGCATGGAACACTTTGCCATTGTTATCACCAAGGCTGAGACCGTCAATCACATCAAATTTGCGATACTCATCTGGATAACCGCCAGCGGCTAATACCACGCCCACGGCGGCGCGCTCGTCGTATTCAGCTGTCACTTTATCTAACTCGCCACGGGTGGCGGCTAAACACAGTTCCACTAAGTCAGACTTTAACCGCATCATGATTGGCTGAGTTTCTGGATCGCCAAAGCGGCAGTTGTACTCAAGCACTTTGGCGCTGCCATCGGGTGATATCATCAAGCCAGCATACAAAAAGCCTGTGTAGATATTGCCTTCTGCCGCCATGCCATCAACCGTTGGACGAATCACGTTTGCCACAGTCCAATCGTGTACCGCTTGAGTCACCACAGGTGCTGGCGAGTAAGCGCCCATACCACCCGTGTTTGGACCATAGTCGCCGTTATCGCGGGCTTTATGATCTTGGCTGGTCGCCATTGGCAGAATGTTTTTGCCATCGACCATTACGATGAAGCTGGCTTCTTCGCCTTTAAGGAATTCTTCAATGACCACGCGTGAACCCGCATCGCCAAACTTGTTACCGGCGAGCATGTCATCAATCGCAGCATCGGCTTCAGCTTGGTCTTGGGCAATAATCACGCCTTTACCTGCGGCTAAACCGTCAGCTTTAATGACCACTGGATAACCAGTGGTGGCCGTTAATTCACGCACGAAGGCTTTAGCATCCCTGATTTCAGTGCAATTTTTGTAACCCGCTGTTGGAATATTGTGGCGGGCTAAAAAGTCCTTAGTGAAGGCTTTTGAACCTTCGAGCTGAGCTGCCGCCTTAGTTGGGCCAAAAATCGGTAAACCTGCGGCGTTGAATGCATCAACTACGCCCATCACTAATGGCGCTTCTGGGCCGACTATAGTCAGTTCAATTTTGTTGGTTTTTGCAAAATCGAGCAGAGCAGGAATGTCAGTGGCGCTGATCGCCAGATTTTCAACATTAGGTTCTAGGGCTGTGCCCGCATTGCCTGGCGCAACATAGACAGTTTCAACTTGAGCCGATTGTGCAGCTTTCCACGCTAGGGCATGTTCGCGACCGCCGCCACCAATAACTAATACTTTCATGTTAAGTCATCCCTTAGAGTTTTATGTTCTGTGTAGGCACACTGTGGTCTAAACCAGAGTGCGGTAAAACAAAGAGTGGTAAAACAAAAAAGCAGCCAGTACTGATTGAGTGCTGGCTGCTTAGTGGCGATTAGTGACGGAAGTGGCGCATGCCCGTCATCACCATGGCCATGCCGTGCTCGTCTGCTGCAGCGATGATTTCAGCATCGCGCATTGAGCCACCCGGTTGGATGATGCAGCTAATGCCCGCAGCCGCTGCGGCATCGATACCGTCACGGAAGGGGAAGAAAGCATCGGATGCCATCACAGAGTTCACTACTTCTAAGCCTTCATCGGCGGCCTTGATGCCAGCGATTTTAGCGCTGTAAACGCGGCTCATTTGGCCTGCGCCGACACCGATAGTCATGCCGTCTTTGGCATAAACGATGGCGTTAGATTTAACGAATTTCGCCACTTTCCAGCAGAACATTAAGTCTTTCAGTTCGCTTGCAGTTGGTTGACGTTTAGAAACCACTTTGATGTCTTCTAAGCCGACCATGCCTTGGTCGCGATCTTGTACTAACAAGCCGCCGTTAACGCGTTTGTAGTCTAAGGTTTGGGTCTTAGTGTTCCACTGACCACATTCCAATAAACGCACGTTGGTCTTTTTCGCCACCACATCGCGCGCCGCTTGGCTGACGCTTGGGGCGATAATCACTTCAACGAATTGACGCTCAACGATAGCACTCGCCGTCGCGGCATCTAACTCGCCGTTGAAAGCAATAATGCCACCGAAGGCTGAGGTTGGGTCAGTTTGATAAGCGCGGTTATAGGCATCGAGCAAGTCTTTACCTAAGGCCACACCACATGGGTTAGCGTGTTTAACGATAACGCAGGCGGGTTCCAAGAATTCTTTTACGCACTCAAGAGCGGCGTCGGTATCGGCAATGTTGTTGTAAGACAAGGCTTTGCCTTGCAACTGAATTGCCGTCGCCACAGAGGCTTCATCAATTTTCGTATCGACATAGAAGGCCGCCGCTTGATGGCTGTTTTCGCCATAGCGTAAGTCTTGCTTCTTCACTAATTGGGTGTTGAACGTGCGTGGGAACTTAGAATCAGCAAAGCATTCGTCCGTGCTATGCGCAGGAACCATAGTGCCGAAGTAGTTGGCGATCATGCCATCGTAACCCGCAGTGTGCTCAAAGGCCGCAATCGCTAAGTCGAAACGCGTCGCATGGGTCGTGCTGCCATTGTTAGCCGTCATTTCTGCCAGTACGCGTGAGTAATCGGCGGCATTAACGACTATGGTGACGTCTTTGTGGTTTTTTGCCGCTGCGCGCACCATAGTTGGGCCGCCAATATCGATATTTTCGATAGCGTCTTCTAAGGTACAACCGGCTTTAGCCACAGTTTCAGCGAAAGGATAAAGGTTAACCGCAACCAGATCGATGGCATTGATATTGTTGTCGGCCATCACGCTTTCATCAAGACCGCGGCGCGCCAAAATGCCGCCGTGCACTTTAGGGTGCAGCGTCTTAACGCGACCGTCCATGATCTCAGGGTGTCCTGTGTAATCAGATACTTCGATAACAGGCACGCCGTTATCCGCTAACAGGCGAGCGGTGCCGCCAGTTGACAACAGCTCCACACCTTGGGCGTGAAGTGCTTTGGCGAACTCGAGAATTCCGGTTTTATCTGAAACGCTTAACAGCGCGCGACGAATGGGTCTGGCATTATTTGCAGCAGTCATTTGGGTACAGGGTCCAGTTATTTTAGTTTCAAGGATCTTTCGGAAAACAGAACAGCCTTAGCGCTGCACCGCTTTCCAAAAGTCCCTTGGTCCTATTTTTACTTTATTAGCTAACTTTTTATCCCTTCATCACGGCGCGCGTATTCTAACGTAAAACTCGATTTGCGGGTGTTTTTTCTGCGTGATTTCACAATATTCATATCAGAACAAAGTGACGTGACTCGGCCGACTTTATGTAAAGTATGAATTACCCCTTGACCTTGGAGTAGGCTCCAAGGTTTATACTCGCATTATTGAGTTGTATGCTGGAAACTCCCCCTGAGTTGGGCGCGATTTCGCAAAGGATGAAGACATGTATCGTATTGGTGAACTGGCGGATTTGTGTGAGGTGAAAGCCGACACGTTGAGATTCTACGAGAAGCACGGTCTGCTCGCGCCGTCGAGCCGTACCGAGTCAGGCTATCGAGTGTATACCGAGGCCGATGCCGCGCGACTGCGTTTTATCTTACGGGCGAAGGCCGTGGGTTTTACCCTCAATGAAATCAGTGAATTGCTTTCAATCGAACTTGATAAATCTAATCGCGTCTGCGCCGATGTGAAGGGTATGGTCGATATTAAATTGGCCCAAGTACAGGCCAAAATCGCCGAGCTGAATCATTTTCAAACCAGTTTACAAAGTCTGTCCGATGCCTGTTGTGGCGGGCCGCGCAGCGCCGAACATTGCTCGATTTTAGAGGCGTTGGAATCCAGTACTGAGCGGGTACGCGTAGAGCATCATTCTCATGATGGAAATCAGCACGAAACGCATCAGCACAAAGCACATCAAAATGAGTCGCACCAGCATACTCACGGCAAAACAATCCATGATGAGTCAGGGAATTAATTATGTTACTGAAGAATTTTATCGATCTGTTTTTAGACTCGGCGCCTTGGTTGTTATTAGGCCTGATCCTGGCTGGGCTATTAAAAGTATTCGTACCAATGGTGTGGATGCAAAAGCAGCTCGGCGGTCACGGTTTTAAAACTGTGGTGAAGGCGGCGTTGCTCGGTGCACCTTTACCTTTGTGTTCTTGTGGCGTGATTCCTGCGGCGGTAGGGTTACGCCGTTCAGGAGCCTCTAAAGCGGCAACTACCTCCTTTTTAGTGTCGACGCCAGAAACAGGCGTCGATTCAATCGCCGTTTCCTACGTGTTACTCGGCCCCTTTATGGCGATCGTCAGACCGATTGCTGCGATTACCAGTGCGATTGTGGCTGGCTTACTCGTTGGCCGCGATGACGACGATGGCAAGCCTGCGGTTAAATCAGAGTCCAAGTCAGCTAGCGACGCACCCGTGGCGGCCTGCTGTGCGTTGAAATCTGCGACTCAGTCTCAAGCTGTTAAAGCCGAACCGCTTAAAAGCTGTTGCTCATCAACTAAAGAGCCAACTTTAGTGCCTGTTAAAGCGGCTGCATCCTGCTGCGGCACTGAAAGTCATACTGATAGTGAGCAGAAGACTGAGCCTAAGAGTGCGATCAAAATGACGCCTATGGCTGCAACGTCTAGCCTAATGACGGCTCATGGCGGAAGTATTGCGAACGTCGGTGTGATAAAAACTGAGAAAACAGTATCCTGCTGCGCCAGTAACACAGCTGAATCTGTCACCCCTGAGAAAATCCTTGTGGTAAAAAAGGGCGCCTGTTGCGGCACTTCAAACAAAGCCGAGTCTGAAACACATGATCACAGTGCCCATGCTCCTCAAGCACAAGGTGAAGCGGATAGCTGCTGCGCTTCGACCCAAGATATGGCGACTGAGTTAAAGTCGCAATCCGTATTAAGCCGCGTCGGTATTGGTCTTAAATATGCGGCAACGGATTTAGTGCGTGACACTACCTTGTGGCTGCTGGTGGGCTTATTCTTCGCCGCGCTGGTGCAAACCTATGTCCCTGCTGACTTTTTGGCGCAATGGGGCGACGGTATCTTAGCCATGTTAGTGATGGTGTTGGTCTCTGTGCCTATGTACATCTGCGCGACGGCATCGACACCGATTGCTGCCGGACTATTGCTGGCGGGTGTGTCACCGGGTGCCGTTTTAGTGTTTATGATGGCGGGTCCTGCGACTAATATCGCAACCTTAGGTGTGGTGGCTAAAGAGTTAGGTAAGCGTGCGTTGTGGGGATACTTGGGCGGCGTGATCGGCGTGGCCTTAATCGCGGGAATATTAGTCAATTATCTGGTGGATAGCTTTGGCTTTGTGGTGATGCCACAGATTGGTGAGCAGCACCAAATGTTACCTCAGTGGCTAGTGGCAACTTCTGGCATAGTACTGGCGTTACTCATGGCGAAAGTGGTGTTTGAAAAAATTCCTCGAAGCTGGATCCGCCGCAACGATTGCTGTTCTTAATCGGCTCATATTCCGCTCAGTAATTATCGAGCGAATAACGAAAAATCCCAGTGTTAGCGCTAACACTGGGATTTTTATTGTCGATTGATGTTTTTGCTCGGGCTAAACCTAAGCTTAGTTGCCTTTTTTCACATCGATAAAGGGCAGAGTGCCTGTCGGCAGCATAGTCGTCGGTAGTTTGCCGTCCCACTTTTCCGCTTTGGTTAATTCAACTAAGTTTTGATTTTGTGCCAGCGCTTCGGCGCGGCTCTTAATCGCAGAGGCTTCTGCATCACCTTTGATACGAATACTTTCGGCTTCAGCCTTAGCGCGGGCCAATTGCGAGTCGGCCTGTGCTTGCGCTTGGGTGACGGCGATTTGCGCGCTGACGCGTTCTTTCTCTAGATTCTGCAGTTGAGTTTGCACTTCGACTTCGGCGCGCATTCTGTCTTCGACGGATTTTTCATAGGCGTTGGAAAAGTCGATATTCTCAATCTGCACTGAGTTGATTTCTACCGGACCTTTGATCGAGTTAGTGATCGCGCTGGTCACATCAATACCGAATTTGATCCGCTCTTGTACGACTGAAATCGCCGTGTATTTACCGAAGATGTTTTCGACTTGAGTTGGCACTTGTCTGTCGAGCAGGCGTGTGACCATGGCATCGATACTTTTGAAGTTAGCATACACTTCTTCGACGCGGTCTGGCGGTACGCTAAACGTCACCGATGCGTTAAGTGTCGCGGGTTGTTGATCGCGGCTATAGGCTTGCAGCGAGGTATAACTGGTGGTGTGCGTTTGGGTTGAAATCTTCACCACAGTGTCTATCAGTGGGATTTTAAACCCGAGCCCAGGTTCTGCAGTTCCGATAACTTTACCGTTACGCAGCAGTACGCCACGTTCACCTTGGTCAACCGTATACCAACTGCCAAATAAAGAGATAAAGAGGATTAACAGAATAACGATGGGAATAATCTTGCTGAGGCCGATTGAGCTCGGTAGATTGAGTTCATTTTTAATCATTTAGCTTCCTTTGCTGGTAACAGTATCGATAAAGCGTGAGTCAGGCGTGGTGCTCGATTAGCCTTCAACAAGGCGGCTAAGTGAGCTGTGTTTTAAAAAGCAATGTAACTGAATGGTGAAGTGGTGGCAACAATTCGATAACTGTCGGAATGACGGGACATGCGATGTATTTGCTGCGTCTTAGTGATGGAATTCAGTACCCAGCTCAAGGCTGTTTGTAGGTATGACATTGTAGGAATGGTTGAATGAACAACACTGAAATGATCGCTGGAAATTGTTTTTTTATAAAAGCTTAGGCTGTGAAGGAGGCTATCTCGGCTAAGGTTAACTCGCGCCATTCTCCAACGTCCACATCTAAGGTAACTGCGCCAATTTGTGCCCTGTGCAGGGCAACCACTTTATTGCCCACGGCAGCGAACATCCTTTTAACTTGATGAAACTTGCCTTCGGTGAGCGTGAGTAGCACGGTTTTGTCATCCACTTGCTGCAGTGTTGCTGGCAGAGTGAGGGCAGTTTCGCCCTGTAATTGCAGCCCTGCGGTAAACGTTGCGGCTATGGCTGCAGTCGCCTCGCTGTCGAGTGGATCTCGCAGTTGGACACGATAGACTTTTTTGCACTGATATTGAGGCGAGATAATATTAAACGACCAGCGGCCATCGTCTGTGAGTAGCACTAAGCCCGTGGTATCGGCATCTAAGCGACCAACGATGTGTAGGTCAAATGCACGCTCAATATCGAGCAGATGAAACAGCGAAGGGTAGGCGCCATCTACATTCGAACACAAGGTATCGGCGGGTTTGTGCAACATGAAATAGCGGGATGGACGTGGCACTAGCGACTTTCCATTAAAGCAGACGGCATTATTTTCATGCACTTGCATTGCGCAGTCTGTCGCGATAACGCCATTGACTGTGACTGAGCCGCTAAGAATGGCGACACTTGCGGCATCACGATCAAGATCTGTGCTTTTACAGAGGAATTTATCGAGGCGCATAGTGAAAGATCTCAGGCAGAGCGGTGAGCACGGGTAAGCGGTATTATCGCGACTCAGGGAGGATAAGCAACTGCTCTGTATAAATGTTAAAACTAAGCGTGTTGATTTTATTATATTTTCTAACTAATGACCTTTGATAATCATCTTGCAGCTCTTTTTGTGTTGATTTTAGCGCAGGTGTTTCTATTTGAGCCACTCGATGAACATGCCGTTCATTTAGTGGCGGCTTATTGAGTGCCTACCTATTGAGTGCCTACCTATTGAGTGCCTGTCTATTAAGTCGCTTCCAATTAAGTAGCTGTCTATTAAGTAGCAGTGCAAGGTGTTTTATGGGGACTTTTAAGGCGAAGAAAAACTGGGCTTAGTGTTAATAAGCAATTGAGCAAAAATGTAAATACTGCTCAGAATACAGCATATGCCTAAATAAATGAGTAAGCCGAACTCCGTTTGGCCAAAGCTGCTGGCAACTAATGGCCCTATCACTGACCCCACCGAATAGCTCAGCAGCATCACTTGCGCCACTGAAACCATTTGGCTAGCAGGCAAGTTGTCACAAGCTAGACTGATTGCTATCGGGTAAAGGGCAAAAGCGCTGGCGCCAAGCAATAGAAATCCAATAATCAGCGTCATACTTGAATGCTGACTGAGTAGTAATAATGCCGCGATGCCCAGTAGGCTAAAGCTCACTATCAAGCCACTTTTGTTAAATATAGGAGATAAATAACTGACTAAAGGCTGTACTAGCATGCCACCCACTATGATGAGGGCCATAAATTGTCCTGTTTGCTGATCAAGCCCCATATCCAGTGCCACATAAATGGGCAGTAAACCATAGATAGGGCCGAGCAATAATCCAGAGACTAAGCATCCCATAATGGCAGGCTGACTTAGGTTTTTTAGTGCAGACAATGACATTGACTGTTGTTCGCTTACCTGAGGTTGACCGCGTTTTACCAATAACGCAGGTAAACTTGCCGCGGCTAATAATCCCATGACCACTAGGTAAGGTAGATTGCCCTTTGTACCTAAATAATCTATGGCTAATTGTCCTATGGCAGTACCGCCATAAAGCGCTGTCATGTAAAGCCCAAGCCGCTTAGCGCGTTGCTTTTGGGTATCGGCCATTAATAGCCATGATTCAACCACCACAAAAATCCCTGCAACCGCAAATCCCGCGACGAGTCGAGAGGCTAACCAGACGCCACTTTTGGGGATTAATATCATAGCGACAACGCTACAAAGCAGGATATTCAAAAAAAGGATAAAGGCTTTACTGTGACCGATACGGGTAACAATGGGAGCAATACAAGGCGCTCCCAGCAGTAAACCTAAATAAAAAATACTCGCAAGTAATGGGGCAAGTGAAGTGCTGAGTTCGAAAAAAGTGAGTGACAGTGGGATTAAGCTCATCAAGTAGCCAGATGCCAAAGCAAACAAACTTAACCCTGCGACGGGGACGAAAAGACTGGGCTTTTGAGCCGACTGAGTTAAGGCAATTTTTTCCACGGGCGGTTCCGAAAACAGACAAATATTATACGCTAGGCAGGGTTGCGGTCGCGACTTTAGGCTGGATCGCTGACAGGGTAAAGTGAGTTAGATTGACTGTGGTGGTGAATAATATTTGTGTTTATTATTCATGTAGATATTGGGTTTTCTATGTTGCTTTGTTGCAATGGGTTTGTGTTGAACGCGTGGTTTCACTGCATCGCTGTTTTAGTGCTTGTTCAACGACAGCTATATTCGATTTAGCGCCAAACACATTCAACTTAGTACCAAATTTGGAGGCTCATACCGAATCCTACAAATAATAAGAAGGTATGATGAATTGGCTGTTTATCACCTTGATAGAAAGCGTGGCGTGATCTATGTCGCAGTTTTAAACATTAATAAAATTACAGCATAGGTAAGGTTTTGTTCGAACTTTGCTCGTTTGAAAATTAAAAACAAAGGTGTCGATCAGAATTTGGTGATTATTGTCGCGAATCGGCTATTTCTGCGCGCTGTCTCAGCAATAAATGTTGTTGCTGGGTGATAAAATTACAAAATAAACCGCTTTGCCAAGTGTGATCTATGCCCTAAATTTGCGTCAAAATAAAATGGTATTAAGGTTGTAACCATGTCATCAACAGATTCAAGCACTGTTCCACCTAACAAAGCTCCGGTCAGCGAGGGGCTCGATAAAAAGAAAATGCTGATCCTAGCGGCGGATATTGTGCTGTTATTTGCACTCTATTACGGCTTACCTTTCGAACAAGGGGTGAACACGGGTCTGGCGATTCTGGTTTTCGCTGGCATTCTTTGGTTGACCGAAGCGATCCACATCAGTATCACTGCGATTCTCGTGCCTATACTAGCCGTATTCTTTGGGGTGTTTGAAACCAAGGAAGCAATGAGTAGCTTTGCTAATCCCATCATTTATTTATTCTTCGGTGGCTTCGTACTGGCTGCGGCTTTGCACCATCAAAAGATTGATACCTTAATCGCCCAAAAGCTGCTTTTGGCCTCTAAGGGCAAACTCAGTATCGCTTGCTTTATGCTGTTTGGGGTGACGGCACTGCTCTCTATGTGGATCAGCAATACCGCCACCACGGCGATGATGTTGCCATTGGCACTCGGGATTTTGCAGCAACTAGACCGCGAAAAATACCACAGCACTTATGTGTTTTTACTGCTCGGGATTGCCTATTCGGCCAACATAGGCGGTATCGGTACTTTAGTGGGCAGTCCACCGAATGCGATTGCTGCGGCGCAAGTTGGCTTGAGTTTTAGTGACTGGCTCAAGTTTGGTATTCCGACCGTTATCCTCATGTTGCCGTTAATGTTGATTGCCTTGTATTGGTATTTTAAGCCGGATCTTTCTGCCAAGTTCGATGTGCAAGTTGAAGCGCAGAAGCTGACGTTCCAAGGTAAATTCACCCTGCTTATCTTCCTCGCGACAGTATGTTGCTGGATTTTCAGTGTGCCATTAGCCAAGGCATTAGGTGGCATCACTCAGTTCGATACTATCGTAGCGTTAGGCGCGGTTGTTTTGCTCGCGGGCTTAGGGTTAGTTGGCTGGAAGAAGATTGAATCGACCACAGATTGGGGAGTACTAATACTGTTTGGCGGCGGTTTAACGCTAAGCGCAGTGTTGAAAACCACAGGTACTAGTGTGTTTTTAGCCCACTGGATGACAGATATTTTCGGCAGTACGCACATGTCGTTGTTCGTCTTTGCTGTGATTGCCTTTGTGGTGATGCTGACCGAGTTTGCCAGTAACACTGCCAGCGCCGCACTGTTAGTGCCTGTATTTGCAGCGATTGCCGAGGCATTAGGCGTATCGCCTGTGATGTTATCTGTGCTGATTGGTATCGCCGCGTCCTGCGCCTTTATGCTGCCAGTGGCGACGCCGCCCAATGCGATCGTTTATGGTTCTGGCCATATCAAGCAATCGGAAATGGTGCGAGTTGGTATGATCATCAACTTTATCAGCATGATAGTGCTAGGCATTATCGCCCATGTTTTTTGGGATATCTGATGTCAGTAGATTGAGAACCACGTAAAACAAAATACCCAGCGAGTCTGGGTATTTTTATGGGAGCGAAATAGTTATCTGCGATTAACTATGGCTTTTTAACCATTGATTTAAGGCTGACTGAGGTAAAGCGCCCGCTTGCTGTGCGAGTATTTTCCCTTGCTTGAAAATCATAAGAGTGGGAATCGAGCGAATATTAAATTGCGCTGCGAGGGCCTGCTGTTCTTCAGTATTGATTTTACCGAAGCGAAATTGAGGTTCCCACGTCTTAGCTGCCGCGGAAAATACCGGGGCAAAACTTTTACAGGGGCCACACCAACTGGCCCAAAAATCAACGACTAGGGGAAGCTCTGATTTATTGGCATGGTTGGCAAAGTTTGCGCTAGTGAGTTCAATCGGCGCAGCCGTAAAGACACTGAGCTTACATTTACCGCAAGTGGGTTGCTGGTTGACACGCTCATCGGGAACGCGGTTTAACGTATCGCAATGGGGGCAGGCAATAATCATGGCAAAGCTCCAAAATAAAATGTCTATACGGCTAATATATTGGGTTAACGGACGGTTATTTAAAGGGGGAGTGATGATGTTATCGCCCATGGTGACCTTATTCTCAAGAATAAAGCAGTGAACCGAGCCGCAGAAATGTGGCAATAGCGCCGACAAGCGTGGTCGTCGGTGATAAAATCCTGCACAAAGTTGAATATCGCGCCATTTATTAAGTACGAAAAGAAAAGAGAGTGAAGAAATGACGGAATTAGAAGTAATCGATCTGCAAGTGGGCGAAGGAAAAGAAGCGGTAAAAGGCGCGCTGATCACCACCCAATACCGTGGTTTTTTGCAGGATGGCACCCAATTCGATTCATCCTATGATCGCGGTCAGGCATTTCAATGTGTGATTGGCACTGGCCGTGTGATTAAAGGCTGGGACCAAGGCATTATGGGGATGAAAGTCGGTGGTAAACGTAAGTTATTAGTGCCAGCTCATTTAGCCTATGGCGAGCGCCAAGTCGGTGCGCATATTAAACCAAATTCAGATCTCACCTTTGAAATCGAATTGCTTGAAGTGTTGACGCGCGACTAAGCGTGGCATGATAGCGATAGTCTGTGTAAGCTCGATTGAGCCAATATGATTTTGGCTCATCTTGCACTCCTCGCTATCTTGCTTCGGCATTGAGTGTTTTACACTGGACAAGATTTCCCGCTTTAATGAAAGAGATTTTTCGTGGCATCGGATACGGCAGCAGAACACATCAAGCAACTTCAGGCTGAAATTGCTCAGCTCAAACGCGAAAACGCTCAGTTAACGGCGTTGAATCGTCGTGCCGAAGAAAAACTGTTTGCCGCCCTCGATGGCAATGGTTTGTGTCTGTGGGAACAGCATATTCCAAGCGGGAATTTAACGATATTCAATATGCGCTGGGGCGAAATGCTCGGTTTTAGTCCTGAAGAATTAGCCGCCCACGTTGATATCTGGAAAAGTAAGTTACACCCAGAAGATAAAGCATGGGTGATAAAAGCCTTTGAAGATCATGTCAGTGGCAAGTCCGATTACTACCAGGCAGTACACAGAATGCTGCATAAAGATGGCAGCGTCACTTGGGTGTCTGACCGTGGGCGCATTGTTGAACGTTTTGCCGATGGCACGCCGCTGCGGATGATGGGCAGTCATATCGATATCACCCAAGAAAAACGCTACGAACTTGATCTGGCACTGTTAGCGCACAGCGATCCCCTCACCAACTTAATGAATCGCCAAGCCATAGCCAAAGCGTTCGATGAGTGTTTGCAACCTGAGATGCGCGGTGCATTATTTTTTATCGATCTGGATGGTTTTAAAGCCTTAAATGACCGTCACGGCCATAAGTTTGGCGACAATTTATTGATGCATGTGGCGCATACGTTAGTGTCTCACTCGGGTGAGTTAGCGAAGATCGCTCGGCTAGGTGGCGATGAGTTTGTGATCATACTGCCGTCCTCGGATATTGAATCTTTAGGTATGCTCGCACAATCCTTGCTCGATGTTTATCGACAGGGCTTTTTGCTTGAAGGTTGTGACGTGGAGATAGGTCTGAGTATCGGTATCGATATATTTAGCTATGGTGATAGTTTTGCCAAAAGCTGCGATCGCGCGGATGCTGCTATGTATCGCGTGAAACACCAAGGGAAAAATGGTTATCGCTTTTACCAGCAAGCTGATGATTGCTAACCCTTAACCCGCCAGTCATTTACTCGTCTAGCGAACATCAATAGGTGCGACATTTGCCTGTTCACAACCCCACACCTCAACGGCGGCATCTTGCTTGTTCGGCTGACCAATCCAATGACTCATGGCTTGGCATTGCACCTTGCCAGAAGCCTGCGCAAAACAAATATCAAAATCTCCTGCTTCGGGTGTGCGGCCTAAACGTAATTTAGGCAGAGTGGGTAGCTTGGGCCGATAATGCCAGCTGCCATTTTTAAGATAGGCATCATCTGGGATGTCCATGCCCGCGCCAGTGCCTTTTACTCTCGCTTCGACCAGCACTAAGCCTTGAGGTGTGACGTGATAGTCTTCCTCCCAGCGGATTTTCTCTATGGTGTGGTTCCATGCCAAGGTGAAGTGGTCTGTGGGCACTTGCGCCCACAGGGTACCTGCTAGGCCTAAACATAGGCCTAGCATAGCTTTACCTTAGACTTATTAACGACTGACAATCCCAAGGGGTTATCCTTGCTCTGCTAGACGTTTGAGTTTGCGTGCGCGCCAACTGTGCTGCACGATAAACAACAGCGCGAGTCCAAAGCCGATTTCATCGCTCAATGGCGTCGCAAGGATCAAACTTGCCCCCGCAAGGAAGCCGATAACGCGTTCCCACCAATAGAGTTTTTGTAGTAGATATCCGGTAAAGATCACGCCCCAAATACCAATACCGACCGTTGCCTTCAGCACCACAAAGCTCGTCGCTAATAAGCTATCACCTTGGAGCATCAAGGCTGGATCGTAAACCGCCATAAAGGGGATCACAAAACCTGCAATGGCAATACGAATCGCCCAGAGACTGATCTTAAGCCCGGATTCCTTCGCAATGGGCGCTGCGGCAAAGCAGGCCAAGGCAACGGGTGGCGTGAGATCGGCCATGATGCCGAAATAGAACACAAACATGTGAGACACAATCAAGGGCACGCCTAAGTCAAGCAATGCGGGCGCGGCTATTGAGCTGGTAATAATGTAGTTAGGAATCGTCGGGATCCCCATGCCGAGCACTAGGCAAGTGATCATAGTCAACACGAGTGACAAGAACAGGTTGTCTTGGCCAACGGCGAGAATGTAGCTCGCGAAGGTTGAAGCAATCCCTGTGAGTGACACTATGCCGATAATCACGCCCACTAAGGCGCAGGCAATACCCACAGGCACAGCATGACGCGCGCCTTCAACCAATGCGTGTAAGCAAACGGTGAGGGTTTCTTTGCCGCCCTTAATAAACCAACAAATGGCGACTAGCAGGGTGATAACCCCAAACACGACTCCGATCCCGAGTTGGAAGAAGCCAGCACATAACACCCCAAGGGCAATCCAAAAGGCAATCCGCATCGCCATTGATGACAACCGCAGGACGATTGCCGAGCCTAAGATCACTATCGAGGTAAGCGCTAAACCAACCATGCCAGAGAACAGCGGCGTTCTGCCAGAAAACAGCAAGTAGACCAAAATAAACAAGGGGATAAGGAGATACCAACGTTCTTTAATCGCCGCCCAAGGATCGGGACATTGATCTTTTGGCAGGCCACAAAGATTGGCGCGTTTGGCCTCTAAGTGCACCATCCAGAATACTGAGCAAAAATAAAGCAGTGCAGGGATCAATGCCGCTTTAGCGATCTCGATAAAGGGCACGTTAATGGTTTCGGCCATGATAAAGGCCACGGCGCCCATGATCGGTGGCATGATCTGGCTGCCCATACTTGAGGTCGCTTCCACGCCACCGGCGAAGGCGGAGCGATAGCCAAATCGCTTCATCAATGGAATGGTAAATTGGCCTGTAGTGACGACGTTGGCCACTCCTGAGCCCGTAATCGTTCCCATCAGCGCCGATGAGACCACTGCGACTTTAGCTGGGCCGCCGAGCTTGTGGCCGAACAATCCCATGGCAAAGTCGGTAAATAAACGGATCATCCCGGCTTGTTCTAAAAAGGAGCCGAAAAGAATAAACAGGAAAATATACGTCGCCGACACATAGGTTGGTGTGCCGTACAAGCCTTCGGTGCCAAAGGCTAATTGGTTGATAATTTGATCGAAGCCATAGCCGCGGTGCATCAAATCGCCGGGTAGGTATTGACCCAATAAGCCATAGGCCAAAAAGATGCCGCAGATAATAGGTAGTGCCCAGCCCATGACTCGGCGCGCCGCTTCAAATACCAATACGATCAAAGTGATACCTATCACCATGTCCGCATCGGTCAGCTCGCCAGAACGTTGAATTAAGTCAGCTTCGAAATACCACTGATAAGCCGCCGTTGCCATGCCTGCTAAACCGAGTAGCCAAGCGAGCGGTTGCCAAGGTTGTGATTTACCTCTGGCGGGATAACTCAAAAAAACCACGAGCAGCAAAAAGCCAATATGGGTGGCGCGCAGCACTTGCGTCGACACGGGATGAAAAGCGGCAGTGATGATTTGAAAAATAGAAAAAATTAAGGCGGTATAAAACAGCGCCTTGGGCCAATCGCCTGTATTAGCGCTGAGACCTTGTTGGGGATCACTCATATTATGCCTCACAGCATTAGACTACAGAGGGCGATATATACCCAAGCTACCTCAATATACGAGTTTCAGATACGCTTCAATTCAAGGCGCATCAATGATTGAATTCTACCGTTTGAGGCTGTTTGGATATAAAAAGATGCCGTTATTCAACGGCATCTCGATCGCTTAGTTTGGAATAGGGTGCACAGATATCAGCAAAACTTAGAGTGCGCCAACTTCTTTGTAATAACGTTCTGCACCTGGGTGAAGCGGTATCGGCAGATTTTTCGTCGCTTTCTCTAGGCTAATAGATTTAGCGGCTGAGTGCGCGTTACCGAGACGATCTAAGTGCTCGAACATGATCTTAGTCATTTGATAGGCTAAATCATCCGATACGCCACTTTGCGTCACTAGCAGGTTTTGAATGGCAACGGTAGAAACGTCAGTGGTTTGGCCTTCATAGGTCGATGCTGGGATCACGCCGTGTTGATAGGCAGGGTTGTTAATCTTAGCGATCACATCCTCTGGAATTTCAACAAAGTTGATTGCCATAGTCGCCGCTAAATCGCGGATGGCTGCCATACCGAGACCTGACGATTGCAAGGTCGCGTCTAACTGACGATTTTTGATGAGTTCAACGGATTCTGCATAGGGCAAAAACTCGACTTTACCCATGTCTTCGTAGCTTAAACCGGCCGCCTTAAAAATTGATCTGGCATTGAGCTCGGTACCCGATTTAGGTGCGCCGACAGAGATACGTTTCCCTTTTAAATCGGCCAAGGTTTTAATGCCAGACTCTTTATTGGCAACAATTTGAATGTAGTTAGGGTAAGCAGAGGCGAGCACACGGATTTTATCCAGTGGCGTTTTAAAGCCCGCATCAATATCACCTTGGTAAGCGGCTGCGACTGAGTCACCTAGCGCGAGCGCTAATTCGCCACGACCCGCTTGCAGTAGATTGAGGTTTTCTACCGAGGCTTTGGTCGCTTGAACTGAGGTTTTAGAACCTTCGATTCCTGTGCCATAGAGTTGCGATAGAGCTACACCAATAGGGTAATACACGCCACTGGTGCCACCCGTGAGTATGTTAATAAAAGCGGGTGCGGCGGCCATAGCGGCGGCACTGAGTGTGAGTGTCACGGCAGCGCCTACGGCGACAAAACGTTTTTTGATTTTCATTGTGAAATATCCTTATTTTTTATAATGTTATGTAGGGTCTTTCGAGCTTGGAATACCTTAGCCTGCTGAATATAACTACATAAAACCTGAAAAAGGTCAATTAGGCTATAGTCGATAGCTGCTACTTTTGCATCATAAAACGAAGATTTTAGGCGGTTTTGCTGCGGCGGTATCGTGGGGCTTAACGAGGTCGGTTTAAGGAAAAACGGACAATAAAAAGGGCTAACCTGAGTTAACCCTATTTGTGTTATTTGAGGATGAACCTTTGAATAACAAGACACTATTTAGTGTTATCTAAGAAACCTTTAGTGGCATTTTTCGCGTGTTTTGCTGCTTTCTTTTCTTTAGCAGACAACAGCGGTTGTTTCTTCGATTCTTTACGGTTTTTTTGCTCTTTACTCATATAAAACTCCATGTACTCTTTGGTTATTCATCAGGCTAATCATGTAAGCCGTACTCAATTGAACCTGTTCCATGATGTCCTGATTGAAGCGAAATTTTGATCTCGAATTACAACATTTTAAAATTACAAATATTTAAAATCATTGATAATTATCTGTGAATTTATTTGCCTCAATGAGCGATTACAGCAAAATAATCTTATCACCGAATTCCGTACCATGATCCATCTATCACTTAGAATAATTAACGCTAATGCTAGCGTTAACCTGTATAAGAAATATGCGATCTATAACACTGTACTCCTATTTTCATTCGAGTTTGTCATTTTGTGCGATCGAATGAGTGCGCTCGAACTAAAACTTCACTTAGCACTATATGCCTAGCGTCGGCTCGATTTACCTAACATCCCGCCTAATATGCCGCGCAAAATTTGTTTGCCTAATTGGCTGCCGACAGTGCGTGCCGCTTGCTTTGACAAGGTCTCTGCTAAACCTTGGCGGCGTTTATTACCAAAAATAAGTTCACTGAACCAACCTTGTTCTTCGGCTTTTTGACCCGTTTGGCCATCATTTGCTGTATTACTTGCTGTGGATGTGGGGTTGCTGGTGGCAACGCCGGTACGTCTTTGGTTAAGCAGTTCGTAGGCCGATTCGCGGTTGATGGAATGATCGTATTTGCCACCAATCGGGCTTTGGGCGCGGACTTGGTGTAATTCCTCACTCGTGGCGGGTCCCATGCGACAACGCGGCGGTGCGATGAGTGCGCGCTCGACCATAGTCGGCACGCCCTTGTCGGCCAGCATAGACACTAAAGCTTCGCCCACGCCGAGCTGGGAAATAACCTCACTGACTACCAGTTTGGGGTTAGGCACAAAGGTTTCTGCGGCGGTTTTGACCGCCTTTTGATCCCTTGGCGTGTAAGCTCGCAGGGCATGTTGAATGCGATTACCTAATTGCCCGAGAATTTCGCCCGGCACATCATCAGGAAATTGCGAGCAAAAATAAACGCCTACGCCTTTTGAGCGAATAAGGCGCATGATCTGTTCGACGCGTTTTAATAAACTCGGTGGGCAACCTTCAAAGAGTAAATGTGCCTCATCGATAAAGAACACGAGTTTAGGTTTTTCGGGATCGCCGACTTCGGGCAGATTCTCGAATAATTCTGACAGTAGCCAGAGTAAAAAACTCGAATATAAACGTGGCGTTAAAATCAGCTTATTCGCCGCTAACAAATTGATGATGCCGCGCCCTTGCAAATTAGTGCGCATTAAATCTTCAAGCTGTAACGCGGGTTCGCCAAAAAAGTCTTTGCCGCCATCGCGCTCAAGTCCTAGCACTGAGCGCTGAATCGCGGCGAGGGATTGGGCGCTGATCAAACCATATTTGGCCGAGACTTCTTTGCGCTCCTCAGCAACTAAAGCCAGCATGGCCCGCAGATCATCTAAGTCGAGCAACAATAACCCTTGGTCGTCTGCCAGTTGAAACACTATGTCTAAGATGCCGCTTTGGGTGTCATTTAATTCTAAAATTCGGCTGAGTAAGGTCGGGCCCATTTCGCTGATGGTGGTACGCAGTGGATGGCCTTGAACGCCCGCTAAATCCCATAACACCACAGGGTTGGCTTCGTTGTGATAATCCTCTATGCCAATTTGCGCCGCCCTTTGTAGCAGCTTTTCACTTGGGGTGCCCGCCATCGCAAGACCCGAGATATCACCTTTAACATCCGTGATAAAAACCGGCACGCCTTGGCGTGAAAAACCTTCGGCTAGGCTCATCAGCGACACGGTTTTGCCTGTCCCAGTGGCGCCGGCAATTAATCCATGACGATTAGCATACTTAAGATTTAAGTGAACCTGTTGCTCACCTTTCCCAATCAATAGAGTATTCAAGGGCATTCCTTATGTTAACTTTAGCGTCTGCACATAGATTGCAGAGCCTTATTTAAGCCACGGTAGTGCGTCGTATATGGGTATAAAAATTCACCATTGAGTGTTGGCCTTAGCGTAATTTATGTCAACATAGGGCGCGAATAAGCTTGAGATAACTGAGCCTGCGCGTGGGATTGGCAATATGCTCCTTGTTAATGGTGAAGATGTGTTATTTTTTGTGATTGGCTGAGGCGTGCTTGATGATGAAAACTCCGTTGATTATGCTGGTCTTGTGCTCTACTTTGTTGACGTCTGGCTGCGCCGAATTAGCATGTTCTGGCAGAATTGATGTCGATCCCTATGAGCCTATGCGAGATAAACAGCGCAGTGTTGCCTAGGCGGATAAAAATCTCGACGAGTACCAAAAGGCAAAAGGCAAAAGCAGCGGAAGAAAAACAACGGCTGAAAACGGCCATAGAACAAGTCACTCAAAAATCGTTAATCTAGAAAGGATATCTATGAAAGGTGCTGGCGGAACACAGGGCGGGACGGGACAATTTTTTATGGGTCTTGCCATGATGTGTGGCGGATTTTATCTATTGTTCAATGCAATACAAGTGAGCTCTAGCTTTGGGCTAGGCTATGGTTTATATCGAGTGAATGCCTTTGGGCAAGGCATGTCGATTACCACTGGCATGGTGATGCTACCGTTTATTATCGGCATTGTGATGGTGTTTTTTGACGCTAAGAGTAAGTTAGCGTGGCTGCTGAGTTTAGGTTCGCTAACGGCCTTGATTGTGGGGGTTATTAGCTCGATTCAATTCCACTTTAAATCCATGTCGGCCTTTGAACTTATCGTGATCCTCGTTTTGGCCTTTGGTGGTTTGGGATTGTTTTTACGCTCACTGAAAGACGCGCCCACAAGCGATACACAAGCGAAATAATCACTAGACACTTAATCACTAGACTCTTAACCACTAGGCGCTAGAGTGCAAATCCGAAATAAGAGCTGTGCATTTAAGCGATTTTAATAGCGGTTTAACGAAAGTTTTAATTACAGAGTGAAGGAATGCGATGCGTTGGCGTGACACTGACAGAAGCTCCAATATCGAAGACAGGCGCGGCCAGCAAATGGCATCTGCGGGTGTGCCGAGTGCTTTGTTACTTAGGTTCTTGCCCTTTTTGCTGAGAACTAAACTTGGCCGTGTGGTGTTGCTCATCGGCGGCATTTATTTCGCTTTTCAGTATTTTACTGGTGGCCTGTCACTTGACCCCAGCACTCAAGCTAATCTTAGCCAATCCCAATCTAGCGCAACGACTGCGGTACAGGATGAAAATGCCCAGTTTGTGGCGGCCATTTTAGGCACCACAGAAACCGTTTGGGGCCAGTTACTCAAGGGGAAATATCGAGAGCCTAAGTTAGTGCTTTATCGCAATATGACCTCCACTGGCTGCGGTATGGGACAGGCGCAGTCTGGGCCTTTCTATTGCCCCGCCGATAGCAAAGTATATATCGACCTTAGCTTTCTCGATGAGCTTAAAACCTTAGGTGCGCCCGGTGATTTTGCCTTTGCCTATGTGATTGCCCACGAGGTAGGCCACCATGTGCAAAACCTGCTGGGCACTAGCACTAAGGTGCGTCAAGCACAGCAATCTGGCAGTAAAGTGCAGGCTAATCAATTGAGTGTCGCGCTTGAATTACAGGCGGATTGCTACGCGGGTATTTGGGGGCATTATGTCAATCAACAACTTAACTTACTTGAAGCGGGCGATTTAGCGGAAGGCATTGCCGCCGCCAGTGCAGTGGGTGATGATCGCTTGCAACAGATGGCGGGTCGCGCCGTACAGTCCGATGCTTTTACCCACGGCAGTTCGGCGCAGCGGGTGAAATGGTTTAAGACAGGGTTTGATTCGGGTAATCTCGCCAGTTGTAATACCTTTGCGGCGAAGTGATTTTGTTTGATATCTCAAATACGTACCGAACATAAATGCAAGGATAACTGAGTGGCCTTTAACGACACCTTTAGACTGAGCAGCCACGCGGTTATTACTAATGCGCAGGGGCAAGTGCTGTTGCTTAAGGCTAATTACTGTAATTTTGCTTGGGGCTTGCCCGGCGGCGCACTCGAGCCTGGTGAAACGATTCACGAGGCCTTAGTACGCGAATGCCAAGAGGAATTAGGCTTAAGTGTGCGGGTCAACTATTTGAGCGGCGTGTATTATCACAGTGCCTATCAATCCCAAGCTTTTATCTTTCGTTGTGAACTGCTATTGCCTGAGGGACATGAGGTGGCAAAAAATGGGGTAGAAGGTGAGCCACTGCCGATCCACTTAAGTCACGAACATTCAGAGTTTGCCTTCCACGATATCGACACCCTTAGCGCGGT
Source organism: Shewanella baltica (assembly GCF_900456975.1). NCBI lineage: Bacteria > Pseudomonadati > Pseudomonadota > Gammaproteobacteria > Alteromonadales > Shewanellaceae > Shewanella > Shewanella baltica. The sequence continues at coordinate 139,229 of NZ_UGYM01000002.1, forward strand.
TCAGCAGCAAAGAATTAAAGATTGCCTCAATTTCAACGGAGTTGTGATGAGTGCAAAGTTTTAGTGCTTTACTGGCAAACCGCCGGCCGTTAATCGGCTTGGGTTTGCGCGAGCAAGGTTTCTAAGCAATGTTCCTTGATACCGTAATAGGCTTTGATGTCAGCTATTTGCGCGAGGATTGCGGCGCTGTCTTTCTGATTATGTTGTGGCTTTTTAACGGCCAAAATCATCTTATTTTTATTGGTATGTTCTAGGCTGATAAACTCAAACACCTTAGTCGCATAACCGTTGGCTTCCAAAAATAGCGCCCGTAATGAATCGGTCACCATTTCAGCCTGTTGGCCCATGTGCACCCCATATTGCAGCATAGGTTTAAACAATTCTGGGCTGTGCATCTGCGGGCGAATTTGTTTATGGCAGCAAGGCGAGCACATGATGATGTCGGCATTGGCGCGAATACCATAATGAATCGCATAGTCAGTGGCGATATCGCAGGCGTGCAGGGCGATCATCACATCGGTTTGCTTAGGCGCATGGGTTCTCACATCGCCGCAGACAAACGACAATCCTTGATGATCCAGCGTAGCCGCCGTTTCATTACATAAATCGGCCAAGGCTTGGCGTAATTCCACCCCAGTCACCTGCGCATCATTGTGTAGGCTGTGGCGCAGGTAATCATGGATTGCAAAGGTGAGATAGCCTTTACCTGAACCAAAATCGACCACATTGATCGGTTGGTCATTCTTGTGGGGTGACGCTTCGAGTGCTTGGCTGAAAACCTCAATAAATTTATTGATTTGTTTCCATTTGCGCGACATCGCAGGGATAAGATTATGTTGGCTGTCAGTCACCCCTAGCTTGGTCAGGAAGGGACGTTCGATATCCACAAAACGCTTTTTCTCACGGTCATGTTCTAACGGCGCCGCGACGGCCTGTTTAACATTATGTGTGCTGATTTGGACTTTACCTTTTTTGCTGATCTCAAGCTGAACTTCTGCCTGCGCCGTGGCTAAGTGGGCACTCTTAAAATCGTTACCGAGTAACAGTTTTATGCTGGCTAACCCTTCGTCATAACTCAGGTTTTTAGTGATGTGATTCGTCTGGTGTTGATACACAAACGACAGCATAGGTTCATTCTGCAAACTGATCGGCCGGATCGTAATGCGCTGCAAGCTTTTATCTGCCCCTCGGTACTTACTCAATAATAGTTTGATCAGACTATTCTTCGCTAAGCTGTCAGCCAAAAGCTGGTAAAAATCATCAAAAGAATTAAGCGCTGAATGGGACATTATTGTTTCCGAAAAAGTAACCAAGAAAAACAGGGTGAGTATTCTAACCGCGATCCGCCGCTACCTAAAGTTATTCTCATCGAGAAAGGGGGTTGGGGCAGAGCTCCGCTGCTGATCTATCTATTCAGGTTGTAGTGATTAAGCATAGTCATTCTAGTGACGTGCTTAATTGAAGATGTAGCTTGATAGTAGGTGAGTCTGATCCATAAGTTGAAATTCGCCATTCTGCGTTGGTTATTTGCTAATGGAATTTTACCTAGACTTTTTTGAGTTTTTTAATAAAAATCAAAGTCAACGTCGTGGGGCTTCACCCCACACCCGACCAAGGAGGACTGCTCGTCCTATCCTCCTTGGATGCTCCATGACGCCCCCAACGGAGTTGAAAGCCCCTTGTGCTCATTGCCAAATTTGCTATCGCTTCCGAAGGATGCGTCCCTGCACCTGCGAAAGCTAGCTCGCCATCCATGGCGAGACTCACGCAATTTGTCTATTCGCCCTGCGGCAACTCCGAGGGGATGGCGTATTCCTTTGATTGTTGAGTTGTCTGTTGGCCACTTAAAGCATTGAAGAGTTGTGGATGTCTTGTTTCACCGTTAAAGTGTTAAACTCATTGGTTATTTAACTAAGCGTGCCGTCATGATGCACTTCATTCCCAAAAGCATAATATGATAACAAGAACCCTATTTTTTATAGCGCTAATTCTATCAACAGCAGTAAACGCTTCAGAGAACTCTCAGACAACATTAAAATCGGCAGACGAACTTGTCACAGTAGAACAACTTTCAATACAGCTTAAAGAGCTTACAGCAAAGCTTGAGGCTGTATCTAAAGATAATACTGAGCTTAAAAATTCTATTATTCCAAATATTGAGGAAGCCAAAAAGCAAGTTACTCAAATCAACCGGAAAAATACAGAGATAGCTCAATATCTTAAAGAACAAAAAGTTAACTATGAATCGCTTGAAAAGAGAGATGTCGATTTACATCTTTTTATGGACTCACCTGACAAACCCGCGTGGATTAATTTTGGGGCGGCGATAGTTAGTATCGTAGGCTCGATTGGACTCTCACTCTATTTTCTTCATCGGACTCTACGAAGAGAAACAGATAAGCAGGTTGAACAAATCGAAATAGATGCAAGTAAGCGTATGGAAGAACATCTAGAACTTCTTAAAACTCAAGAGAAACAACATAATGATTCATTAGAAAGCAAAATTCAACTTGCTAAAAATGAACAGAAAGAACGTCACAAAGTCGTAATTGACGAATTTCGTCAAAAGTGGATTAACACCTTTCGAGATGAAGCTAGTAGTTATGTCAGAGTCGCAATTCAACTACTCTATTTCTATAAAATCGAGAAAGATATGCTTGAGATAGTTAAAAATTTGAAAAGTGCTGAAAGACGGTGCGCTGTGTTTCGAGCTAAATTCCGTGAAGAAAATAGCGGATTGCCGCGAATCCTCTCTGAAGAAAACAATAATGATTATAGAGAATTAATGATTTACGAGAGGCAAGCAAGAGAATATTTTGACAGTGTCAAATCCACGTATGCAGAGCTTAAGAAACTTGAATCTGAACTAATTGAAAAGACAGTTAAGATTAGTTTTATGCTTAACCCAGATAAAGATGCAAATAGTTTAAATGATAAAGCTTTTGATAATAAGATTTTAGGATTAGTTACCTTTATAAATGATGCATTTATCTCAGAGGAAAGGGTATATCAAGCTCTTACAAACGAATCTCGTATCAAAGAAAAACTCGCAGAGTTTCAGCGCATCGTACCCTTAATGCTCAAAGCTGAATGGGATCGAGTGCAGAGAAAACAGCAGTAGTAAAAAATGATGAGACTATAAAATTTTCTGTGCAGGAATTAACGAGCCATCCATCTTTAAATTTACAGAGTGCATGCTTGTAAGAAGTGGTTCAAATTACTGTAGGGGTTGGCAAGATTAAGCACTGTCATGGAAGTGACCGTTGACGGCATGGATGCCGTCGTCGAGCCTATAGGGACATATTCACGGCGTGTCACTGGAATGACAGTGCGTAATCGTTGAAACAGAATGATGAACACCCTCTCTATGAGCAATTAATACAGCCTTGTATTTGTTCAATTCCTACCCAAAAACAAAGATCTGTTACCGAAACGCTGGATTCCCACCCATGAGCATTGTGGGAATGACAGTGCTTAATCAATGTCGTCATTACAATACAAGCGCAAAGCAAGATGCGGCAACATATCACTCACCTTATGGCTCTCGTCTTGTGGAGCAAACGCGCAGGCGGGTTTTCTTCTGTTATAATGCCCCCTCGATTTTTTGGAGGCGAGAATGGACGTATCTTCTTTACTAGACGGCCTGAATGATAAGCAGCGCGAGGCTGTCGCGGCACCGCAATCTAGCATGTTAGTGTTGGCGGGCGCGGGCAGTGGTAAAACTCGGGTGTTGACCCACCGCATTGCGTGGCTGATGCAGGTTGAACAGCAGAGTCCTTACTCGATTCTTGCGGTGACATTTACCAATAAAGCTGCGGCTGAGATGCGCGAGCGAGTTGAAAAAGTCGCTGGCACCAATATGGGCCGCATGTGGATTGGCACTTTCCACGGCTTGGCGCATCGCTTGTTACGCACTCACTTCCAAGATGCGGGTTTACCGCAAAGCTTCCAAATCCTTGATTCTGACGATCAAGTGCGTTTGATCAAACGTATTCTTAAAAGCTTGAATTTGGATGAGAAACAATATCCTCCACGCCAAGCTCAGGGTTATATCAATGGTAAAAAAGACCAAGGATTACGCCCTAAACATATCGATGCGGGCGGTTTTCCGCTTGAGCAGAATCTGTTAAAAATCTATCAGGTTTACCAAGAGTCCTGTGACCGCGCAGGTTTAGTCGATTTTGCCGAAATCCTGTTACGTGCCCATGAGTTATGGCTCAATAAGCCGCATTTGTTGGCCCATTATCAAGACAGATTTAAGCATATTTTGGTGGACGAGTTTCAAGATACCAACGCGATCCAATATGCGTGGATCCGCGTGCTCGCCGGTCAAACCGCCAATGTGATGATAGTCGGTGATGACGACCAATCGATTTACGGCTGGCGCGGCGCTCAGGTTGAAAACCTACATAGATTCTTAAAAGATTTCCCGACGGCGACCACCATTCGCCTCGAGCAAAACTATCGCTCTAAGGGTAATATTCTTAAAGCTTCCAACGCCTTAATTGCCAATAACCCAGAGCGTATGGGTAAAGAGTTGTGGACGGATGAAGCCGATGGCGATCCAATTTCGCTCTATTGCGCCTTTAATGAAATGGACGAGGCGCGTTTTATTGTCGGTCGGATTAATGATTGGCACGAAAAGGGCGGCAACCTCAGTGATTGTGCGATTTTATATCGTTCTAACGCTCAGTCGCGGGTATTGGAAGAAGCCTTATTACACAAAGGCTTAGCTTATCGTATCTACGGCGGTTTACGCTTCTTCGAACGCCAAGAAATTAAAGATGCCATGGGTTACCTGCGTCTGATTAATAACAAAGACGACGATGCGGCGTTTGAGCGTGTGGTTAACACGCCGCCCCGTGGCATTGGCGATCGCACTTTGGATATTTTGCGCTCCACGGCGCGTCAGCATGAGTTAACCCTGTGGCAGGCGAGTGTGCGTTTGCTCGACGAGAAAGTGCTTGCGGGCCGCGCAGCAAATTCTGTGCGTGGTTTCATGGACTTAATCATGACGATGCGTGAAGACACTCAAGATATGGTGCTGTATCGCATGGCTGATACTGTGATCCAAGCTTCGGGTCTTAAGGCCATGTATGAGGCCGAAAAGGGTGAAAAAGCTCACGCTAGAATCGAAAACTTAGAAGAACTCGTCACAGCGGCACGTACCTTCGAAATGCCAGAAGAGCTAGAGGACATGGGCGAACTTAACGGTTTCCTCTCCCACGCGGCGCTCGAAGCAGGCGAAGGCCAAGCCGATGCCTTTACCGATGCGGTGCAGCTAATGACGCTGCATTCTGCCAAAGGGCTAGAGTTCACTATGGTGTTCATGGCGGGTGTCGAAGAAGGGATCTTCCCGAGTAAAATGGCGCTCGAAGAGGGCGATAGACTCGATGAAGAACGCCGTCTCTGCTATGTGGGCATGACCCGCGCCATGGAAAAACTCTACATTACCTATGCGGAATCGCGCCGTATTTATGGCCGCGAAGATTACGCCAGGCCATCGCGTTTTATCAAAGAGATCCCACCGCAATATGTGGATGAAATCCGCCTCAAAGCGCAGGTTTCAACCCCAATGGCGAATAATCGTTTTAGCACTCAAAAGTCGGCTGCCACAAACGATACCGGTTTTAACGTCGGCCAACGAGTCAATCACCCTAAATTTGGTGAAGGCAAGGTGACCAACTTTGAGGGCAGCGGTGCCCAAGGGCGCGTGCAAGTCAGCTTTACTGACTTTGGCAGCAAGTGGTTAGTCGTGGCTTACGCTCGTTTAGAAGCGCTGTGATGACTGCCATCATCACGATAAATGTCAGCTTTTTGTGACACGCTTTTAGGGGATGAATTCGCATCGGGAGAAGCATGGGTATATGATGCTAAGCCTGAAAACGAGTGGAAACTTGAGGGTATTGGGAGTACCTAGTTAATGAATTTAAAGCAAAAGTGGGATGTGTATTCCCGTCTTACTCGAATCGACCGCCCCATAGGTACGCTATTATTGCTGTGGCCATGTTTGATGGCGCTAATGTTAGCTGCGGGTGGTATGCCGGATCTTAAGGTATTGGTTATCTTCATTATTGGCGTAGTGATCATGCGTGCCTGTGGCTGCATTATTAACGACTATGCCGATCGCGATCTCGATTCTTTTGTTGAACGCACTCGATCACGCCCGCTAGCCAGTGGCGAAATCAGCACCAAAGAAGCGCTGATACTGTTCGTCATTTTAGGTTTATCCGCTTTTGGTTTAGTTTTATTACTCAATGGATTAGTCGTTAAATTATCCGTTGTCGGTATTATCCTCACGATTATTTATCCCTTCACTAAACGCATCACCAACATGCCACAGATGTTTTTAGGCATAGTGTGGAGTTGGTCTATCCCTATGGCTTACGCCGCGCAAACGGGTGAAGTGCCGATGGAGGCTTGGTGGTTATTTGCCGCCAATTGGTGTTGGACTGTCGCCTACGACACTATGTATGCCATGGTCGATAGGGACGATGATCTAAAAGTGGGTATTAAATCTACTGCGATTTTGTTTGGTAAATATGATCGCCAAATCATAGGCTTATTTCAGCTTGCCGCGTTGGCTTGTTTTATCGCCGCCGGTTGGAGCGCTGACCGTGGTTTGCTGTATGGTTTAGGCATACTGACTTTTGTCGGTTTTAGTACTTACCAGCAAATGCTGATTTTTGATCGTGAACGAGCCCCTTGTTTTAAAGCCTTCCTCAATAATAACTGGGCAGGTTTAGCCTTATTTGTTGGGCTGGGTGCGGACTATTTGATTTAACGAGTACCGTTTACGCTGGGCAGATCCTGATGGATCATCCACTGATTTTCCGGTGCTAATATTTGTTCTAAATCGATTTGGTGGATGTTGTCTTGGGAGATGACCTTGATAACAGGGCTCACTCTGCGGGGATAAGGCGCACCTTCGAGTGCGCGCACCGCCAGATCGATAGCAATTCGAGCCTGCAATACCGGTGAGTCGCTGACTGTCGCGAGTAGCTGCTTTTTCTGCACTAATTCTATAGTTTGCGCATTAGAGTAAAATGCGATGACTTTGCCGGTTTGATTCCGGCGTCCATCTAAAAAGCGCGCCGCGAACGTGGCCGCCACCGCATTGGCAATTACATAATCTACGCTTTGTTTTGCAAGTACTTTTCGCACCAAATCCGCTTGAACGAATAACTCCGTCGTACCGTAACCGCCTTCAATTGTGTCGAACTCTTGTTTAGCTGCCGCCCGTCTAAATCCTTGTTCCGCCGCCATTACCCACGAGGCGCCCTTAGGACCAGGAAACCACGCCACTTTAAGCTTAGGTGACTCCTGATTGATAGCTTCTCGCTGCTGCGCCGCAATATATTCTGTCGCCGCAACGGACATATCTTCAAAGCTGACTAAGGATCGACTCGTGAGTTTGTCGGTCGCGATACCATTGACTAAATCGATAACCGGAATGCCCGCAGCGCTGAGTTGTTCAATATCCGCAATCAGTCCGTCAGCGGTATTGGCGGCAATAATATAAGCTTGAGCCTTGAGTGCATAACAATCATGGAGTTGCTGTTTTTGCTGCTCAATCTTGTCATATCCACCAGCATCATAAATGCCAAGCGTTACGCCTTGGCGCTCGGCTTCTTGTGATAATCCAAAGGCGACGCCCCACCAATATTGATCTTTACCGTGGGGAAGTAAGGCGCAGATCCGCCATGCTTTATTGGCCTTAGTGAGTGGCGTGTAGAGGGTCTTTTGACCGTCGGCAATGACATCGGCGGGATACCAAGCTGCCTGCACTGCAAAGACGAAACTACTGAGGGTTAAGAGGAGGCAAATCCTGAGGGAACGGGCGAAGAATGCAGTCAAGTGCATAGGCTCATCATGGTAAGTGAACAGTGAACTAAGCATAGAACAAGGATCCGTAGTTGCTTAATCATAGTTAAATAAAGCTAATTTATTGTTTAATAACAAGCGTAAAGCAGTACTGTTATGGTTTGGTCGCAAAGATATAAAATGACTTAAACGCCGTGGGGCAAAGCATCCGCAGGCTTTACGCTTTGGCTCGTTCACTGAATGCTTAAGTTTACATTTCACGTTGAAGGCTTAATGGCTGCGGGCTAGTTTTCGCCCTCGTGCTTGGTCTATAGTGCATGACTTATAGTGGCTTTCTATTGTCAACATCATGCTTGGGTAACAAGGAGTCGTTATGTTTATTCCGCCAGGATTTGCACGGGTTAGCCCGTATATGATTATCAACAATGCCGATAGTTTAGTAGCCTTTATGCAAAAAGCCTTTGATGCTAAAGCGCTACATATTTCCCATCGATTGGATGGCAAAATAGCCAATGCGCAGATGCAAATCGGCGACTGCCTATTTATGTTAAGCGAGGCGAGTGAAGCGTTTCCGCCAATGCCAGCATCCTACTATTTGTATGTGGAAGATGCCGATAAGTCGGTGGCTCAGGCGCTCGCTGCTGCGGGCGAGTTAATCATGGAAGTGGCGGATAAACCCTATGGCGATCGCCAAGGTGGAGTGCGGGATCCCGTGGGCAATTTGTGGTGGATCTCCCAACGTTTAGCCGCAGGGCCATATCAGGATTGATCGTCAAGTGATAACCAGTCAAAGGAGATGATGTATGCCGTGCCAGTTAACCCGATTATTTGGAATCGAATTGCCAATTATTCAAGCGCCTATGGCGGGTGTTCAGGGCAGTGCCTTAACGATAGCCGTGTCGCAAGCCGGTGCGTTGGGATCTTTGCCCTGCGCCATGTTATCCCTTGAAGCCTTAGATGCCGCGTTGACACAAATCCGCGCCCAGACGACTAAGCCCATCAATGTAAACTTCTTTTGTCATCACGAGCCCGAACCGCAAGCGGCGAAACAAGCTGCATGGCTCAAGCAACTCGCGCCTTATTTTGTTGAGCTGGGTATCCATTCTGATACCCAAGCTGCGGGAGCACAACGCGCGCCCTACACAAGCGCTCAGGCTGAAGTGTTAGCGAAATTCAAACCTGAGGTTGTGAGTTTTCACTTTGGTTTACCCAATGAAGACTTGTTGCTGGAGATAAAATCTTGGGGATCTAAGATCATCTCGACGGCGACCACAGTAGAAGAGGCGCTCTGGTTAGAAGCGCGTGGCGTAGATGCTATTATTGCGCAGGGCTTAGAAGCTGGCGGCCATAGAGGACATTTCTTATCCGATGATTTGACTGAGCAACACGGCACTTTTAGTTTATTGCCGCAAATCATTGCCGCCGTTGATGTGCCCGTTATCGCCGCAGGTGGCATAGTCGATGCCAAAACCGTGCGCGCCGCCATGGCGATGGGCGCTTCGGCGGTGCAAGTTGGGACGGCTTATTTACTTTGCCCTGAATGCACCACCAGTGAGATCCATCGCGCCGCACTGCAAAGCGAGGCGGCGCAGCATACGGCTCTGACTAACTTATTTTCTGGTCGCCCCGCACGCGGCATAGTGAATCGTTTTATGGCTGAACTTGGACCTATCAATAACGCAGTACCGGATTTTCCGCTCGCCTCCAGTGCCGTCGCAGGATTGCGAAGCGCCGCCGAGCAACAAGGGTTCGGCGATTTTAGCCCACTTTGGTGCGGCCAAAATGCAACCGGCTGTCAGGCTATTCCCGCCGCAGAGCTAACAAGACAATTGGCGTTAGGTTTGATGGTCTAATGATCAGTTTGAACGTTTTTAAGCCAGCATTGTATTCATGGTTTTATCCATCATGTTATTGATAAGCCAAGCTACTTTTTTGGGTTTTTACTATCGCATAGGCTTGGCTAGATCAACTGACAAGGATGTTAAATGCTAAAAATTCGACTAAGACGCCCAGCTAAATATCGAATTTATTTTCTCATTTTGATGATTATTGTGTATTGGCTTGGGTTTAATTTACTGCCAGAACAGTTAACGCAAACAAGTGAGCAGTTGTCTTTGGCTGTCGTCAGTGCACTATATTTTGTGTTGTTACCTCTGCTTTATTGGTATTGGATTATCAAAATTGGTGCGCAAAAAAGCTGGAAAATATTAGTCATTCTCAGTTTGAGCAGCCTCATGGCTCGCCTCAGCTACCCTCCTCAAATTGCAGAGTATTTCGAGTTTATCGCTTGGCTGCGTTTCCCTATTATCACGGTATTACTGCTCATCGAATTGTACTTGATGGTGAGCATTATTAAGGGATTGTGGCAGGCGAGGAAGGCTTCAGGCGATCCAAGATTAGCGATCATTGCTCAATATGCTGCCACTGTGGAGCAAGAGCTGGGTAATGGGGCAAATGAACTTAGAACGCTTAATATTGAGGGCGCATCAAACACTGATTTGCCAAAGAATCAAATGCCTGACGATAAGAAGCTGACCTTAGGTTTAATACTCGCTACCGAACCCGCGAGTTGGTATTACGCTATCCCTTATTTTTCCCGTCGCCACCCAGCATCGATCACACCGCTTAAGTTACTGAGTGCCCAACCTTGGCATGCTTTAGTCATCATAATGTGTTTAATCGTGGCCTCCACACTGAGTTACATACTACTCGATTATGTGAGTCATATTGTTGCCGTATTCGTTTCTGGTTTGATCTTATATTCAGTGGTATTAATCGCAGCCAATTACCGAATCAGTCGTTATTACTCCCTGTATCAAAGGGAAGGTAAGCTCATTATCAATAATGGTATCTGGGGTTTTATGGCGATTGATTTAACCCAGATAAGTGAACTGAAATTTGGGGCATTTGTGACTCACGTGCAACCACAGCAAGTGGGCGGCATTCCTATTGGTACTTCATTTGGTAATTCTGTCGACACATCTGTGGCAATCGCTGCACCAGAAATCTTGACGATAGGACGGGGTGATGTCGCGAATGTGCAGCTGATTTTTAAGCATCCCCAAACTTATTATGGCGGAATGGGACAATTGCCTGAGTCGTTAAGTATGGTCAACCTCGTTGTAGATGATCCTCAAGTATTCGCTGATGCGTTTGGCCATATCCACAACTTGCAGAAAGCATCGTAGACTGGATTCATCATGATGGGATTGTATTTCAAGATTTTGATTTGTTTAGATATTAGATGATGCTATTCACTTGAATATTTGAATTGATCACTTTGGATATCAAATAATGTCATGAGTAAAGGCCGCGATAATTTGGGCATTGATATGCTCACCAAGGCTTACATTTTACATGGCTAAATTAGCGGCTTGTTAGTTTATACTCACTGTTTAAAGGTTGGTTGCTGGGTAGACTGTCGCTCCCTTTGATTATGTATTTTCTGTGTTAATGGCTGCAAATCACTGGCCCCATAGTCGTGGATGCAAGTGGTCTATCAATTTAAGGAAAACACTATGTTGTTACGTCAAATCATTGTTATGTGCCTTGCCGTCGTGAGTTTTGCTACGTTTGCGGGCGACAAAGCCTATCAAGATATTGCACTTAAAACCTATCCCGATCAGCAGCAAGTGACCTTAGGCAGCGTTGCGGGTGACAAGCCGATATATCTAAAGTTTTGGGCAACTTGGTGTCAGCCCTGTATGGAACAAATGCCGCATTTTGAAGTCCTGCAGAAGAAGTATCAGGACAAGATTAATATCGTCGCAGTGAACATCAATATTAATGAAGAGCAGCCTAAGATCGCTGACGTTATCGCGCGCTTCGGGCTCACTATGCCCGTGTGGTTGGATAATGAAGGTGAGTTGGGTGTGGCTTTAGGCTTGGTCGGTACGCCCTATAGTATATTGATCAATCGTGCGGGTGATGTGGTTTACACTAGCCATGAGTCAGACGCTAATTTAGATAAATTTATTGATATGTTGGCGAATGGCCAAGAGTTGACGGCGCAGGCAACAGAGGCGCCCAGTGCCGAGCAAACGGCTAAGTTACTCAAGCCTTGGGAACAAGGTGAGCATTTACTCTTTTTCACTGCAACTTGGTGTGATTGGTACTTGGCTGAGAGCCGTCCAGAAATGTCGAAAGAGTGTATTGCCGTCCAAAAAGGCTTAAATAATCTCGCGCAAAAAGTGCCGAATAAAGCGTGGCACGGTGTGGTCAATCACCTGTGGACAGACGATAAAGCGCTCGAAGATTTTAAGCAGCTTTATCAGACTAAAATTGATTTTAGTATCGATGAGTTAGGCGTGTTATTTAATCATTTTAAAATCCGCAATATCCCGACGTTACTTTGGGTTAAGGACGGGAAAGTCATTCAGCGCATTACCGATTTTAGTCAACCAGAGCAGCTCGTTAAGCAACTCTCGGCGCAATAAGCTCATTTCAACTGTTCGGCCTTTGATAGATAGCCAAAGGCCTTTTTCTTAAAAGATTGAATCGATACATAACGCAATATTCGGTATTAAAGTGGTTGCCCATGGGAAGCACTGCGCAATAAACTGACTCGCAGAACGGGTTGAACTCAAACGTTAACGGTTGGCACAATGCCGAGTGTTTTCCATCTTATCGTTGGATTGTATTGTGGGGAGTGTTAGCACTATGACGCCGATTTTCAGTAATGCCGCGATTGGTCGTAGTTTGTTGATTTTGCTCTTATGCGCTGGTGTATTCTTTTTTATCGACTTTTTAGTGCCTGCCTTAGCCGCCTTGATTGTGTGTTTTTCGAGTTGGCCTCTTTATCAAAAACTATTGGCAAAATGCGGTGGCCGCTCGGCGTTGGCGGCAACCATTGCCCTATGTTGTATTGTGCTCGGGCTGATTATCCCGCTGGTGTTTGTATTTTCCTATGCGTTACAAGAAATTAGAACTTGGGTTGATTGGTTGGTGTTTACTAACCAACACGGTTCGCCCGTGCCCTTGTGGATCAAAGATTTACCTTGGATGGGTGAATGGTTAACCCTGCAATGGCAGCAATTTATCGGTGAACCCCACGAGCTAGGCAAAATCATCAGTGCCATCAGTGGTCAGAACCTAAGTGGCATTTCTCGCTGGGTGCTGCAATTGGGCTGGAACACGCTAGGCCTGCTACTGACCTTACTCTTTATGCTTATTACGTTGTTTTTCCTCTATAAAGATGGCGAGCAAGTGGCCAAACAGTTAGATATTGTCGGCGAGCGAGTATTGCCTGCCCGCTGGCATAGCTTCTCCCGTGTGGTGCCTGCGACGGTCAGTTCGACGGTAATCGGCATGACGCTTATCGCGATTGGTGAGGGCATAGTGCTGGGGATTGCCTATTGGATTGCGGGTGTGCCATCGGCCGTGGCTTTTGGGGTGTTAACCGCCTTTATGGCCTTGGTTCCCGGCGGCGCGCCAACCATGTTTACCTTGATTTCACTCTATCTTGTCGGCACTGGCGATATGACGGCGGGCGTCGGCTTGTTCCTTTGGGGCAGCATAGAGCTGTTTATTGTTGATAAAACCCTGCGCCCCAATCTTGTCGGCGGGCCGATTAAATTGCCTTTCTTACCGACTTTTTTCGGTTTGATCGGCGGCGTGAAAACCATGGGTTTTGTCGGTTTGTTTGTCGGCCCAGTATTGATGGCCTTGCTGGTGGCGATTTGGCGGGAATGGTTAAGGGAAGAACCTGAAATAATACAAAGTGATAAACAGGCGGGAAGCTAAAAGCTAAGGTTTAGTCTGCCCTAAGGTATTTTTGCGCTCATCGGTGTAAAACCACCAAGGTTTAGCATCTTCGCCCGCCATAAAACGGGTGATGGAGATAAATACATCTATCATGCACGGGTCGTGTGTTTTTCCGGTCAAACGATTGAGTGCTTGATATAGGTCGTAGGGATTTTGCCCCAGCAGTTGCTCAGGTTTATCTAGACCGAGCAAACGTAAATCCGCCGCACAGGCTTTGCCAATATTCGGCAAATCAGTTAATTGCTTCACCTCAGCACGCACTACTTTCGCAGGATTCATACGGATTGCCTCGTTAAAACACACGCTGAAAAGTCATTACTGCTGGATAATCGCTTAGGCGAGATAATTGCCTTGGCGAAATAAGAGCCTGTAAATAACAGGCTCTAAACAAAGCTATAAAATCTAGGCTTTAACCAGCTTAGTCAGATCTGCTGGGCGGTAGTATACCGATTTTAGTACCTTGCCTTGGCGAACCACTTTACCCGACATTTCCACATCTTTAGCGCATTTGGCTATGATGAAGTCGCCTTGTTGACTACCAACAATTTCAACACCTTGCTTAGCATAAAAGGCAACTGTCTCAGCCAATTCTTGCTCGTTGCGGCACACTTTACTCATATTGCTTGAATGGACTTCGTCCCAGCAGCGAATAAAGTCGATTTCACGGTTTTTAGCGACGCATAGCAACAAGTCGATTAAGTAACTGATTTCGAGTCTGTCGGTCATGGCTTGTGCGCCTAAATGCACTAAACGTCCCATTAAGACATACACAGAGTCGACAATGGCATCGGCCTGCTCGATACGGCTATCGGCTTCTGCTAGCTCAGTTAACTCTTCAATAATCAATGAAGTATGTAAGGTGTCGGCCTTATCATCCAAAGAATCAACATCACTAACTGGCAAGTCGAAGGTGCTGCGAAACTCACTGATATCACGATATAAGTGGTCATAAATAGGTTGAGTTAAGCTGGTGAGTTTCATCTGGATTGCCTTGGGATCAATAAACAATAAGTAGTTGGCGGCAATTTTAAAGAAATGCGCCGCAGAATACAAAGTTCAGGTATTTGTTCAGAAGTGTAAAAATACCCGCTGCAAATTCGGGTGCAGCGGGTTTCGGCAAATGTAGGGTGGGCTACCGAACGGAGATGTAAACTAGCTTTCTTAGTACAGAATGATTATTGGCCGTATTTAGCGATCAATTGGTCAAGATAAGGGGCGACGTCTTTATCGCCCCAATCGAGATACCCGCGTACGAAACCAACAAGATTACCTTTAGCATCAAAAAAATACGTCGCAGGAACGACGTTTGCCGGAATGATCTGTTCTATGTTTTGTGTTGGATCGAACCAAGTTTGATAGTCACTAAAATTATGTTGAGTGAGGAAAGGTCGCACATCCTTAGGATCTTCATCGATGGATATTGGGACAATGGCAATATTTTTCCCTTGATAATCCTTTTTAAGATGCTGAAGTTCTGGGATTTCACGTAGGCAAGGGGCACACCAAGTCGCCCAAAGATTAACGAGAACCAGTTTACCTTGATGTTGTTTTAGGGTTTGAGTTTTCCCCGCTTCATCAATAAAAGGCACTTCCGGTACGCCGCGTGCATGCTGCATTTCAACGAAGCCAGTCATTACCCTAGGTTTAGGAATCGTTTCGCCAGTGTCGTAAAGCTTATTCTGCAATGAATGGGCTTGGACTGCGTTGTTTAACAGGACAAAACTGCACAGCAGAATTAGTCGCAGAGAATATCGTTTCATGGTGAATCCTTATTTTTAGGAAGGGGAGCTCAGTGCTCGGCGTTTAATGAGTCCAAGGCAAAGACCTACACCGAGTAATAGCAAGAATAATGGGCCAAACCAAAGTGCGACGGTAGAACCTTTAAGTTCGGGTTGATAACGAATTTTTTCACCATAGCGCTCTACCATAAATAGAATGATTTCATCTTGGCTATATCCTTGTTCCAACATCGAAAATATCTGAGCTTTAAGCTCATGGGCGATAGGAGCTTGTGATTCAAACAGACTCAGATTAGTTGCCATAGGACAGCGCAGCACTTTAGTGATATTCATAGCTTGTTGTTTATGAGAAGGGCTAGAGATGGGCTGCTCTTGAGCCACCGCGAGGAATGCAGTCCCTCCTAAAAATAGTGTGGTAAAGAGCAACCATGTAAAAGCGCAGAGGTAAGGTGAGCGAAAAAATGGATTCATTAGGCAAGTGTCTCCCTTTTCAATGAATGGGATGGGTCAGCTAAGGTTTCTGATTTCGGGTAATAACAAAGGTTGCGAGCAGGCCAAGCAGCGACAGTTCCGCCTAACATCATTAGCAGTGCCCCAAGCCAGATCCAACTAGCAAGAGGTTTATAGCTGATACGGATCAGGTATTCGTTATCACTAAGTTGCAATCCCATCGAGACATAAATATCCCGCCATAGGCCGTGGTCAATTCCCGCATGGGACATTTCCATGGCATTGCTTTTAAAGGTTTGTCGTTGTGGGGTGATATAGCCTATTACCAGCTCATCTTGGGCTGCATCACGGATACTGATATTGGCTTGAATGGCAGTAAAACTCTTGGTCTCAATATTCTCAGTACTTTCATAAACTAAGACATAACCTGCCAGAGGTTTTCCTTGCCCAGGCCCCATTCTTAGCAGGGCTTCTTGTTCAAAGAAAGAGACGGCCGTCGCACCTATTATTGTTACAGCAACACCTAAATGAGCGAGCAGCATGGCCATGAAGCGTCGTTTAGAGGTAGGCTTAGCCATGTTCACGGCATCTTTAACTGACTGTTTATGTTGATGAGTTTGCTTGTTCAATCCTAATGCTGCGATCAGTGTTAATAATAAGCAAATCAGTAACCAAAGTGCTGCTGCAGTACCAAGTAACAGAAATAAACTATTGCCAGTAGCTGCCTGCAAGCTTATCCACAAAGCCGAAATTAAAATCAGCGTGCCAGGAATGATTAAAGGCTTAACTTGAGCTTTGGATGTTTTTTGCCAATGGGCTAAAGGGGCTACACCCATCAAGAGTACGAGTAAGAAGGTCAGTGGTACAAAGATCGCATTAAAATAAGGGGCACCGACAGAAAGTGTACCTAAACCGAGTAGTTCATAGATCAAGGGATAGAAGGTACCGAGTAGAACTGAAAATGCAGCGACGACTAATATTACAATACCGAGTAATAACAGCGTTTCTTTACTGAAAATCGTATGCTGGACTGAGTGTCTTAGGTTATTGGCTTTAAGTGCGAAAATGAGCAGAGCTGCACCAATAAAAAGTATTAATAAACAGAGGATTGACATGCCACGTGTTGGGTCGGCGGCAAAGGCATGCACCGATTGCACTATGCCGGAACGCACTAAAAAACTGCCGAGTAAACTGAGTGAGAAAGCCAATATACACAGCAGCAAAGTTGTAATTTGAAAGCCATTAGTGCGTTTAGTCAGGACAATAGAATGGACTAATGCGGTGGCGACAAGCCAAGGAATAAAAGAGGCGTTTTCTACTGGATCCCAAAACCACCATCCTCCCCAGCCTAATTCGTTATAGGCCCACCAAGATCCAAAGGCATTTCCGCCCGTTAAAAAAATCCATGCGAGTAACCCCCAAGGCTTTAAGTGGTTAACTTGACGAGCATTAAACTTTCCGCCGAGCAGCGATGCTAAGGCGGCGGCAAAACAAACGGTAAGTCCGACATACCCGAGGAAAAGCATAGGTGGGTGCAATATAAGGCCTATGTCTTGCAATATTGGGTTGAGATCGCGTCCTTCTATGGGGATATTGGGTAGCAAGCGGGCAAAAGGATTCGAAGTAAAAAGTAAAAATAAGTTAAACCCCAGAATCACTAGCGACAAAATCGCCAGCAATCTCGCAAAGTAAACAGCGTCTTGGTATTGGTTGCTGGCTTTGGCCTGAGTGCAATCCGTTATTGGTAGGCGATAACTGATAATGGCGCCCCAGAGTGCGATTGCAAATACCCAAAAGAGCATTGAACCTTCGTGGCTGCCCCAAACCGCAGCCACTTTATACCCAAGGGCTAATTGACTATTGGAATGATTGGCAACATAGGCAACAGAAAAATCATCACTGATAAAATTATAAATTAAGCAAAGGAGTGCTGCGGATATCGAGGTAAATAATGCTCTAAATAATGCTGGGCTGTAGCCTGTTAAGTAAGCATTATCTCTATAAATTCCCACTAAAGGTACCATTGCAGATAATAGTGCAATGACAGTGCTGATAATCAGCAATATATGGCCTATTTCTGGAAGTATAGTGGTCATATTTTATTCCATTCGGATAGTGTGAATTAAATTTTAGTTAATGGTTAAACGAGAATTTTTAATTGCTAACGGCGAGATTAATTGAATGGTACTTCTCATAATGTGATCTATTTCGTTATTAAATCCATTGTTTAAACGATCTTAAGTTTTTGAAAGATAAAATGTATTTTTAGTTATTTTTATAATTAAAAACTGCGCTTTCACATCTAAAAAACTGATATGAATTCTTAATTAAGTAACTGTATTTAAATGTATTAATTTCACTTAGCCATCTTTATTTTTTAATAAAAATTTAATGTGCACTAGCTCCGATTTTTAATGGTTTGTCTTCTCCATCATGCAGCCACTGGTCAATTGTTTGTGTCGTTCAGTGAACAGTTAGGTTCAGTGGAAAATATAAAACTAATGATAATTAGGAGTGAATGATGAAACGATGGAAATCCAAAACAGCCTTAGGTGTGCTGTTTTGTTTAGGAACTATCGTCAGTGCGACAGGAATAGCGTCTGACGCTAAACCGGGAGAAGTCAAACCTGGCTATGGCAACAAACAACAGAGTGCTGAAGCGCAAGCTATTATGGCTAATCCCGATGTGACCATGGAATCACGCGGTGTTCGAACTTTGCAGGATTATATCGTTCAGGAAAAAGAGTTATTTGAATTCCTGTTCGAAAATCATCCCGTATTTAAATATGCCGAAGCGGGAAGACTTAAAGGAACTTATAAAGTCAGCGACCGTGGGGAAGAATATTTACACGGTGGTGATAGCCAGAAATACAGTCAACATCAGGAAGGCGATCGCCCTATGGCATTGCAATATCGACTTGGTGCTAAGTCGATTTTAGATTTCCCGAATAAGTTTGTTGGCCCAGAAAAATGTGGTGAGTGCCATGGTCCACAGTATGAGAAATGGAAACGTTCACGCCATTCAAAAACTTTACGTTTCCCTGGGAATCACCCTGAAGTCGATAATGATTTAAATAAAACCATGTATGGCACAAAGGATACTTCCATCCTGCCAGACGGTATTACCCCCGATGCAATTTATGCGACAGTGGGAACGCCAAGAACCAAATACGGCTTTATCGACAGCTACTTAGTACGCGGTACTTTCCATGTGAAAGATGGTTTACTAAAAGATGGTACTGGGACTATGGTCGCCGGTGGTAACCAATTCTCCCGTGGTTGGGCTGAATGGCTAACGCCTGAAATGGCCAAGAAAATTCAGAAAGTTGTACCTGAATTCCCAACAACCATGGAAGGCTTTGGCACGAGTGGTTCGCACCAATGGGGTATGAGCTCATATGGTGCGAAATACGAAAAAGAATTCCTGTTCCAGCCTGCGAGTTCCTACTGTGAAATGTGCCATACCTTTAAGTTTGATTTTAAGACTAAGGATGAATTCTTTGCTGCTTTAGGTAACCCGAAAGAACTGCAAAAACATACCGTATCACTTGGGATTACCTGCGAAGAGTGTCATGGCGCAGGCGGTCATTTAGACGGTGGTATTGGTGGTGGCATGCCTTCAAATTGTGAACGTTGTCACCAGCGTTTTAACTTTGTAGAAGAGTTAGCGCAAACGCCGCAGGGTAAAGAAAAGTTGGAATATGCCTTCAACGTGAAGATGAAATCTTCGTGCCCATCTTGTGGTACAGAAGGTTCGCAGATGTTTGCTTCATCCCACTATGATAAGGGTATGCGCTGCTCTACCTGTCACGATCCACATGAAGTCACCGACGGTGATTGGAAGTCAGGTATTACTAAACCTAAGTTAGTAAAACAGTGTACTGACTGCCACACAGCGCAGGCTGAAATCGCCAGCAATACTCAAACCCACAGCAACCAAACTTGCCAAAGCTGTCACATGCCTAATATGGGAAGTTGTGAAAACTTCACCGCTATCCAATTCCCTGATATGGCAGGCTTCGACAACGTGCGTAAGTCACATATGTGGAAAATCGATGTCGATCCTCTGCGTAAAACACTAAACCCTCCAGAAGGAAAACCCCGCGACTCAGCGACTAAAGGTTGGACAGTTGCCAAGGATGAAAACGGCCATAACTATCTCGATTTGATGTGGACCTGTGCCCGTACTTCGGTATCTGACCATGACGTGACAGAGAACAAAGGTTGCCATAGCCAATTCCAATCTGAACTCGAAGTGGGCTTACATTTCGAAGACCAAATGGAAATTTACGGCGAAGTGCAGAAGTGGCAAAAACCCGTGAAGGAAACCTTTGCTTTAGTTGAACAAGCGCTTGCCCGCATCGATAAGTTGCTTGAAGTGACAAAGTTATCGGTAGAAGACAAGACGCAAGTCTTAATGTTGACCGACAAAGCCCAAGACGTCATTAAGCTGATTAAAGCTGATGGTTCATGGGGCGTCCATGGTCCACGTTACTCACAAAAACGCTTAGACGCAGCATTGACCTATGTCACCCAAGCTCAAGCCATTATCGATGGTAAAGGTCTGAGTGCACAAAAAATGTAGTTCAACTTGAGTCCTAGTATCCCCGACACCTCTGGGTGTCGGGGAATTCGAGAGCCAAATTATGAATAAAGTGATTCGTCAAAGCCTAACTCACACCCTAATTGTGTTGGCCCTAGGCGCTGTAGCTTTGCCTGTGCTTGCAGGTGGCGGCTCAGAGATATCGGAAGCGCCTTACAACGAGATCCAACTTAATCCGATTTCGATGATGGAAGCCGAGACATTAGTTGCTCAGTCAGGCGTTTATTTTTTCGATGTAAATACGCTGGAGATATGGGCGGAAGGTTTTATCCCCGGAGCGGTTTTTTTCAATGTTCAAAATTGGAGAGAGTTACTTCCAAAGAATAAAGATGCAGTCATGGTGTTTTATTGTGCCAACCGTCTTTGTACCGCCAGCAATATGGCTGCCAGAGAGACCATGAAGCTAGGTTACACAGGTGTGCGCCATATGGCCGACGGTATTTATGGCTGGCGTTTATCTGGACGAGTAACAGAAAAACCATAGTAAAGAACACGCGAACTGATTTTCTAGAAGATCTGTTTGCAGGGCCAAGAGGCTAAACCCACAGGGTTCATCATTGTAGAGAACATAAAATGAAAACACGTATGCCAACTTCTTTTATCCCAAAAACGTTAACCGTGGCGACCTGTGCTGCGCTATTTGTTTCTGTGACAAGTTTTGCTGCCCCTAGCCTAAAAAGTGATGCGGATAAAACCTCTTACAGTATTGGCGCGTCCATTGGCAATTACATTTCAGGCCAAGTTTATAACCAAGTTGAATTAGGGTCTGAGGTCAATATTGATCTAGTCGTGCAAGGTTTTGTGGATGCGCTGAAGGATAAGCAACAACTGACGGATGAGGAGGTCGTGACCTATCTCAATCAAAGGGCTGAAGAGCTTAATGCTGCCAGAAAAATCCTTGCTGAAAAAGAAATGGCGGAAACGAAAAAAGCTAGCGCTGACTACCTTGCACAAAATGCCAAGCAATCAAATGTGAAAGTCACAGCTTCCGGTCTGCAATACCAAGTGATAACCCAAGGCTCTGGTCAAAAGCCAAACCCTGAAGATGTTGTCACTGTGGAATATGTTGGCACGCTCATCGACGGTACAGAGTTTGAAAATACTGTCGGCCGCAAAGAGCCTACTCGGTTTGCATTAATGACTGTCATTCCCGGTTGGGAAGAGGGACTGAAATTGATGCCTATGGGATCTAAATACCGATTTGTGGTTCCCGCTAGTCTGGCCTATGGCACAGAAGCCGTGGGCATTATCCCGCCCGAGTCAGCACTTATCTTTGAAATTGAGCTAAAAAACATCGAAAAACCTAGTGAAATTAAAGAGATGAAGCATCAAAGCATGATGCCTGCCCACGGTTAGTGCACCGTTTGAGTTAGCTTTAGCTTGGGTAAATGTGTCACTTGCTATGACCTGTTTGGGGAATGAGATGGTCAGTTTAGGGTTAGTTATTTGCATGTGTTTAGGTCTGTTCATTGCTTATATTTATTGGCATCACGGCCGCTTGAAATTGACATTCGCTATGGCTCAATTGCCGTCAATGTCGAGCAAAGTGCCCTTTGCCATGGGCTTAATACTCGTGTTACTGACCTTAGCCATTTATAGCCAAATAGGGCGTTTTCAAGATTGGGAAAAAGGAAAAGTTGATGAAAATATTGATTATTTAGTAGCTGCAGAAATTACCAAAGCCACGCGTTTGGCAGAACGAGAACCACAAAATACTGAGGCACTCATGTCTTTAGCTCGGGCTTATAGCGCGGGTGGTTTGTACTCGGATGCTGTGCTGACCTTGGATAAGTTGCTCATGCTATCTGAAGACGATGCAGAAGTTTTGGGCGCTAAGGCTAACGCACTTTACTACCGTGAACGTCGGCAAATAACACCAGAAACCCAGCAGGTGATTGCCAAGGTTTTAGCGCACTCACCCTTTGAATCACAGACACAGTTATTACTCGCTACCGATGCCTATCTGCACGCTCGCTACCAAGTAGCTATAGATCATTGGCGGTTACTGCTGGCACAACCAAGCAGCAGTATTAATCGTGAAGCCATCAATAACGCGATTATAAAAGCACAAATCAAATTGAATGAAAGTGGAGATAAACCAAGTCGCTAGTCATTTTCAGGCAAGTTAAGTCGATAACGATATAAATAAAAACGTCGGTTGAAAACCGATAGATGGAGGATGATGTGAGTGAAAATATAGAGAGACGGAGGTTCCTTAAAAGCGCTGGAATGTGCACTTTGATCTTAACTCCTTTAGGTGGGTGTTCAGTCAAAGAGGACGGTGATAGCGCTCATAAACCCCATTACGTCATGGTGTTTGATCAAACTAAATGTGTCGGTTGTGGCGATTGTAAAACTGCCTGTAACCAAGCAAACCACTTACCCGAGGGAAAATCTCGCGTATTGCTTGAGCAGCAAAGTGGCCGTGTTGAAGGGCAAGCCTGCCCGCACTGCGGCAAGATGGCCTGTGATTGTGAGCGTAAGTTTGTCCGCGTATCTTGCCAACAATGTAAAAATGCACCTTGTGTGACAGTGTGCCCAACGGGCGCAGCTCACCGTGATCCTGCAACAGGAATAGTGACTATGGACGCCAGTAAGTGTGCTGGCTGTAAGTATTGTATTGGTGCCTGTCCCTACAACGCTCGCTTTATTAATGAAGCAACAGATGTTGCGGATAACTGTGACTTCTGTTTGCACAGCAAGCTAGCCAAGGGGGAATTACCCGCCTGTGTACAGAGTTGCAAGTACGATGCTTTGGTCTTTGGCGATGCCAATGATCCTCAGTCTTATGTCAGTAAGTTATTGGCGGTAAAGGACTCAGTGCGAATTAAGCCGCACTTTGGCACAGAACCAAGCTTACGTTACATACCTATCGTGAAACTGGGAGTGTAAAGATGGATACCAGTATGGAATTTACCTTAGGGCTTTCCGAAGGTGTTGCTTGGCCATGGCCCATTGCCGTTTACCTGTTTTTTGCGGGGATTTCGGGTGGCGCGTTAACGACTGCGCTTGTACTACGTTTTTATAAGGGCCAAGTGGAAAACACTGCCTTTTTAAAGGCGGCAGCGCTAGTAGCATTTATCACTATTAGTCTCGGTATGTTATGTCTCGTTGTTGATTTAACTAACCCATTATTTTTCTGGCGAATTTTAGTTTATTACAACCTCAACTCCGTGATGTCGATTGGTGTTATCGCTTTGAGTGTTTATATCCCGCTCGTGGCAATTTTGACCCTATTTGCCCTCGAAAAAGAGCTGTTATCTGTCTCTGCACTGGGGTTCTTAAAGCCGATTATCGACAAGTTAGTGGCATTTCGTCGTCCAATTGAGGTTGTAGTCTTAGTGCTGGCTATCTCTGTCTGTGCTTACACTGGGTTCTTGATCTCGGCCTTGATCCGCTTTCCTATCATTAACACTTCGGTATTACCTGCGTTATTTATCGCCTCTGGCATATCCGCTGGGGCGGCATCGGCCAAGATGGTCGCTGTGTATTTCTTTAAAGAGCAATTACATAGCGCTGAGATGAAGGTGCTCCATGGTGCCGAGTGGCCAATCATGTTCGCCGAAGCCATGTTCATTTTCATGATAGCAACAGCCCTGATGACGGGGAATGAAGGCGCTCAAATGGCCTTTGCCGCTTTCCATGAAGGGACTTGGGCAAGTGTGTTTTGGTTAGGGGTGATTGGTGTCGGATTCGTCGGGCCCTTATTACTTAATTTCGCACTTGGTAAACACTTTAGTCATTCAGCCAAAGCCTTTTATATATCAGGCTTGTGTGCTGTTAGCGGCATGATGTGTTTGAGGCTTTTTATCCTCTACGCTGGGCAAAATTACGCGATTTAATATTTTGATTTAAATCGATATCACTATTTTATCGACCCTCGTCTTAAGGTCTGTCCCTGCAAGGTGCCTAGGCGAGGTGTTGATACTTTTATCAAAAAGGATCAATAGGATGAAGAAGTTCTATTCGTTGTTACTGTTAATGCCTTTGCTATTTGGTTGTAATAAGAGTGAGGCAACCGACCAAGTTCATAAAGCTGAGATGATTCATGAACATGACCGTTGTCATTTGTGCGGCATGGTGATCACTAAATATCCTGGACCTAAAGGGCAAGTACATCTTAAGGCTGAAAAAATCGTGCCTAAGTTTTGCTCTAGTCGCGATATGTTTAACTTTGCCCTTCAGAGTGAAAACAAGCGTCAGATCGATTACATGATGGTGCATGATGCTGGCTCGACCGACTGGGATCGGCCGGACGATGGTGCTTTTATTGATGCACAGAGTGCGTTCTATGTTTACGGCACGACTAAAAAGGCGGTCATGGGGCCTGCCGTCGCACCTTTTAGCACTAAGGCTGCAGCCGAAGCTTTTGCCACAGAATACGGCGGCCGAGTTTTGGCCTTCAATGAGATTACCCTAGAACTGCTCGCAGGTGATAAGTAAGGCTGTGAAAATGAAGCTGCGTTCACTCCTGTTTTGGTTGCTGTACATTACTTCTTTTAATAGTTGGGCGGCACTGATCCGGGTGACAGACACAGATGCGCTTACACTTGCCCTTAGTAAGGCTCAAAATGGTGACACGTTATTGCTGGCTACTGGTGTGTATACCGGCTCTTTTCGAGTCACTCAATCCATTCATTTACAAGGCGAAGTTGGCGCTACCTTAGATGCACAGTATCAAGGTAGTGCGCTGATTGTTACCGCGGCGAAGGTGAGGATTGAGGGGCTTAATATTCGGCATTGGGGGAAGGATCTCTATTACCGCGATGCGGGGATCTTGCTGCAACAAGGAGCGGATAAAGTACAAATTAAAGAAAATCGTTTTGTAGGTGATGGCTTTGGTATTTATGGTGAGCAAATCTATGCCCCTGAGATCGTAGGTAATAGTATCAGCGGCAACGGTGCTATGTATGTGTTAGACAGAGGGGATGGCATTTATCTTAAGCAGGTCGTTGCCCCGCAAATCCATAAAAACCAACTCATTTTTGTCCGCGATGGGGTGTATTTAGAGTCAGTCACCCGCAGCCGCATTTCTGAAAATCAATTTACTAAACTGCAATACGGCATTCACTACATGTATACCCAAGCCGATGAAGCATGGCAAAACCAAGCTATTGCGGTTGATGGTGGCTATGCCTTAATGAATTCAACGAATATTTATCTGCACCACAACCGCGTGACTCAGGCTCGGGACTTCGGCATTTTGCTCAATATTACTGAGTCTTCCCATGTGCAGGCCAATGTTGCCAGTGACATCCATAATTCTAAGGGCACAGTGGAGCTGGGTAACGAAGGCAAAGGCATTTTTATTTACGCTGCTCAAAATAACCGTATTCAAGATAACGAGTTTAGTCATAGCGATACTGGGATCAGTATGGCCATGGGCGGAGAGGAAAACCGTCTTTGGCATAATCGAATCATTGCGAATCAAAACCAAGTGAAATATGTCGGCGACACACAGTTAGAGTGGAGTTATCAAGGACAAGGCAATTATTGGTCAGAATACCAAGGCTGGGATCTGGATCTAGATGGGATAGGTGATTTGGCCCATAGGCCCAATGACAGCTTAGACAAACTATTTTGGCTTTATCCTGAGGCAAAACTGTTAATGGAAAGTCCAGTTGTTTTACTGCTGCGTTGGGTTGAACGCCAATTTCAGCCCCGAATGACGACGGGAATTAGCGATAGTTTTCCCTTAATGCAATCGGTCTCGCCCGCACTTATTGATGGAGGTACGCAATGAATCAGACTTTCACATTCTCGACGAATAAGCCTGTGGCCAGTGCTGATATTGCCGTTAAAGCGATAAATGTCAGTAAATTTTATAACAACTTTAAGGCATTGGAGGACGTGAATTTTGAGGTTCTAAAGGGCCAAGTTGTTGCTCTCCTTGGCCATAATGGAGCAGGTAAGTCTACGTTACTTAAGCTTATTTTAGGATTGCTAACTCCTACACGTGGCCAGATCCAAGTTCAAGGGCACAATGTGGGATCTATGAATGTCAGGTTGAGTTTATCTTTAGGTTATTTACCTGAAAATGTGAGCTTTTATGACAACATGACCGCTCTCGAATTACTCGGCTATTTCGCTAAACTTAAAGGCGTCGCTCTTGCAAAAGTACATGAATTACTTGCCGAATTTGGTTTAGAAGCCGCTAAAGATAAACGTCTGAGTACATTTTCCAAGGGAATGCGGCAGCGTCTTGGGCTCGCTCAGGCAATATTGGCTGATCCTCAGATATTGTTACTTGATGAGCCGACTGTCGGTCTAGATCCCTTAGCATCGGCTTTTTTGTATCAAAAAATAGCCCAACTTAAGGCGAAAGGCTGCGCGATTATCATCAGTACCCATGAGTTAGGATTAGTTCAAGATCAAATGGATCGGGCTTTGATTTTAGGCCGAGGACGAATGTTAGCTTCGGGAACTTTAACCGCCCTTAGATCTGCAACTCGGTTGCCAAACCAGTTTTTTTTGTATTCTTTGTCTCACACTCAAAGGCTAGAGGTGCTCGCAGATCCTATTTTAGCCAGCTGTGTTGAGATGAGTTCGCCGCAGGGATTAAAACTGACTGTACCGCAGGGGCAAAAGTCAGGTGTTTTACATCATCTATTGCAAAAAGTGCCGGCAGGGGATTTTTCTGTTGAGCCTCCGAGTTTGCAGTCTGTGTTTCATCATTATATGGAAACCGTTTGTCATTCTCTGCCCCAGGTTGTATCTGCAGATACCACTCAAGTAACAGATATGGCTCAAGGCGTTAAGTGGGAGGCCGCCGTATGAGTCAATCAGAGGTTTTGCAGTGTGGTCATTTAAGTGCTCTAAATATAGTGAGTACCATAGCTGCCAAGGAGTTTAAGGACAATTTGCGCAATCGATGGCTATGGATGATGGCGGGTGTATTGTTGCTGCTCTCCCTTAGTGTGAGTTTTATGGGGAGCGTAATATCGGGCAGCTTAGTAGTATTTGAGCCTGCGCAGATCCTTTCTGGGCTTGTGACTTTATCGGTATTTATGCTGCCATTAGGCGCGATTTTGTTGAGCTATGACAGCTTTGTCGGTGAGAAAGAATCTGGCACCTTATTGTTATTACTGACCTATCCATTGGAGCGTTGGCATCTTGTCTGCGGCAAGTTTTTGGGCCATGCGTGCGTAATGACTATCGCCTGTATCTTAGGTTTTGGTGTGACAGGATTATTACTGATACTACTTGGCGATGCTCAGGCTCAATTCGCGATAGTTATCGGATTTACCCATTTGATAATAAGCAGTATTTTGTTGTCATTAGTGTTTGTTCTATTGGGCTATTGGGTTAGCCTGTGTGTGCGAGAAAAAGCCAAGGCACTGGGAACGTTACTTATTTTATGGTTTGTGCTTGTGCTGGTTTATGACCTTATTTTGCTCAGTGTTTTGGTTGGAATGAGTGAAATGCTTAATCGCAATCTATTTAATCTACTCATTTTACTGAATCCTACCGACTTGTTCCGTGCCTTAAATTTGCTTGCCGCACCTTCGGATACACTAGCAGCTAAAAGTAGCCTTTCCTTAATCGCGCAAACGGGATTGGGATTACCCATGATGTATGGTTTGTTAGGCGGCTGGATTATTGTTCTATTATTGGGGTGCTCTTGGGTCTTCAAACGTCAAGAAATTTAGTTTAGCAAATCCTGTATTAGTCTAATTTTGTGCTTATTAAACAATAACTAAACTGAGCATGCAGTCACAGTATTTTATGTTGTTAAAAAGTAAAATAAACCATCTTAGATAGGTGGCTGCAAGTCACAGTGCTTTTGGGAAAACATGGTCCCAATCTGCTTGCCCGCCGTTAGCGCAATCATACCTTATCTACTTTTGCTGAGTTTTCGGGCGTTTAACATGCATAAAATCACTTCATATTTATTTTTAGATGAACAGGCTAAAAAACTAGTTGATCAAGTGCATGGCACATCCATAGACCTGACTTTTTCTGAAGCGGCTATATTGGTACGCTTGTTATCTTCCCCCAACGCCATATTGACGAAAGAAGCCTTGTTGCAGGTGGGTTGGCCAGACCGCGTCGTGGCACCGACTTCACTAACACAGTGCATCAGCACCCTAAGAAAAAAACTCGAGCCTTATACTGAAGTACAGCTCAAAACCGTGGCGCGCCGCGGTTATCAATTGCATATCGCTGAGCAATCCCATGTAAAGATGTTGGCTATAAACGATGCAGATGCAATCCGTGATGCTTTAGTTGGGGTATCGGCTTGGACCAAATTTGCAGGTATTGCTTTCTTGGGCCTGATCTTGGCGATCTTCTGGTATATGAGTGATCACCATGCAGTGGTTAAACAAGTGGCTAAGTGGCATGCAGATAAATACATCAGCCTCAATATCGGTGGGACTCTGGGAACGGCGCAAACTTTCTATATTGGCGATGAGGAGCATTTACATCCCTCTTGGTGGCAAAAACATTTGGCGCCAGAGGGAAATCATATCAGCAGTATTAAGCATTTCAGTGCTTTTGCAGCCACGGATGGTAAAAACTATTCCATGGCAATTTGTCCAGAGCTAGATGCAGAGGCTTGTAATGGTCGCGGTATGATTAATATCACCGCAATAGATGCGAAACCTGCAGGCTTAAATATGACGGAATTTATTCCGCTGAGTCAAAAGATGGAGCAGCGGATTCGTTATAACCGCATTGTTCTCCCTGCGGATGACAAGGGTAAGGGGGAGTTAGTTGAGCATAATTACCATGCGGATATCTATTTTCCTGTCGCGGGTGAACTCTTAGTTCGGAACGATCTCAGCATGTCTCTGGTGTATGAAGGGGAGAATCGGGGAAATTTCTATTCAACCTCTTGTATAACAGATCAAGATTGCTTAACGACACCGATTAAGTACACGATCCGCGG
The DNA here is from genome assembly GCF_900456975.1 of Shewanella baltica. Classification (NCBI taxonomy): domain Bacteria; kingdom Pseudomonadati; phylum Pseudomonadota; class Gammaproteobacteria; order Alteromonadales; family Shewanellaceae; genus Shewanella; species Shewanella baltica. Next base: position 168,498 of record NZ_UGYM01000002.1, read on the forward strand.
TGAGTTTGAACAGTACCAAACTGAGATTAATGATCTTAAAGTCGATGTTTTCTACGTTAAAGTGTTACAAAAAGAGCTGACAAAACCGGATGAAGTGAGCAATTCTGCCATGCAGTTTTATCGTGAAATTCGTAAGCATGATATCCGCGATGAAGAATTATTCTATTATCGTGTTTATCAAAATGAGCATACGGCGGTATGGATTATTCCTCAAATGGGACAAGTGCTTGCATGGACTCAGTACAATCAGCTCAAGTTATAGTAACCTTAAACCACACTTGATTAAGCCGACATAAAGTCGGCTTTTTTGTGTCTGCAATGAGGGGATTTTTGATGGCATTAAGTGATTGGTTGAGACGCTGCGGCTCAAAATGTTTGCATTAACTTTTTATCATAAAAAGTGGCTTTGTTTTACTTCTTCATTCAGAGCCAGTTACACTGCCAAACTTAATCATCACAAGATAAATACAATAATAAAAGAAAGAGGAGTCATTCATGTCGGACCGTCTTATTCCCGCGCTGTTACTGTCTACTTCAGTACTGACGGGGCTAACTGCTTGCAGTGATAACACCACAGAAAACACCGTTAAAACCAGCGAAAGCGCACCTAAAAGCCAAGACGTTGCCGCTCAAATGCCGGTAGGTATTAATGTGGCGGCTATGTCGCCAACGGTAAAACCGGGGGATGATTTTTATACCTACGCCAATGGCGAATGGATGAAAACGACGATGATCCCTGCCGATCGCTCCAGCACTGGCGCTTTCCTCGTTGCTTTTGAAGCGACCGAAAAGCATAAAACCAGTTTGATTGCCGAACTGGTGAAAGCGCAGCATGCTGCGGGTAGCGACGAAGCGCGTATCGCCGATTTTTACAAGGCTTACACAGATACTGCCGCCATTGATGCCGCTGGAATGAAACCTGCCGAGGCGGATATCGCCCGTTATGAGGCCATTGCGAGCAAGCAAGATTTATCCGCAGTATTAGGTGAAAACCTGCGCGCCGATGTTGACCCTCTCAACGCGACCGATTTCCATACCGAAAACCTGTTTGGGATCTTCGTAACTCAAGGTTTAGCCACGCCGGGCGAAGTTTTGCCTTACTTTTTGCAGGGCGGTTTAGGCTTACCTGAGCGCGAATATTACCTGTCTGCCGATCCTAAAATGGCCGACATTCGCAGCGCTTACCGTGCTTATATTGAAACCTTGCTCAAAGATGCGGGCGTGAGCGATGCCGCTGCCCGTGCCGATCGTATTTTTGCCCTTGAGAGCAAGATAGCTGCCGCCCACGCTAGCCGTGAAGATAGTGAAGATTTCGCTAAATCTTCGGGCGTGTGGAGCCGTGCTGACTTTGATGCTAAAGCACCGGGCATCGATTGGACTGCCTTCCTCGCGGCGGCACAATTGGGCAATCAGCCAAAATTTGCAGCTTACCATGCGACGGCGATTACGGGACTTTCTGCGCTGGTGGCCTCTGAGCCTTTAGAAGCCTGGAAAGATTGGCTCGTGTTCCACCAGATCAACAGTCACGCCGATGTGTTGCCAACGACCATAGACAATGCTTCGTTTGCCTTTAACGGCACTAAGCTTTCTGGTACGCCAGAACAGCGCGGCCGCGATAAACGTGCTTTAGCGGCACTCGATCAATACCTAGGTGATGCCGTAGGCCATGCCTATGCCGAGCAATATTTCCCTGCTTCGGCCAAGGCTGAAGTCAGCACTATGGTGGATAACATAGTGGCTGCTTTTGGTCAGCGAGTGGAAAAACTCGATTGGATGGACCCTTCCACTAAGAAAGAAGCCTTAGCGAAAGTGGCGACTATGGCAGTGGGCGTGGGTTATCCCGACAAATGGCGCAACTACGACAGCTATGCTGTGACGGCGACCAATGCCTACGCGAATGCCATCAATGGTGAAAAAGTAGAGTACAGCCATCAACTCGCCAAGATTGGCAAACCAATGGATAAAGGCGAGTGGTGGATGACGCCGCAAGTGGTGAATGCGGTGAACCTGCCCGTGCAAAATGCGCTTAACTTCCCTGCGGGTATTTTACAGCCACCATTCTTCGATGCTAAGGCCGATGCCGCCTACAACTATGGTGCGATTGGTGCTGTGATTGGCCATGAAATCAGCCATAGCTTTGATAACAATGGTGCGGCATTTGACTCGACTGGCGCTATGCGTAACTGGTGGACGCCAGCTGACTTTGCTCAATTTGCTAAGCAAGGTGATGCGTTAGCAGGGCAGTTTGATACCTATGCACCTTTCCCTGATTTACACGTGAATGGCAAGCTGACCTTAGGTGAAAACATTGCCGATGTGGCGGGTTTAGCCGCGGCACTTGATGCGTACCATGCCTCGCTTAAGGGTAAAGAAGCCCCAGTGATTGAAGGCTTTACGGGCGATCAACGCTTCTTTATCGGCTTTGCGCAAACCTGGGCCACTAAGATGCGTGATGAAGCGCTGCGGGCTCGGGTGGCAACCGATGGCCATGCACCCGGCATGTACCGCGCGCTGACAGTGCGTAACTTAGATGCTTGGTATAGCGCATTCGATGTTAAGCCTGGCGACAAGCTGTATTTAGCGCCAGAAGATCGCGTTAAGATCTGGTAAGTTTACTGGGTGGATTTGAAAGCAAGGGGAACGCTAGCGTTCCCCTTTTTATTAACGATTTTGCAGGCGGTTATAATCCAGCCAACCACTTTCTATCGGGTGATTGTCGAAAAAGATCTGATTGAGTTTGTCACTAAAGGCCCAAAAGGTGGGATCGCTACGGCGTACACCCGCAACATCGAGCAGTGCCTCATAGTCTTTCTCGGTTTGCATTTGCTCTACCGCCGCCACTATTTTAGGTAAATCTTGTTCTTTCACCAGCCAGAAGGCTTCTGGGTAACTACCTAATAAACCATGCACTAAGGTGACATCATCCTTTGCGGGTTCGCGGTTGCTGGCCTCATTAAACAGGCTCGAAATATTACGATGGGCACTATTGCGAACGAAGGTAAAGACCTCAGCTTTACCCGCTTTTTCGGGCTCGACCATGATCATCGTCAGCTCTGGTAACAGGGTCGCTTGGGTGCCTTTTAATCGACCTAATGCCTGCAACAGTGCCTTGCTGTTGGCTTGCAAGTGACTGTTTTCTATTTGATATCTATTCGGCTGTACCTTAGCGACCTTCTGCCCGAGTTTTTGATACAGCTCGCCCTTGAGGTCATCGCTATAGTAGAGCACGCCCGTGGGCTGATTAAAGGTGTTGATATCCCCCGCGATAAACGCCGTGAGCTGAGTACCAGCCCCTTGATACCAATCACTAAATTGTTTGCGCCTTTCCTCCTGCGGTAACAGGGTCAGGAAATTTGATTCCCCTTCCATGCGTAAAAAATCCATGTATAAGCGAGTTAATAGCTGGTGGCCGTAGTTACCATACACATCGAAACCTGCGACTAGCAAATAGTGGATACGCTCCAATAAGGCGTAATCGATAATCCAAGCGGTTTTGGGCGGCTCACCAACTAAACCTTTGACCACTGTGGCATTATCGAAGTGGCGAAACACTGTCAGGCTAGCATTATCATTGTTGTCGTCACCATCCCAGAGCCCGTCGATAGTGAGGTGTTGGCCGTTTTTAAACTTCTCATTCAAGAACTGATTACGCGCCCGCATGTACTTGCCTTGCTTGGCGGCATATTTCACCCAAGTTACGGCGAGTGCAGTGCTTTCTTCCTCCGCTGGCATTCGTAGGTTTTCAATCTGGGAATGGTAGAAGGTCCTAAAATCCGTGTCGTCCATATAATCTGGGGTAACAAAGTACACCCAGAATCTGTCGTTAATCACATTGAGCGCCACCTGACCACGGCACACTGGGCCTTTGATAAAGCCCATAATGGTGTCTTGGGCGCGGTTCAGCATAAAGCGATAGCGCGCACCGGCAGGAATTTGAATAAAGGCTTCGAAGGGATTGGCCGCAATGCTCGGCTGGTAGCTCGGCAGCTGAGTCACTGAGTAATCCGCATCGATAAACCATTGCTGCCAGTCGTGCAGCAAGCCGGTATTTAAGGCATAGGGGATATGAGTTTTATCGACTATGGTCGCCCGATAAGGTCGAAAACGGTAATAGACACGTTCCACCTTAGGATCGTCGAAGGGGCGGCGGGAGGCGATAATATCCAGCGCTTGCCCCGGCGGCGTCCTCGAACGAACTAACTCGAAAAACAGAGGCTGGGCGTTTGGCTGATTTAAAGATTCAAAATATAAGTGAAAGGCAAACAAATGCTCGTAGATGTAGCGTGCGCTTAATTGGCTTTTTAAACTGTCACCGTTTAAGAATTGCTCCCAATGGGTGATTTCCGTTATAAATTCAGGGGCTAGCGATGGTGCGAATGGCAATGGCGCACCTTGTTCGAGCCAGTGCATCAACACTTGATGTTCATTCGCATTCAGCGCTGGCAAGCCATAGGGCATACCCGCAAACGGTTGGCTTTGCTCGTATTTGTCCATTTCCTCTAGGCTGGCGCATTGCTGAACACTGTCGAGGCTGAAATCAAAACGCTTATCTAAAATCTTATCTTCAGGCAGGGGATGCATTTGCTTAAGCGTAAGCATTCTGGCCAATACCGAGGCTTGGGTATTGGCTTCTGGAGTTTGATTGCGCTCGTTTAACATGGGGTAAAACCCGCGTTGACGCCAAGCTTCTGGGGTAAAGGCATCGACAAATAAGCGATTGGGCGTGGCGGCGACTAAACGTGTGCCTTGATAGACTTTTTCCTTACTCGCTCCGCGTTCTATGCCTTCGCTTGAGGTCATTTTGAGCTGGCAGGGAGCATCGTAGCAGGCATGGCACACCACGCAGCGGCTATTGAGGATTGGTTCAACTTCTTTGTGCACAAATTCGGCCTGTTGAACAAATTGGTTGTTAAGCTGTGCATTCTCGACGCGCTTTTGAGGTGAGCTAGTGCCAAACAGAGCATTGAAATCGATTTGCGCTACACTGGCACAACCCGTCGCCAACAGCACTGTGGCCAATAACAACCTTTTCCATATTCTTTTTATCGCATCCATTCAGGACTCCTTTATTTGCCACCTAGCAGAGTTAGCCATTTAGCCCACTGATCAGCATCACTTTAGCAGAAAAGTGTGTTGGATCTAAAATTTGCAGCCTGATTTTATCCTCGCTCTCGCTTAACTTATGCCGCAGAGTTTTGGCGACATCCAAGGAACTTAGGTAAGATAGCGACCATAAAAGTGTGCCAGTGATGGCTGTGTTAATCGCTCAAGTCACGGTTGTGGCAATAACAATGTGGCAATAACAAAAGGATCAAGTATGACCGCTGATAACCGCTATTTTTACGAACCGAGCAAAGGCCATGGTCTTGCACACGATCCTTTAAATGCAATTGTGGGTCCTCGACCGATCGGCTGGATTTCATCACGGAATGCCGAGGGGCAACGCAATCTCGCCCCTTACAGCTTTTTCAATTGTTTCAACTACAAACCGCCCATCATCGGCTTTGCCAGCACAGGTTGGAAAGACAGTGTGGCCAATATCGTCGAAACAGGGGAGTTTGTGTGGAACCTCACCACTCGCGGCTTAGCCGAGAAAATGAATCAAACCTCCGCCATGCTGCCACGCGGTCAAGATGAGTTTAGCTTTGCCGGACTCACGGCTAAAGCAGGCACGATTGTTAAGGCCGATTTAGTGGCTGAAAGCCCAGTGAATTTTGAATGTAAGTTGTCCCAATGTATCCAGTTAACCGCCGCCAATGGCGACAAGATTGATACTTGGTTAGTGTTAGGAGAAGTGGTGGCCGTGCATATTGCCAATCATTTACTCAATGCCGAGGGGATTTATCAAACTGCACTTGCCGAGCCCGTATTACGTGCCGGCGGCCCATCGGCCTATTATGGGATCTCAGAAGATCTGCGTTTCGATTTACATAGACCACAAGTGTAGGGGGCTGCTCAGGCGCCGCAGGGCTGTGGGTTTTTAAACTTCGTTTGAGTTTTTGAATTATGAGTTTTGGTATCTCATGGCAGAGTAATACATGACTTAAGCTTTTTTTAAAGAAAAATCAACGTCGTGGGGCTTCACCCCACACCCGACCAAGAGGGGATCAACAGCAATTCCCTCTTGGATCTCCCTTGCCGCCCCTAGCGAAGTTACATGCATTGGTTAGTGGTCTCATACTCCAATAAAAATTGCCTAACGGCTCAGATGGGACATCCCTGTCCCCCCGAGCCTGCGCCATCATCCATGATGTCGCCACGGCATTTTTATCTGCGTATTTCGACAACTTCGCAGTGGGAGGTGAACTCCTGCTATTTCGGGGTTAGCTATTAATCTCAAAACAGTACAGCTGGTCCAAAAACTTCTGCTAGTTCAATTTTTATATCTAGTCTTAATGCTCGATTGGTTACGAACAATACTCAAAATAAAATAAGCAGATATCATTCATATGCTCACTTTCTACCTAAAATGATTTTTGCTATTGTGTAAATTAAAATTTAAATCAGTGGGTTATTCGTAATTTTATCAAGTGGTCGGGGGTGAGTTTATGCGCATTCGCATGATACAAATGTTAGGCATTAAGGGGAGTAAATGACTGCATATACCCTTCACGCTTGTGACAACGCTTCAAATATGTGTGGCTCCTCCGACCGCCTGTTTCAGGAGGTAACAGACATTCCTATTTGTTCCGTATGTGGTTATAAGACCGATCTCTACTTTGTTAATCCATCATTTTGCGTCAAAAGAAGGGTATACGACTTATCTTCAACCTATGACGGTTACTATGTGGCATCACTGAAGTTCAAGGAGGCATGTCAACGGCTACAACTGAAGGGATTTGAATTTATTGCCCTTCCATCAGACCCTGAATTCTTTGTTATAAAGCCAACATCGCTAACATCGTTTGACTCTGTAGCAAGGAAAACAAGATTTGAATCCTTTTGTGTCGAGTGTGGTTTCCATAAGGCCGTCGCAGGTGCAACGCCCGCATTTCTCTTGAAGGAACCAGAATCTGACCTATCGGCTACTGATGTTGTTTTCGGCTCTGGTAATAGCCGTAGTCGAATGCTCATCGTGACAGAGAGCGCAAAGATGTTGCTCATTGCAGAGAAGTTAACAGGACTCGAATTCGAGGCAATCACGTATAATTTGTTCAAGCCGACGCCAAAAAACGGCGTGGCTTAGTTCAAACGTTATAACGTAGGAGGAAATATGAGGTATCCAGCATTTGAGGAAATTAATTACGAGACTGCAAATGAGCTTTGGGAAGCTTTAAGCCCAACTAAGTCTTTCTTCAAAGAACCTTATAAACTTATATATCGTGGGCAAGCTGATGCTGAGTGGGGTTTGATTCCATCGTTGTTACGAAATAAAACGTCAAATCCACTTTTGAAGTTTATGGGACGACCAAGTAGGGCTGACGAGCTAGTGTTTACTGAGGTTCGTTTGCTCGAGGAGTTTGCAAGTTATTGTGACAATGTTGGTATTCGCATCCCTAATGATTCTATGAAGTTCCGTACAGATGTCTTGAATTCTCAAGTTCAGGACAAATACTATATTCGACCTGAACTCTGGCCGAATCCAGAACTTGTTGAATTAATGGCCTTAGCACAGCACCATGGAGTGCCTACTCGGTTACTTGATTGGACGAGGCAGCCATATGTGGCTGTATATTTTGCAGTTTCTAGTGCTATGGCTAACCACAAAAACTGGAACCTTGACACTAAACTTACTATTTGGGTTTTAAATACAGAGCTAGTTAACTTATACAAAAATGTAAATATTGTTCAAGTGCCAGGTAGTACGTCACATCATGTATCAGCTCAGTCTGGCCTATTTACAGTTCATCCGCATTCTGGCTATCGAAACGAGGAATTTGAAGTCGAAGGCCTTGAGCATGGGTTTTCTTCATTGCCAAACTCACCATTATTAAAGTTGACACTTTCTGTCGACGAAGCTCTTAATTTGTATTACCTCTGTTTAAAAGCAGGAATTAACGGTGCAACAATCTACCCTAGTGCTGATGGTGCAGGTAAAGCAGTACAGGATTCAATAAACTCATGGACAATCGATAAGATGGATAAGAACAGAAAAGAAGTGGGCACTCAGCATTAATTGCGCGGTCAGTAATGGTAGGACAGGCAAAACTCTTTTGGGATAAACAGCCGACACCGAGATTACAGTAGTTCACCTCCCCCTGCGAAGTTGCTGAAGAGTGTTGAAGAAATCGCGTGAGCTTGGCATGGATGCCAAGCTAGCTTTCGGATTCTTTATTTAATTAATCGGGATGTACCATCGGAAGCGTTAGAAAAAAGATAGGACAGGCAAACCTCTTTTGGGATAAACAGCCGACACCGAGATTACAGTTGTTCACCTCCCCCTGCGAAGTTGCTGAAGGGCGTTGAAGAAAATAGCGTGACGCAGACAGGACGTCTGCGTAGCTTTCGGGGGGAAGGGACGCCCCATCGGAAGCGTTAGCCATTTTCGAGTAAGCACGAAGCCAGTCACTAATGCATGTAACTTCGCTAGGGGCGTCTTGGAGCATCCAAGGAGGATAGGACGAGCAGTCCTCCTTGGTCGGGTGTGGGGTGAAGCCCCACGACTTTGACTTTGATTTAAAATAACAAACGAAGTTTGGATATGTAGATTTTCTTGACCGTAAGGCCGTATTCAAAGTGAAATACGGCGAAAACTGGGGTTTATTTTTTGCAGCCCAACTGGCAAACGTTAGCAGCCAAGCTAACAAATTATCGTGTTATTTGATCAATGCGATCGCATCACCGTAATGTGCCGTCCATTACACCAATCACTCTCGAGATATAGTGAAATCATCTCAATCATTATGATTTATTGGTTACGTGTTTGTTAGGTTATTGACTAATGACATTCTCATTGATAATTTACCCTACTTAAAAAATCATTGGTAATAATAGGTTACCTAAGTAGTACTTTGTGATGAGCTTAACTAGCTTAATACAATGTGCGGTATGGATAGACAATAACTTAATGGATTAAACGCAATGAAAAAAATGATCTTATGTACCCTTGTTTTAAGTCTTGCTGCTTGTAAGAGTACAGATGTAAGAAACATCGCCGATTCTGTGTCTGATATCGCAGGCATCGCTAGCACAGGTACTTCAGGCGGCACTTCCGGTAGTAGTTCCATCCCCGCTTACGAACATCAGACTCAGCAATACTCGAATAATTCTGAACCATTCAATATTACTAAGAATACTAAGATGTCTCCGGAACGCGGTGCGATCCGCTCTATTACTCAGGAGAAAAATCCTAAGGGTATGACTATGGTCAGGGTGTTGGCATACCATCAAGACAGTGGCGCGGCGATGGAAAGTACTAATTACCTTTATGCGGTAGACAGTAATGGTTGGTTAAGTGATAAGCCAATGACGATGCATCGCCCAGAAACCATGATTATCAATAGCGGCGCCTATTACCTGAAGGCTGAGGATAATAGCAGCAGCAAATTCTATACATCAGGCATGATAACCTTGGCTAGAGGCGTCACCAATGTGGTATCGATTGAGCTTCAATAGGTAATTTTATCCTAAAAGGATAATGATTGACGTCATCACGAAGATGCAGCAAGTGTCATTTTCTTATTGAAAGTAAAAACAAAACCCCAGTAAAAACTGGGGTTTATTATTTGAGCCTATGCTGGCAACGTTAGCCAGCCAAGCTAACAAATCAGCGCGTTATTTGATAAACGCGAACGCATCACCGTAGAGATGCGCTTCTTCTACACCAATCTCACGGAAGATTTCCCGTGCTGCACCCACCATGTCGAAACGGCCGGCGATGTAGATGTCGTAGCCATTTAAGCTGACAAAGTCTTGTTTGATTTGCGCTAACAGATTGGCGGTTTTACCTTGCCAATTAGCTGGGGCTTCTTCGATCACTGGGACGAAGTTCAACCAAGGGTGGGCATCGTGCCATTGGCGGGCGATGGCTTCAAAATACATGGCATCTTGGGTGCGACAACCCCAATACAGGGTGGTTTTAACCTGTTGGCCAATGGCGATTTGGTGCTCTACGATACTCTTAATGTAAGAGAAACCAGTGCCGCCGGCGATTAATAGGCGAGGGCGTTGGCTTTCGTGGCGCAGATGGGCTTCGCCGCCTGGGGCTTCGATATCGATAGTGCTGCCATCAATGGCGCAGGCTTTCATGCGCTCGACCACTTGCATTGGGTAGCTTTCACTGACAGCGGCGCCAATGTGTAATTCGATCAGCTCGGCGTTTGGCGCTGATGCGATAGAGAAGGGACGTTTATCTTTTTCACCCATGACAACACATAAGTATTGCCCCGCTTGGAAATCGAAGGCGGTTTCTGGCCTTAACAATACTTGATATACGGCATCGTTAAACGGGCTAACTTTCTCTATCTTACAACGTATGGTTTTCATCAAACTTCCTTTGCACCTTTCTTCAACAGTATGTGTCTAGGTGTCGCTTTAGCGGCCTGTTATTGGCCTATTCTCTTGGCTTAAGCCGATATTTGAGTAACGGCTTAAGCTGAATTATAGGGTTGGGCTGTCGTCTATGCCTAACTCATCCCAGATTGAGTCGATCTTTTGTTTTACTTTTGGATCCATCACGATTGGCGTGCCCCATTCGCGGTTGGTTTCGCCTTCCCACTTATTGGTGGCATCGAGTCCCATTTTTGAGCCTAAGCCCGCGACGGGTGAGGCAAAATCGAGGTAGTCGATCGGGGTGTTTTCGATCATCACAGTATCGCGTTTTGGGTCCATGCGGGTGGTGATCGCCCAGATCACATCCTGCCAGTCACGGCAGTTCACATCTTCATCGACGATGACAATAAACTTGGTGTACATAAATTGGCGCAGGAAAGACCAAGCGCCCATCATCACCCGTTTGGCGTGTCCCGGATATTGTTTACGAATAGAGATCACTGCCATGCGGTACGAACAACCCTCAGGCGGCAGATAAAAATCAACGATCTCAGGATATTGCTTACGCAAAATCGGCACAAACACTTCGTTTAATGCAACTCCCAGCATGGCGGGCTCATCCGGTGGACGGCCAGTGTAAGTGCTGTGGTAGATGGCATCTTTACGGTGAGTGATGTGGGTAACGGTAAATACTGGAAACTTATCGGTTTCGTTGTAGTAACCCGTGTGATCGCCGTAGGGGCCTTCTTCCGCCAGTTCCTCAGGATCGATATAACCTTCGAGGATGATTTCACTGGTGGCGGGCACTTCTAAGTCACAGCTTAATGCCTTGCAGACTTCGGTACGTTCACCGCGCAGTAAACCGGCAAAAGCGTATTCGCTCATGGAATCGGGGACTGGGGTGACGGCACCTAAAATGGTCACAGGATCGGCGCCGAGTGCGACGACAACAGGATAACGCTCACCGGGGAATTGTTGTTTAAAATCAGCAAAGTCTAACGCGCCGCCACGGTGGGATAACCAACGCATGATCAGCTTGTTTTTACCCAGTAATTGTTGGCGATAAATACCTAAATTCTGGCGACTCTTGCGCGGGCCTTTGGTGATGGTTAAGCCCCATGTCACCAGTGGTGCGACATCGCCCGGCCAGCAATGCTGAATAGGTAATTGGGTCAAATCGACTTCATCGCCGGTTTTGATCACTTGTTGGCAAGGGGGATTGCGCACTGTCTTTGGCGGCATATTCAAGGCTTGCTTGAACATAGGGATCTTAGCGATCGCGTCTTTAAAGCCCCGTGGTGGTTCGGGTTCTTTTAAAAAGGCTAACAGTTCGCCCACTTCTCGCAACGCTAAGGGATCGTCTTTACCGAGCGCCATGGCCACACGTTTTGGCGTACCGAACAGGTTTACCAACACGGGCATGTGATGATCTTTGGGATTTTCAAATAATAGCGCAGGGCCCTTAGCGCGTAATACGCGATCGGCGATCTCTGTCATTTCTAAATGAGGATCAACTGGGTAGCTAATGCGTTTGAGTTCGCCATTGGCTTCCAGATGATCAATAAAGCTGCGTAAATCCTTAAAACTCATGTGGAAATAGCCTCTGCAATGAAAATCTGTGTGGCGCGCACTATAGCATTTTTCTGTTTTAGGGTTAACCAATTCAGTGATCTTCAAGCTTAGGAAGCGTAAAATGGATGCCAGTAAGTCACGATTGATCTCGCTTACGCCCTTTATTTCGAGGTTTATATGAATATCCCAGTAACGTTTACTCAAGGAAAGTGTGTTCAAAGTCAATCACATGGCGTGCATAAGCGGCCGCTAAAGTGCTTGGTTTTGTCGCTGGCTGTGGGGATATCACTCTTGGGCGCGCTCAGTATGTCGACTGCGGCGGTTGCCGGAAATCGGGACCATTCGGAGCAAGGCGAGCGCCAAGGTCATCGTGATAGCCACAGCCGTGGAGAAAGTCATTACAACAATCGTCATGACAACCATTACGATAACCGCCATGTGCGCAACGATAATCGCCACTATCGTCCCTACTACCGACCTTATTACCCTTGGGGTTTAGGACTGGGTTTAGGGCTCACTACGGGTTGGGGTTCTGGCTGGAATGTCGGTTATGGTGTGAACAGCCAGTGGAACAATGATTGGGGCTGGAATACTTCGCGTGACGCTTACGCTCGAAATTACTGGAACTCGCCCTATTCGGGCATAGGATTGTCGATTCCTATGCGCTACGACGATGAACCTGTGGCGATTTCTGTGCCTGTGCGGGTCACAACCAGTATGCAATATTCTGCGAGTGAAGGCCGTATGGTATCGAGTATGCCTGTAAATATGGCCGGACAATCGACTGGGCAACTGGTGTCGCAAGCTAGCAATGCCGCAAGCAAGACGGCTGCGACTCCCCGTCCACGGGCGGCGCACAGTGTGTCTAGCTTGCCGAGCAATGCCAGAATTGTGCAGCAAGATGGCCGTACACTTTACGAGTGGCAAGGCACGCTTTATGCCTTCGACTGGAATAGTCAAACCTATCAAGAGCAGTTAGCACGATAGATTCAAATCACTTAATTACTGAAAATCGGAGCCCCATAGTGGGCTCCAATTTATTTTTAGCACTTAACTTTTTAATTAATATCATTTTATAGAATAGCGGAGAAGACGTTTGGACATTGCTCAAAATCAGGCAGCTCAAAATAAGGCTAAGGGAGCCAGTACTCTGTGGGTGTTGCTCGCCTTAGCGCTCGGGACGTTTGCCTTAGGTACCACAGAGTTTGCCTCCATGACTTTAGTACCTTACATCGCTAGCGATTTAGGGGTGGAAGTTGCCCATGTGAGTTATGCCATTAGTGCCTATGCGTTGGGAGTCGTGATCGGCTCACCGATAATTATGGTGCTGGCGGTTAGGGTCAGGCGGCGCACACTATTGATTGCTCTAGCTGCCTTAATGGCGGTGGCCAATGGCTTAAGTGCGTTAGCGCCATCATTGAATTGGCTAATCTTTTTCCGTTTTCTCAGCGGCTTGCCCCACGGTGCCTATTTTGGTGTGGCTATGTTGCTCGCGGCCTCTTTAGTGCCGCCAGAAATGAAGGCTCGCGCCGTATCGCGGGTGATTATTGGCCTTACACTGGCGACGATTATCGGTGTGCCGTTTGCGACTTGGATGGGGCAAACCGTGGGCTGGCGCTCGGGCATTGGCATAGTGGCGATTTTGGCGACTATTACCGCTGTGATGGTGTATTTTTTAGCGCCTGATCAGGCCGTGGCCGCTGATGCGAGTCCCAGAAAAGAGCTACAAACCCTGAAGAATCGTGAAGTCTGGTTGACGCTTGGCATCGCTGCGATTGGCTTTGGCGGTATCTTTTGCGTGTATACCTATCTGGCTGAAACCTTAATCCAAGTGACGCAAGTCGAGCCGTTTAAGATCCCGATCATGATGGCGGTATTTGGTATTGGCGCAACACTGGGCACGCTAGTGTGTGGCTGGGCGGCGGATAAGTCGGCCTTAGCGGCGGCGTTTTGGTCGTTAGTGTTAAGCACTGTGGTATTAGCGATTTACCCGAGTTTGACCGGACATTATTGGGCGCTGATGCCCGTAGTATTCTTTGTCGGTTGTGGCTTGGGACTTGCCACCATAGTGCAAGCAAGATTGATGGATGTGGCGCCCGATGGGCAGGCCATGACAGGTGCGTTAGTGCAATGCGCCTTTAATCTTGCCAATGCAATTGGCCCTTGGGTGGGTAGTTTAGTGATCCTTTCTGGACAAGGGATTGCCGCGACAGGTTATGCGGCGTCTTTGTTGTCATTAGGAGGACTTGTGATGTGGTGGTTGACCCACAGGGAGAGTCGCCGCGCGGTAAGCTTAAACACAGCTAACTGCGCTGACTAGCAAGTGGAACACTCAGGTTCGAGGTGCTGCTATCCTGCGTTTCGAACCTGTTTTGTGCGCAATCCGCCAACCTCAGTTTCGGCTAGAGCTAGGCTCTTTGTATGGTGATATCGGCGATATAACCGTGCTGGGTGGCGATTAATGCTTGCTTGAGCATGCCAGCCGCTTCATCGGCGGACATAAAGCTGGTGGTATCTAATGCTTTACCGCTACTTGGCCAAAAGCCTGTGTCCATGCCGCCGGGATACACGGCAATCAACTTCATTGGGCTTTGTTTAAGCTCTAATCGCACCGACTCGATAAATCCTCGTACCGCCCATTTTGCCGCGCAGTAAGTGGACTCTCCCGCTTTGGCGGCCAGTGCTGCGGTGGACATGACTACAACCACAGTGACCGCTTGATCTTTATAGCGTTTCACTAGCTCGCGCACTAACAAAATCGTCGAGGTGACATTGTTATTGAGCAGGCTGTGGATATCGCTCGCCCCTTGGGTTTCAATCGCACCAAAGTAGCCGCTGCCCGCACAGTGGATCACGGTTTTAGGGGCTTGCGTTAGGCCATCGAACAGGGCTTCGAGACTCGATTCACTGGCGAGATCGGCGGTGATCGCGGCGATAGGCTTGTTGGAGAAGGGCGTTAATGCATTGGCGACGGTTTGTAGACGCTCGGCATTGCGGCCCGTAAGTGTTAGCGGTTCATTTTCTTTGGCGTAGAGCGATGCTAGCGCCGCGCCTAAACCACTGCTGGCGCCGGTAATTAATATCATAGTGACCTCGGTTAATGCTGCCTTTGCTTGAAAACCGCAGCTTAAACTCAAGTGCGCTTCAATTCATGATAAGGCGAGCGGTTAGATTAAGGTAAATAGCGGTTGATCGAATGCCACTTCATCGCCGTCTTTGGCCCAAATAGCGCTGATCACGCCATCGCGCTCGGCTTGGATGGGATTCATCATTCTCATCGCTTCGATAATGCAGACAACTTCACCTTGGCTCACTCGTTGACCGACTTTAACCAGTGGCACATCATCGAGTTCTGCCGCCGCGTAAAAAGTACCGACCATAGGCGAGACTTGTACAAAACCTTCCATACTTGGCGAAATGCCTGTTTGCTTTGCCTGTGCATTCAAAGGTGCCACGCGTGCTGTGGCTGGCGTTTGCGATGACTGCACATTGGCTGGCATAGGGCTGTAGCGAGTGATGCGAATTGATTCTTCACCTTCGGTGATCGCCAGTTCTGCTATGTCAGATTCTTGTACTAACTCAATGAGTTTTTTAATTTTACGAAGATCCATTGCCATTTATCTGCCCTTGCAAAGCACGCTATTGAATGGGATTACTGTGGCTGGTTGAGCCGCTTAATGGCCGCCGCCAGCGCAAACTCATAACCCTGTGAACCGAAACCGCAAATCACGCCTATCGCCTTATCGGAAAAATAGGAATGGTGACGGAAGGCTTCACGGGCGTGCACATTGGATAAATGCACTTCAAAGAACGGAATTGCGACACCAAGCAAGGCATCACGCAGGGCAACGCTAGTATGGGTAAAGGCGGCGGGGTTGATAATAATCATCTGCGCATCGGTCGCATGAATCGCGTTGATCAACTCAAACTCGGCATTGGACTGAATATGCTCGAGCTCAACTTCCGCCAACTTTGCCTGCTGATTTAACTCCGCCACTATGTCGGCCAAGGTTTGATGACCATAAACGCTGGGCTCGCGGCGACCTAAGAGGTTGAGATTGGGGCCATTGACGAGCAAAATTTTGTGACTCATTGCGCTTTCCTTTACGACATGCCTTGGGATTAAAGCTGGGAGGCATTTTTTAGTTTTGTTGATAGGTCACTAACTTAACCTGTTCAAATCGATTTTGCATTATCCGTTAGTCGATTGTGTGCGAGCTGATCATGTACGAGCCGACTATGCCATTGAAATTCTGCGCCATTGTCGGCCGATTTCAACTGCGGCCTAACTTCTATCTAAGCTAGTAGCGCGACTAATTATTAAAGCTAATAGTCAGTCTTTTGCTGACGCATGGCTTTAGTGGCGCCTTTTTGTTTCTTGGACTCTAATCGCCGCGTTTGGCTGCCTTTAGTCGCGCGGGTAGGGATGCGTTTTTTTTGCACTTCACCGACACTGGCGACTAAGGCGATAAATTGCTCCAACGCCGTTTGGCGGTTGGCATCTTGGCTGCGGCTCGCTTGGCATTTGATGATGATTTTGCCGCTTTT
The DNA here is from genome assembly GCF_900456975.1 of Shewanella baltica. Classification (NCBI taxonomy): domain Bacteria; kingdom Pseudomonadati; phylum Pseudomonadota; class Gammaproteobacteria; order Alteromonadales; family Shewanellaceae; genus Shewanella; species Shewanella baltica. Next base: position 185,049 of record NZ_UGYM01000002.1, read on the forward strand.
AGTGATGCGGTGATCGGCCTTGTTGAGCAAACGTTCTTGGTAAAACTCGGGTAATGATGAGCTTTTAATATCGAAGATCAGCTGCGCAGCGGTAGACACTTTATTTAAGTGCTGGCCGCCAGCGCCACTCGAACGGATAAATTGCCACTCGATTTCATTTTCCTGAAGTTCCACACGGTTTGAGATTTTTATCATGGCAAACTTAGGCATTTTTCAGCATGGATTGAGAAGCTATCAATAATCACTTATGGCTTTTCAATAGATTTGTTATCATCGGGCGCATTCTTTGCCACTGCATTGGCCAAGGCCATTGCTTGCAAAAGTGTTCTCGATTCGGAGTGCCTCTATGTTATGCCAAATCCCCGATATTGCTAAGGGTGTTATCAGTCTTTTTGCCAGTGGCCGACTATCCTCCACCGATTATCGGACCCGTTTACAGCCAGCGATTAAGAGTTATCGTAAGGATTGGGGCCAAGTTTGCCTGTATATTGAGGCGGACGTGTTACTCGAGGGCTGGGAATTTGAGTCACTCACCGGTAGTGGTGAAGTCCAATTACCTAATTTTGAAGCCTTAGTATTTGTAGGCGGCCCTGATTGGGTTGGAAATGCTGTGCGCTTACTTGGGCCTTTTATGCAGGGCGAAGTGGCATGGTTTCCCCTAGAACAGAAAACCAAAGCGATTGCTTGGATCACTAAGCGTTCGAATATCTAATGGTCTTATGTAGACCGTATTTACAAGGAATGAAGTATGTCTTTATTTAAATCGCGCGCTTTTTCTAAGCAAAATGTTTCTAAAATCAGTGCTATTGCGTTGGTGCTGGCGTTTACCGCTGGGCTGAGTGCCTGCGCGCCAGAAGTCGGTAGCGATGCTTGGTGCAAGCAGATGAAAGATAAGCCGTCTGGCGATTGGACTGCTAATGAAGCCGCCGATTACGCTAAACACTGCGTGTTTAAATAAGCACTGAGTATTTAAGTCAGCGTTAGCCTTTAGAGATCACAGCTTGAAAGACTTTGCTTGCGAGCTGTGAACTTATGTTTATCATACGGGTCAGATGTTCCGTTATCCGTTATCCGTTATCCGTTATTTGCTATAGGTGATATTTGAATTCTACCGCTAAGCCATTTTTTACTCGAATGGTGATCTTACTGATAGCCATTATCGTGCTGCAATTTGCTGGCGCGAATTTGGGTGCGCATCAGTTACATGCGGGCAATGGCGCGGAAGAAGCCGACAATCATCCCCATTTGCAATTTAGCGCCCAAGTGACCACTTTAGCCCAATGTGTCGATTGCGTTTGCCCAAGTGAGCAAGCCCTAGGCTTTACCGACATTGATGCAAGTACCGAAGTGTTAGGCAATAACGTGGGCGAGAATCATGCCAGCGAATTGCATTCCCACTTAGTGAAAACCACTGAATTACAAGATTTTGACCTGTGCCTCGATTGCCAATGCCATGGCGGCCATGTGGCGCTGTTATCTCCTGGGCTAAGCCAGCCTGTGCAAGCGTTAGAAAGCGTCTTTCTCGCTGCTAATTTATCCTATTTCCCGCCTGATAATTTACCTAAGTACCGTCCTCCAATAGCTTAATCCCCCAATATCCAGCTTATTCCTCGGTCTAAGGATCTTGATTCATCTTCTTGGATCTCAATCTATTTCGCCGCGCGATAAGCCTTTTATATTCATTCCCCAAATGCGATTTAACTGATGCTCAGCAGCGTGAGTTGTTGTGCCGGCCATCGGCCTTAGCCATGCGATGTGTTGGTTATGCATAGCTTAAGTTACGCATAGTGTTAGCTATGTATTGCTTGGCGGGATGATTCGATCGGCGCTTATTTGCCATGCTCAGAACGATAGGATTGCTTTGCATTGAGCTATTTCAAATGAAGCTCAAATCTAGCTGTCTCACATTGGGCGCAAAAGTCAGCCGATCCACATTCGATATTGTTAGGATTTGCGATGAACAAAACGACTCTCGCCCGTACCTTGGCTTGCCTGTTTCGATCGGGCTTGCTGAGCTGCGGATTAGTATTGGCTGCCGGATTGCTAGCCTTTGCCCTCGCGGCAGAAAATGACACTCTTGAAGTCTTCCTTAAAACCAAAGCCCTTGAAACCAATCCCTTGGAAACCAATGCGCTTGAAATCAAAGCTCCTGAAGCCGAGGTGTTTAAAGCTCAATCACTGGGCTTACCCGCCAAAGAAACCGACACGCCATATGTTGCCTTCGGCCAATGGTTGCCCGCGTTACTCACACAGTTCAATCAGTTACCTGAAGTGCAGGCGCAGCTTACACGGCAGCAACAAGCAGAGCTTGCCATTCAGGCGGCGGATCGCGCCGTGTATAACCCTGAGCTTGGGCTTAACTATCAAAATGCCGACACAGATTCCTACAGCTTAGGCCTGAGTCAAACCTTAGATTGGGGAGATAAGCGCGGCGTGGCGACAAAACGTGCCGAGCTTGAAGCCCAAATCCTGTTCGCTGATATAGGTTTAGAGCGTAACCAAATGTTGGCCGAACGCTTACTAGCGTTGGCAGAACAGGCGCAAAGTCGTAAGTCGCTGACCTTTGCCGAGCAGCAACTCAGGTTTACTAAGGCGCAGCTCGGCATTGCCAAGCAGCGGTTGGCGGCAGGGGATTTGTCTAACGTCGAGCTGCATTTGATGCAACTCGAGTTAGCAACCAATACCGCCGATTATGCCTTAGCCGAACAGGCAGCTTTAGTGGCCGACGGCAAAGTAATTGAGTTGCTTGGGGATAATAATCTCGCCTTTAGTGAGTTCATCAAAGAGATCCATGTCTTCGTGACTCAGGCTAAGCAAGCGCCAGCGCTCGAGTTGGGCACCACCAAATCAACTTTGCCAGCACTGGCGAGCGCTTACCAACAAGTGTTGTTGGCGCGAGTCAATGCCATGCAAGTGAAGGCCGATACGTCAGCGGACCCGACCATTAGTCTAGGTGCTGAAAAGGAGGGCACGGACAATAAGCTTGGGGTCGGTATATCGATTCCCCTGCAAGTTCGCAATAACTACAGTGAGTTACAAGCCGTGGCCGATAAGGGCATCGCGATCGCGGAGCAAGGCTATCTTGCTCGTGAGCGAGTACTTACCGCCAAGCAAAAACACGTCCTATACGCGTTACCGCGTTTGCTTGAGCGTTACCAAGACTGGCGCGAGTTAGTACAAGTGTCCGGTGCCAAAGCTGCTAAATCCTTAAGCCAACAATGGCAGGCGGGCGATGTGAGTACCAGCGAGTACTTGCAGAGTCGCCGTCAGTTGGCCGCCAGTTATTTGGTGGGGTTGAACCTAGAAACGGCCATTTATCAGAGCTGGTTAACGTGGATGGGCGAAAGCGGTCAGCTTATGCCCTTTTTGAATGGTACGGCTGAACAGATCTGCCAAGCACCTTCACACATGCCAAATGCCGCCGTGCGCACAGTAAACCAATGAGGTAACCCAAATGAATTCACATAATCACTTTAACGCTACTAAGTCTTATCCAGTTGCAATGTCAGACACTGCTGCACCTGACATCATTACGTCTCAAATCACAGCACCTGAAATCACAGCACCTGAAATCATTGCGCCTCAAATTACAGTACCTGCAAAGCGGCAGTTCACGTTGTCGACACTCGCCCTCGCATTATGTGTGCTCGGCTCTGCTGCGCTTTTCACCGCCCAACCTTCATGGGCAGGGGACGATCACGGTTCAGCTACTCAAACTGAGCAAGCGGATGAACACGGTGCACAGGCGCTTAAGTTGACCCAAGTGCAGCAAGCTTTGGCGGGCATTAGCTTGTTACCCCTGTCGAGCGATAGCTTGAATATCGCCAATTTGAATCTGGATATCAGGGCGACGGCCACCTTAGTGGTGGATCGCGATCGAACTGCGACCCTTGCACCGCAGCTCGATGCGCGCGTGTTGGCGCGTCATGTGGTGCCGGGACAAGAAGTCAAAAAAGGTGAGCCTTTACTGACCTTGGGCGGCGCAGCCGTTGCGCAGGCACAGGCGGATTACATCAATGCCGCCGCCGAATGGAGCCGAGTCAAACGCATGAGCGAAGGCGCCGTGAGTGTCAGCCGCCGTATGCAGGCGCAGGTGGATGCCGAACTTAAACGGGCGATTTTAGAGGCGATTAAGATGACGCCAACACAAATTCGCGCTCTGGAATCGACGCCCGAAGCCATCGGCAGTTATCAACTTTTAGCGCCGATTGACGGACGAGTGCAGCAAGATATCGCCATGTTAGGCCAAGTATTTAGTGCGGGCACGCCGTTAATGCAGCTGACCGACGAGTCCTATCTGTGGGTTGAGGCGCAGTTAACGCCTACCCAAACCGCGCATATCACTGTCGGCAGTGCAGCCTTAGTGCAAGTGGGGGATAAGACGCTGGCGGGCAAGATCATAGGTCGCTCCCATGAACTCGATAGCGTGACGCGCACCGAACAAGTGCTGGTGAGTATGCCCAATCCTAATCATGTGCTGCATGCGGGGCAATTTGCCGAACTCTACTTTGCCAATACTGTCGCCAACTCTGCTGATAAGGCTGGTGGAATCGTGCTGCCCGATGCGGCGCTCACCCGCAGCGGCGATGGCGACTGGCAGATTTTTATTCAAGATGAAGATGGCTTCGAGTCCATTGAGGTAGAACTGGTGCAGCGTCAGCGCGGCTTGAGTTTAGTGCGCGGCGCTGAGCTTGAAAAAGCCCAGCAGGCAAAGCTCAAGGTGGTGGTAGCTGGCGCATTTTTCTTGGCGTCCGAGCAGGCGAAAGCAGGCTTTGATATCCATAACCATTAATGTTGCCACTGAACGCTTGAGGAATTTTCTATGTTACAAAAAGTGATCGAAGCCGCGATTAAAAATCGGCTGTTAGTGGTGTTGGCCTTGCTCGCCATGATAGTGGCAAGCGTGGTGATGCTGCCTAAATTGAATCTCGATGCCTTTCCCGATGTGACTAACGTGCAAGTGACTATCAATACTGCGGCCGAAGGGTTAGCCGCAGAAGAGGTGGAAAAGCTCATTAGTTATCCGGTGGAATCGGCTATGTACGCCTTGCCAGCCGTGACGGAGGTGCGCTCGTTATCGCGCACTGGCTTGTCGATTGTGACTGTGGTATTTGCCGAAGGGACGGATATTTACTTCGCCCGTCAGCAAGTGTTTGAGCAGTTGCAAGCGGCGCGGGAGATGATCCCAAGCGGCGTCGGTGTGCCCGAGATCGGCCCGAATACTTCGGGATTAGGACAGATTTATCAGTACATTCTGCGCGCTGAACCTAGCTCAGGTATCGATGCTGCCGAGCTGCGCAGTTTGAACGATTACCTTGTGAAACTCATCATGATGCCCGTCGGCGGCGTGACGGAAGTCTTGTCTTTTGGTGGCGATGTGCGCCAATACCAAGTGCAGGTAGACCCGAATAAATTGCGCGCCTATGGCTTGTCGATGGCGCAAGTTACCGAGGCATTAGAGAGCAATAACCGCAACGCTGGCGGTTGGTTTATGGACCAAGGCCAAGAGCAACTTGTGGTGCGCGGCTACGGCATGTTGCCCGCAGGAGCAGAAGGCTTAGCGGCGATCGCACAGATCCCGCTTACGGAGGATAAAGGCACGCCCGTGCGGGTGGGTGATATCGCTCTGGTTGATTTTGGCAGTGAAATCCGTGTTGGCGCTGTGACTATGACGCGCCGCGATGAGGCTGGCAACGTACAAAACCTCGGCGAAGTGGTGGCGGGGGTCGTGCTTAAACGCATGGGCGCCAACACCAAAGCGACTATCGATGATATTGGCGCGCGGGTGAGTCTTATCGAGCAGGCCTTGCCCGATGGCGTGTCTTTTGAAGTGTTTTACGATCAAGCCGAACTGGTCGATAAGGCCGTAACGACAGTGCGCGATGCGCTGTTAATGGCCTTTGTGTTTATCGTGGTGATCTTGGCGCTGTTCCTCGTCAATATCCGCGCGACCTTGCTGGTGCTCTTGTCTATTCCTGTGTCTATCGGGCTCGCGCTCATGGTGATGTCCTACTATGGATTGTCGGCAAACCTGATGTCGCTGGGTGGTTTAGCCGTGGCGATTGGTATGTTAGTCGATGGTTCTGTGGTGATGGTAGAGAACATTTTCAAACACTTAACTCAGCCGGATCGTCGACATTTGCTGGAGGCGAGAACGCGCGCCGATGGTGAGGCAGACCCATATCATAGCTATGAGGACGGTGGTCAGCAGGCCAATATGGCTGTGCGCATCATGCTCGCGGCCAAAGAGGTGTGTAGCCCAATCTTCTTTGCGACGGCGATTATCATAGTGGTATTTGCGCCCTTGTTTGCCCTCGAAGGCGTTGAAGGCAAGCTGTTCCAGCCGATGGCGGTCAGTATCATTCTGGCAATGATATCAGCGCTGCTGGTGGCCTTGATTGCCGTGCCAGCCCTTGCTGTGTATCTGTTTAAGCGCGGTGTGGTACTCAAACAAAGCGTGGTCTTAGCGCCGCTGGATGCCGCTTATCGCAAGCTACTGACGGCAACACTTGTTAGGCCAAAGGTAGTGATGCTCAGCGCCTTATTGATGTTTGCTTTCAGTTTATTGTTACTGCCAAGGCTGGGCACTGAATTTGTGCCCGAGCTGGAGGAAGGCACGATTAACCTCAGGGTCACGCTGGCGCCAACCGCGAGTTTAGGCACGTCTTTGGCGGTCGCGCCCAAGCTTGAAGCTATCTTGCTGGCGTTTCCCGAGGTGGAATATGCCCTGAGCCGCATTGGTGCGCCTGAGCTTGGCGGCGATCCTGAGCCTGTGAGTAATATCGAGGTTTATATTGGACTTAAGCCAATATCTGAATGGCAATCGGCAAGCTCGCGCTTAGAGTTACAACGTTTGATGGAGGAAAAACTCAGTGTGTTCCCCGGACTCTTGCTGACTTTCTCGCAGCCGATAGCAACTCGGGTAGATGAATTACTCTCGGGGGTAAAAGCCCAGTTAGCGATCAAAATTTTCGGCCCAGATTTAGCCGTGTTATCGGAGAGAGGCCAAGCGCTCACCGATCTTGTCGCGAAAATCCCCGGTGCCGTGGATGTGTCATTAGAGCAAGTGAGCGGCGAGGCGCAATTGGTTGTGCGGCCAAAGCGCGAGTTATTGGCGCGCTACGGCATTAGTGTCGATCAAGTGATGAGCCTTGTCAGCCAAGGCATTGGCGGCGCGAGTGCAGGCCAAGTGATTGATGGCAACGCCAGATACGACATCAATGTGCGCCTCGCGGCCGAGTTTCGCACTAGCCCAGATGCGATTAAGGACTTGTTACTCAGCGGCACGAATGGCGCCACTGTGCGCTTAGGCGAAGTCGCCAGCGTCGAAGTGGAAATGGCGCCGCCGAATATTCGCCGTGACGACGTGCAGCGCCGAGTGGTAGTGCAGGCCAACGTGGCGGGGCGTGATATGGGCTCTGTGGTGAAAGACATTTATGCTTTAGTGCCACAGGCGGATTTACCCGCGGGATATACAGTGATCATTGGCGGCCAGTATGAGAATCAGCAGCGGGCGCAGCAAAAGCTGATGCTAGTGCTGCCGATTTCTATCGCCTTGATTGCCTTGCTGTTGTACTTCTCCTTTGGGTCATTCAAGCAAGTGTTACTCATCATGGCGAATGTGCCCTTAGCCTTGATTGGCGGCATAGTGGCCCTGTATGTCAGTGGCACTTATTTATCTGTGCCTAGCTCAATTGGTTTTATCACCTTATTTGGAGTGGCCGTGCTCAACGGTGTGGTGCTGGTAGATTCGATTAATCAGCGCAGGCAAAGCGGCGAAGCTCTTTATGATTGTGTTTATGAGGGTACGGTTGGGCGTTTGCGCCCTGTGTTGATGACAGCATTGACCTCGGCCCTAGGCTTGATCCCGATTTTATTGTCATCGGGGGTTGGCAGTGAGATCCAAAAGCCGCTGGCAGTGGTGATTATTGGTGGCTTGTTTAGCTCGACGGCGCTGACCTTGCTAGTATTGCCGACCTTATATCGCTGGTTATATCGTGGCGACAAGCGCATCGATGAGCTTGATTAACCTCAAGTAAGCCGACAACGTGGGCAATAACTTGTTATATTTCGGGTTATTGCCCACATTGTAGACAGAGTTATCACATTGACTAAAAGTCTAAAAATCAGCGAGCTATCGCGCCGTGGTTGGGCTAATCTTAAAGTCGACATTTAAGGACGTTAATTTCTGGAGAGCGTTATGATCGCTGTAATTTTTGAAGTCATCCCGACACAAGAAGGGAAGGAAGAGTATCTGCACGTGGCGGCTGAAATGCGCCAATATTTAGAAGGCCGTAAGGGATTAATTTCGATCGAACGTTTTCAGAGTTTAACCGACGATGGCAAAGTGCTGAGCCTGTCGTTTTGGGAAGACCAAGCTTCTATCACCCAATGGCGCAATCAGATGGCCCACAGTATTGCCGAGCAAACGGGCATAGTGCCGTGTTTGTTTAACTCTTACCGCATTCGAGTGGCAGAAGTGGTGCAAGATTACAGTGAAACTGTGCACATTGAAGCTGAGTAATCGCTTATCTGTTTGATGTGAAACATCGCCGATATAAAAACAAAACCCATCGAGTTCGATGGGTTTTTTATGATCTGCACTTTAGATTAGGCTTATTTTTCTTGCTGAGCTTTCAGTAGATCGCGGATCTCAGACAGCAGTTCTTGATCTTTAGTCGGTGCCGCGGGTGCTTTAGGCGCGACTTCTTCTTTGCGCTTTAAGCGATTGATTGCTTTGACGCCCATGAAAATGGCGAAGGCGATAATCGTAAAGTCGATAATGGTTTGAATGAATTTACCATAAGCAATCACCACAGAAGGCGCGTCGCCTTGAGCTGCCTGCAGCACTATGCTCAAATCACTAAAATTCACTCCGCCTAAAATGATACCAATCGGTGGCATTATGATATCGGCCACAAAGGACGAGACTATCTTGCCGAATGCGGCACCTATGATGATACCAACGGCCATGTCGATCACATTGCCACGGGACGCAAAAGCCTTGAACTCTTTAATTAAGCTCATTAGGTTTCCTCCAAAATTGAGATTAAATGTTAAATTTTATTATGCAAACTGTATCAGGAAAACCTAAGGTCTTTTGCTGCCTGTTACCTTGCCAAGCTTATAGAGGCTTAAGGATTAAGGCAATTATGACATAGCGGATTTATCCCTATGGCAGCGATTTAAGCTTTACAAAGTTATAGTTGTTACTGCTTTGATCGCTTTCTTTGATCTATTTTGTTTATTCGCCCTGATCGGCTTGGCCGATAAAATCGGGCACTTCCAATACTTGCGATCCCCAACGTTTAAATAATGCGGAATAGATGAACTCGATAAAGACACGGTATTTTCGCGGTAAGTAGGCACGCTGGGGATAACTGAGCACGACCTTAGTTTGGACCATAGGATAGTCATCAAGCAGCGGGATTAAGTAGCCTTTTTCTAATGCTACTTGGGCAATGATGGAGGGTACAGCTGTGATCCCAAGCCCCGCAATGGCGGCCTCGCGAGCCAGAGTTACATTGTTTACCGTCAATTGAGTCATGGGCTCGGCGACAATCCAAGTTTTGCCATCGAATAACTTCCATGCTCCTTCAATATGCGCCGACTGTAAGCGGATCGCTTTATGTTTGGCTAAATCCTGTGGCACTTTTGGGGTGCCGTGCTCGGCTAAATAAGCAGGGCTTGCCATTAACGATTTATGGGCGTTGACTAAGGCATAGCTTTGCAGGCGAGTGTCACCCGAATCGGCAATTTGAAATAACAGATCGATACCTTCTTCTATGGCATCGACCTTACGATTGGTGAGTTCGGCCTCTATGGTGATATCGGGGTAAAGCGTTAAAAACTGCGCGAAAATAGGCCCTAAAAACAATTGGCCTAATTCAATCGGGCAGACAATTTTTAGATTGCCTTTGATCAATTGCTGTTGGGCGCTGAGCTGATTTTCGGCGCTCTGTAGATCGGTGAGGATCTTATTGATCCTATTGTAATAACTCGATCCTGCCTCGGTGAGTTTTAGGGCTCTGGTGGTGCGAAACAGTAGTTGTGTGCCGGTATCGGCTTCGAGCTCGGCTATCTTGCGACTGACGGTTGCCTTAGTGATCCCAAGGGCTTTGGCGGCGCCAGTAAAGCTGCCTTGCTCGACCACTTGAGCGAAAATTTGCACGCGATTGAGATCCATCATTGTTACACCTGTGAAACAGTGGGTTGATTTTTTACTGGCTAATAAACTTAGTGAGACAGTAGTACACTAGATATCACTAATCAAGGAGTCATTCATGTCCAAAAGTAAACTCATTATCGCCGTTCCACTGTTACTCGCTGCGGTTGCGGGAGGCGGTTATTACTGGTGGACACAGGTACGTTTTATTGAAACCACTGATAACGCTTATGTTGAGGCCGATATTTCCCATATCAGCGTTAAAGTGCCCGGTTACGTTGTGTTAAGCGATGTGACCGATAACCAGCATGTGCAAAAGGGTGAGCTATTAGCTCAGCTCGAAGATAACCAATTTAGCGCCAAAGTGAGCCAAGCCGAAGCCTCACTTGCAAGTTCGAAGGCGGACTTGCAAACCTTAGCCGCTAAGGTGGAGTTACAACGGGCGTTAATCACCCAAGCCAGTGCCGGTGTCGTGGCGGCTGAGTCAGATAAAATACGTGCACAGCAACAATTGAGCCGCTCGAAAAAGCTTAAAGTCAGTAACTACAGCTCCCAAGATGATGTCGATCAACTGCAAGCGGGATTCGATTCTGCCGCCGCCCGCCTCGATGAAGCCAAAGCCGTGTTAGTGGCAAAGCAACGCGAGTTAGCGGTTTTTAATGCCCAATTAGATCAGGCAGGTTCTGTGGTAGAACAGGCCGATGCGACCTTAGAATTGGCGAAAATTCAATTAAATGATACCCGTGTGACCGCACCTTTTTCTGGGGTGATTGGTAAACGTGGCGCTATGGTGGGGCAGTACGTGCAACCCGGCCAAGCACTCTACAGTTTGGTTCCGGATGGGGCAGTGTGGATCACGGCGAACTTTAAAGAGACCCAGATCCAACACATGCAACCAGGACAGTCGGTGCAGGTCAGTCTCGATGCGTTTCCCGACAAAACCTTTATAGGTGTTATCGATAGTCTGTCACCGGCGTCCGGAGCCAAATTCAGTTTACTGCCGGCGGAAAATGCTACAGGTAACTTCACTAAAATCGTCCAACGTATTCCCGTGCGTATTCGCTTAGATTTGTCTGAGGAAGAAGCACACATGCTACCGGGCTTAAGTGCGGTTGTGAAAGTGAATACGGCGTCGGGTCCTGCAATATCGGCAATTGCTGCAAATACAGGTCGTTAGTATGAGCGCAACTGGCTCTATCACTGCGTCTGCTGGTATGGAGGCGCAGGGCATCAGTGTCCCTAACAAGCCTACCGATTATGAGCGTGGCAGTCGCCGCTCATGGATCGCGGTATTTGGTGGGTTGATCGGCGCCTTTATGGCGATCCTCGATATTCAAATCACCAATGCATCGATGAAGGAGATTCAAGGCAGTCTTGGGGCAACGCTCGAAGAAGGCAGTTGGATTTCAACCGCGTATCTGGTGGCTGAAATGATCGCGATCCCGCTCTCTGGCTGGCTAAGTACGGGATTGTCGGTCAGGCGTTATCTGTTATGGACCACGGCTGCTTTTATCTTTGCTTCTGTGCTTTGTTCTATGGCGTGGAACTTAGAGGCCATGATCGCCTTTCGGGCGCTACAGGGCTTCTTTGGCGGTGCGCTTATTCCGCTGGCCTTTAGGCTTATCCTTGAGTTTTTACCCGATAACAAGCGTGCCGTCGGCATGGCATTATTTGGCGTGACGGCGACCTTTGCGCCTTCAATCGGCCCGACCTTAGGCGGTTGGTTGACTGAGCAATTTAGCTGGCATTATCTGTTTTATATCAACGTGCCACCAGGCTTGTTGGTGATGGCGATGTTGGCCTACGGTTTAGAAAAGCAGTCGGTCGTTTGGGATAAACTGAAGAATGTCGATCTGGCGGGCATAGTCACTATGGCGCTGGGTATGGGTTGCCTTGAAGTGGTGCTTGAAGAAGGTAACCGCAAGGATTGGTTTGGCTCGGAGCTCATTCGTAATCTGGCCATTATTGCCGTAGTCAATCTGGTGTTGTTTGTTTGGATCCAGTTAAGGCGTAAAGAACCGTTAGTGAATTTGCGCCTGCTCGGTAAGCGTGATTTTGTGCTCTCCACTGTGGCGTATTTTTTACTGGGGATGGCACTATTCGGCGCTATCTATTTGATCCCGCTTTATCTATCGCAAGTCCATGATTACACACCGTTAGAGATTGGTGGCGTGATTATGTGGATGGGATTTCCGCAGCTATTAGTTTTGCCTTTAGTGCCAAAATTAATGGAGCGCTTCGATAGTCGTTATCTCGCCGCCTTTGGCTTTTTAATGTTCGCTATTAGCTATTACATGAATAGCCAGATGACCGCAGATTATGCCGGACCGCAGATGATCGCCTCGCAAGTGGTGCGGGCCTTAGGTCAGCCGTTTATTCTGGTGCCTATTGGTATGCTTGCGACCATGCATTTGAAACCCCATGAAAATGCTTCGGCGTCGACGGTATTAAACGTGATGCGTAACTTAGGCGGCGCCTTTGGTATTGCGCTGGTCGCGACCCTATCAGACACGCTGGCGCGCGGGCATTTGGCCCATATTAAGGAATCCTTACCCGCAGTGAGCACGCAGGCACAGGACTATTTAGCCCAAAGCGCAAGCATGTTGCAGGCGGGTGGTTCAGATCCCTATACCGCAGCCGCGCAGGCGAAAGCTTTGCTGGGCAAAACCATGAGTCAGCAAGCCTATATTCAGGCCTATAACGATGTGTTTTACATCATGGGCGCTCTGCTACTTATCGCTGTGTTCGCCGTGCTGCTGATCCGAAAACCGACTGGGCCTGTGGCCCACGATGCCATGGTCGAGTAATAACGTTTTTCGTTATCCTGTTGTCGCCATAGATTTCCCCAGATCTATTGGTTTGCGCAACAGTTTTGCGCCTTAGTCCTCGCGGATTAAGGCGCTTTTTTATGGTCTTTATGCTGTGGTAGACTCAAAGCTCTTTTTCGATGATTTGCAGAGGGATAATCGTTTGCAGTGGCAAAATCTTACATTTAATCAATTAAATGCCAATACCCTATACGACATATTGAAGTTAAGAGTCGATGTGTTTGTGGTCGAGCAGGCCTGTGCTTATCCTGAACTTGATGATAAAGATAGGCACCCAGAAACCCAGCATTTAATTGGCTTATCGCCAGACGGAGAACTGCTTGCCTACGCGCGTATTTTACCGCCGGGGCTGAGTTATCCAGAGGCGAGTATCGGCCGCGTGGTGGTATCGCCGGCGGGACGGGGCAAAGGGCTAGCCATGCCTTTAATGCAACACGCTATCGAATCGGCATTGACGACTTGGCCCGATGCGGGGATCCAAATTGGCGCCCAAGATTACCTTAAAGCCTTCTATCAAAAGCTCGGCTTTGTCGCCTGCTCTGAGATGTACTTAGAAGATGGTATTCCCCATTTAGATATGCGCTACCATTCAGCATAAGCGGCTATCAATATGAGTTATCTACATCAATTATCAACATAAGCGATCAACAAAAGCTAGGCACATAAGCATTCAACATTAAGCCAATAAGGAACCGAGATGTCGACTTCAACGGACTATAAAATCAATCAACAACAAATTGCCTGCGTGGCGAGTTTTCTGGCTAAAGAGGGCAAAACCGAAGCGCTGATCGCGGCGCTCGCGAGCCTTATTCCTGACACGCGCCGCGAAGCGGGTTGTATTCGTTACGAGCTCAATGTGAGCCGTGATGAACCACGCCGTGTGACGTTTGTAGAGAAGTTTGTCGATATTGCCGCCTTCGATGAGCACTGTGCTAAAGACGCCATTCAACATTATTTCCACCAAGTGATGCCCGAATTGGTTGAGTCGTTCCATGTGGAAACCTATCACCAAATCATTGTTTAACCGTGAGACCAATTATTAGGAGCTTGCAGTGTTGATTAACTATATCGAGCCAGTATTTAGACCGCCATCCGAATGGAAGTCATTGATACTGCAAGTGACTAATGGTTGCAGTTGGAACCAGTGCAGCTTTTGCGACATGTATACCCAGCCGCAAAAAGCCTTTCGGGCACAAAAGCTCGACAAGGTTGAGCAGGATATTCTGGCCGTTGCGCGGTCTGGCGCCCCCGTTTCTCGGGTATTTTTGGCCGATGGCGATGCCATGAGTTTGCCCTTTGCACGTCTCGAAGCGATTTGTGAGCTGATCAACCGCCACTTGCCGCAGGTTACGCGCATCAGCAGTTACTGTTTGCCGCGCAATCTGAATAATAAAACCCCAGAGCAACTCGCACGTCTGCGCGAACTCGGGCTGTCTTTACTCTATGTGGGTTGCGAAAGTGGCGATGACGAAGTGCTCGCCAAAATCCAAAAGGGCGAAACCTTCGAATCATCCTTAGCGGCACTGCTTAAAATCCGTGCGGCGGGGATGAAGTCATCTGTGATGATCCTTAATGGTTTAGGCGGTGTCGCGCTATCTCATCAACATGCGGTTAATTCGGCCAAGTTAATGAATGCCGCCCAGCCGGATTATCTCTCTACTTTAGTGGTGACTTTACCCTTAGGCACAGAGCGAATGGACGCGGTATTTGGCGGTCAATTTCAGTTGCCGGATCAAATGGGCTTGTTCCAAGAAATGCATACCTTATTGGAGCATTTGGAATTAGATCAGACGATATTTAGATCCGACCATGCCTCTAATTACCTCGTGCTCAAGGGCGTATTAGGTAAGGACAAGGCGAAATTGCTGGCACAGGTTGCACTCGCCATCAATGCGCCGCGCAGCATTCCCCTAAGACAAGAATGGCAGCGCGGACTGTGAGCGTATGATTTTGCAGGGGTTAGCATAGTTGGTAGCCCCTGCGGTGTTAACTGAGTGAACGCCCCCTTGCTTGCAACTGCTGCAGAGTATCGTTTGCATACATCGCATCGATACAATGTCGTGATGTCACATCAAGCTTCAACATCTGTGGGCCGACATCGCTGCCACACAGTCAATCACTCACAAAGCGAACCAAGCTGATATTGCACAGAGGTTGTTATGCCACATCGTTCAGGTCAGTGTTGAATGCTATAGCACTGTTCTTCCCTTTCCTTACCTTTCTAAGTTATGGCACAGTGCTGCGCATTGAAATCCGCGAAAAATATCACCTTGGTCGTCTGGTTGATGGCCTAAGTTGTTCGATGCGGCCACTTTGGCCCAAAAGTACTGTTTTTCGTCGCAAAGCCGCCTATTCGTATCGCTAAGCGCTCTGCATAATGCCCGCATCACTTGGCAATACGGCCCGTGACACAGAATATGCAAGGATATTTACGATGAAAAAAGTAGCAATATGCAGTGCTCTGGCACTTTCGATGGCGAGTGCAACGGCCAGCGCAGAGACAAGTAATAAAGTATCGGCACCAACAATTCGCACCATGACTCAGGCGCAAGCGCCAACTGAACTGAATGCGAACACGACAGCTGTATTGGTGATTGATTTTCAGAACGAATATTTCACTGGCAGCATGCCGATCCCGAACGGCAAGCAAGCGTTGGGCAAAGCCAAGCAAGTGGTTAAATTTGCGCACCAGAATGCGATGCCAGTTTATTTTGTGCGTCATTTAGGACCCGCTGCTGGGCCACTATTTGCGGAAGGTAGCGTTAACGCTGAGTTTCATCAGGATCTACAACCGCTAGATATTGATTTTGTTATCAATAAGGCGACGCCGAGTTCGTTTGTGGGAACTAATCTTGATCAACAACTGAAAGAGAAGGGCATCAAAACACTGGTGATTACTGGGCTGATGACGCACATGTGCGTGTCGAGCACAGCGCGTGATGCTGTGCCTATGGGTTATGATGTGATCATTGCAGAAGATGCCACCGCCACTCGCGATCTGGCAACTTGGGACGGATCTATCGTAGATCACGCCACGCTGCAACGTGCTGCAATAGCGGGTGTTGCCGATGTTTTTGCTGAGATTAAAACTACTCAAGCGGTGCTCAACATGCCAGTGGTGCGACTATAACGGCCAACAATCGCAAGATACCCGTTAATACATAAATGAGTATTAGCTGGTATCTTTGAGTGAGCGACATTAAGAATAGTTTGAGCCGACGATGATAAATACGATGAACCAGAGTGAGATAGAAACAGCTTCAAAAGTGACCATAGCCATAGTGGTCTTTGATGGGATCATTCCATTTCATCTGTCAGTTCCCTATGAAGTCTTTGAAAAAGTGCTCAAGGCCGATGGCACGCCCGCCTGCGAAATCACCATCTGCGCCGCCACACCCGGAATACTCAAAACCAGCGCAGGCTTTTCGATGATAGTAGAAAAGGGGCTGGATGAATTAAGCTCAAAAGACATCATCATAGTGCCGAGTTGGGATGATCCTGCACACGAGCCAGAACCCTGTATTATTAATGCCTTGCAGCAAGCGCACGCCAATGGATCGCGCATCATAGGCCTGTGCATGGGCGCTTTTGTTGTGGCTGCCGCAGGATTACTCGACGGACGTTCCGCGACCACCCATTGGCGCTGGGCACAATGTTTCCGTAATCTGCACACGAATGTGTTTGTCGATGAGAAGGTGCTGTATATCGATAATGGTGATGTGGTCACCTCTGCGGGCACTGCCGCGAGCATTGATTGCTGCTTGTATATCGTTCGGCAAATGTGGGGATCTGAAACGGCTAACGCAGTCGCTCGCCATCTCGTTGTGCCACCGCACCGCCAAGGTGGTCAGGCTCAATACATAGATATTCCCGTTCCAGCCGTTAATCAGCGCGAGCCTTTATCCGCCATCATGGATTGGGCGATAGCAAATATTGCATCGCCGCTGACGGTTGACACTATGGCTGAGAAAGCCTGCATCAGTCGCCGCCATTTTACTCGGCGTTTTCAACAAGCCACTGGTACCAGTTTTTCACTCTGGTTGGTTAATCAACGGCTTATTATGGTGAAACGATATTTAGAAACGACAGACCACTCCATCGACCGTATCGCCGAACAAGCCGGTTTCGCCTCTACCACCTCACTTCGGCGCCACTTCCGTCAACAGTTTGATATTTCCCCATCGAATTACCGATTTGTATTTAGGGGAAAGAGTAAGGCTAGCGAATGAAAGTTGTTTTATCATTAAAATCAGCACTGACTTTGATGTGATGACTTATCAAGGTTTAGGTAAGTCACTAACCCTCCGCTGTGTTAACAGACTGAACTTATCTCAGCTTGAGATTTCCTCTAAAACTTAACTGACGCATAGACATGGTCTGTCTGCTCGCTGGGTAAAAAATCAGTTATTAAGGTGATGTGAGATTTGAACGGCTTGGGATATTTCTAAGTTAGCGTTCCATACCTAAAATCTGAACTAAGGAGTTTCTGGTTGGCATAAAGACATGGTTTTTTCTAACCACGTTAAGAACTCTAATTCATTGCTTCCCAGTCTTTCTGTATGACTGAGCAGTAAGTACTTATGTCCGGATTGGGTAAATCCAAATGGAGCGACCAGTCTCCCACTTTTCAAGTCATCTACTATAAGAGGATATGATCCAATCGCAGCCCCTAAACCGTCAACTGCTGCCTGTAAGCAGAAATAGAAATGCTCAAAGGATTTGGACTTGTTCGTATAAAAGGTATGTGTTGAGCGTGATGACCAATCTGACCATGCAGAAGGTCTCGTTTCACTATGAAGAAGAACAATATCACCTAAGTTGTTCTGAGATTTTCTCCAATATTCAGGGGAAAAAACAGGACCAACCCACTCATTGACTAAGTTGTGCGCTGTATATTCAGGGCTAATATCGAAGTCATCGCGCCGAATGGCTAAAGATAATCCTGTTTCATCTAAATCTACAGGTCCTCCAGCGGTTGATAGCCGAACATCAATACCCGTAAGCCGAAAAAAACTGGCCAGTCGAGGCATCAGCCAGCGCATCGTTAATGTTGGTTCACAGGAAACTTCAAGATGTTTGTTACTTTCCCTTGTTAACTTCTTAATTCCATTATCTAAAGCATTAAAAGCAATGTCAGTGTACTGCTTGAGCAATTCACCTTCCTGCGTTAGACACATTCCTCTGCCTTGCTTGTAAAACAGCATCTGCGATAGATGACTCTCCAGCAATTTAATTTGCTTACTTACTGCTCCGTGAGTGATATGAAGTTTCTCTGCTGCTTTACTGTAATTCGATGACTCTGCCGTAACATGAAATACATAGAATGCTTTTAAATGTCTCATCTGTGATTTTTTCTCACATTTAGGATGCCTTTTTTTCGATTATAACTCATCAATAAATCTATACAATTACCTCAAAATTATGAAAAGTGAGGAGATTAAATGGAGTTATTAAGTTTTGCAGTGTTTGGGCTTTTAATCGTGGTAAGTCCTGGAGCTGACTTTGTTTTGGTATTTAAAAATAGTGCAATCTATGGCAGAAAAGCAGGCGTTTTAACGGCTCTTGGGATAGGGATAGGTGTTTGTGTACATATTACCTATTCTGTTATTGGGATCAGTCATTTAGTTTCTCAAAATGCGGTTTTATTTAGCATAGTGAAGTATGTTGGTGCAGCGTATTTAATTTATCTTGGTGTGACAGGATTAGTCAGTTCCAAGTTAGATCTAGACTATGAAAAAACAAACGTTCAACCCACACAAACTAGAAAGTATATATTTCAAGGTTTTTTATGTAATACATTGAATCCTAAGACGATGATTTTCTTTCTTAGCGTCTTCAGCCAACTCATTTCATCTGATAATGAAAGCATGTCTTTCGCCATTACCTATGGTTTTTACATTGCTTTTTTACATGCAGCTTGGTTTTGTATAGTTGCTTACCTAGTGACATCAAAACACGCGAGTAACATGCTTAAAAAGTTTGGTCATAGAATCAATCAGGCGTGCGGTTTTGGTCTCATTGCTTTTGGCGCGATACTGTCAACCAATGCCTAAACAACACCTTTCACACCTTAAGGAAATATGTTGTAAATTCAGTGGAACCTACACTCACTAAATAATGAATTTATCTCACTTTAGGACAATTACTTTTTAGCTAAATGGACTGCTAAAGGATTAGTTAGGATTGGCATTGTTTCACCAGCGACCTTTTAAAACAGGGATGTTTGAACTGAGCCATCATGGATACTTCTTATAAAAGAAACGGATGGCGAGTTACTGGGAAACAATGACAATGAATGTCGCACAACTGACGATAAAATTATCTTGCTAGAGCAATAACTGTTGGCTGAACAAGAAGTAAAAACTGCAACTCCAGCGGATAGCCTTCAACAGTATTTTCGATAATATTTTCATTGAGTTGTATCAATTCTGATTTCCAATAATCAATCCTCCTCGTCAATGCATCTCACATTTCTGTAAAAAATAACTCAACACATACGTTTTTTCATATATATTATTTACCATATATACTCCAATCAACTTTGGGAGCAATTGATGCAACCCGTCGCATTTTTTAAGGCACTTGCCGATGAGACTCGGCTTAAATGCCTGCTGCTGATCCAGCGTGAAGGTGAATTGTGTGTGTGTGAGCTTATGGCTGCGCTGTCTGAGAGTCAGCCTAAGGTCTCGCGCCACTTGGCTCAGTTGAAAAAGGCTGGGTTGTTGGTCGATAGGCGCCAAGGTCAATGGGTGTTTTATCGGATCAATGCTGAGATCGCGCCTTGGTGCCAGCAGGTACTTGGCCAAACCTGTGATGATAACGACAGCTTTTTGCAGGAGAACGTGCGTAATCTTTGTCAGATGGGCGGTCGACCCGATCGCGTTACGGCCTGTTGCTAAGCGACTGCTGTTAAGCAGTCGTGACAGGGGGCAGTGATAAGCGGTGCTCTGTCATTTCGTGCTGAGTCTAAGTGAGTAGAGTCTTAGTCAATTGTGAGTTTAGGGTCGAGCAGACTCGCGCGATTCTAGCGACATTTAAGCAAGTAAACCGTCAGTGTAGGGATCAATATGTTCCAAATATTTACTGATTTTGCGACTTGGCTAGTGTACGGCGTGTTTGGCCTAGAGGCGGGTTCGGCCTTGGGCGGAGCTGTGCATTTTTTTGTTGAAGATGTCAGTAAAATTTTTGTATTGCTGGTGGTGATGATTTATTTCATCGCGTTACTGCGGGCTTCCTTAGATGTTGAGCGAGTTCGAGATTATTTAGCGGGTAAGAATAAGGGAGTAGGTTACTTGCTGGGGTCGATTTTTGGCGCCATCACGCCTTTTTGTTCTTGCTCGAGTATCCCTGTCTTTTTAGGTTTTACCTCGGCCGGGATCCCCCTTGGGATCACTATGGCCTTTTTGATCACTTCACCTTTGATCAATGAAGTCGCCGTCCTGCTGCTCATGAGTTTACTCGGCTGGAAATTTACCTTGCTATATGTGGCTGTGGGCATGACAGTGGGTATGCTCGGCGGACTATTGTTAGATGCGATTAAGGCCGAGCGTTGGTTGCAGTCCTTCGCCGCCGAAGCCCTCGTTCGTGGACGCCAGATGGCGGCATCGAATGAGGTTTCTACCACTGAGCGGGTCTTATCTTTATCTGAACGTCATGAATTTGCTAAAGCTGAGGCGCTTGAGATTTTTGGCCGCGTCTGGAAATGGGTCATTATCGGCGTGGGTCTTGGCGCTGCCTTGCACGGTTTTGTGCCCGAGGGGTGGGTTGAAACCCATTTAGGCCAAGGCCAATGGTGGTCTGTGCCTGCGGCCGTATTAGTCGGCATTCCCCTGTATTCCAATGCGACTGGCATTATTCCTGTGATGGAAAGTTTGCTGGCGAACGGCCTGCCTATTGGTACTACGCTGGCGTTTTGTATGAGCACAGTGGCTGCCAGTTTCCCCGAATTTATTTTACTGAAACAAGTGATGCAGTGGCGCCTTTTGGCGGTGCTGTTGGTTGTGCTATTGACGGCATTTACGTTAGTAGGTTGGATTTTTAATTTTGCAGCACCGTATCTTTAAGGAAATAACATGAAACAAGTCAAAGTATTAGGTAGTGGTTGCGCTAAATGTAGTAAAACCGCCGAGATGATTGCGGACATATCAGAAGAAATGGGCGTGGATGCGATTGTGAAAAAGGACACAGATCCTCAAACCCTGTTGAAATTTAAAGTGATGAAGACGCCTGCGGTAGTGATCGATGGTGAGCTCATACACAGCGGCTCAGTACCGACTCGTGACGAAATTGAAGGATGGTTAAGGGACTAAGTTGTAGTCAGCTTTAGTCAATCAAGGTTGCTCGTTCGCCAAGCACATAAGTTAAGAAACATAAGCTAATAAATACACGCCATTGCCATACTCAGTCTTTGGCAATGGCGGTGTTATCGTTTAAGTAAACCGTTAGTAGCGTTAAGAAAATATAAAAAAATTAAAGACATAAAAATTTAAAATCAACATATTGGAATATCATCATGGCAATCAAAATCGGCATTAATGGCTTTGGGCGTATGGGGCGTTTAGCACTGCGCGCGGCATGGGACTGGGATGAGGTGGAGTTTGTGCAGATCAACGATCCCGCTGGCGACGCCCATACATTGGCACATTTACTCGAGTTTGATTCTGTCCATGGTCGCTGGCGTTATCCCGTGACGGCGAATGCCGATGAGATCCAGATCCAAGATAAAATCATTCGCACCACGCGCAATAAAGTCATCGCCGATACCGATTGGTCCGGTTGCGATGTGGTGATTGAAGCCTCCGGCGTGATGAAAACCAAAGCATTACTGCAAGCTTATTTAGATCAAGGTGTTAAGCGGGTGGTTGTCACCGCTCCCGTGAAAGAAGAAGGCGTGCTAAACGTAGTGATCGGGGTTAATCATCAGTTATACGATCCTGCCATTCATCCTATTGTGACCGCCGCATCTTGCACTACTAACTGCCTTGCGCCTGTGGTGAAAGTGATCCACGAGCAGATCGGCATCAAGCACGGATCTATGACCACGATCCACGATATTACTAACACGCAAACTATTCTCGATGCACCGCATAAGGATTTACGCCGTGCCCGCGCCTGTGGTTTGAGTTTAATCCCAACCACCACGGGCAGCGCGACTGCGATTACCCATATTTTCCCTGAGCTTAAGGGCAAGCTTAATGGCCACGCCGTGCGGGTGCCACTGGCTAATGCTTCGCTGACCGATTGTGTATTCGAGCTTGAGCGCGCCGTTACCGAAGCAGAAGTGAATGCGCTACTTAAAACCGCCGCCGAAGGTGAGCTTAAGGGCATTTTAGGTTATGAAGAGCGGCCGCTGGTGTCGGTGGATTACAAGACAGATCCGCGCTCAAGCATCATAGATGCGCTCTCGACCATGGTGATTAATGGCACTCAACTTAAACTCTATGTGTGGTACGACAATGAATGGGGCTACGCCAATCGCACCGCTGAGCTTGCCCGTTTAGTCGGCCAGCTTGATTTGCCGCGCTAGGAGAGCTCAATTGTTTGCCGCCAAGCCATTTGAACAACTGATGCAATTGCCTGCTGCCGTGCGGCAATATTTGTTGATCACCTTCAATTATTGGAGTTTTACTTTAACCGACGGCGCACTGCGGATGTTAGTGGTGCTGCATTTTCACGATCTTGGCTACAGTCCGCTGGCGATCGCTATGCTGTTTTTGTTCTACGAGATTTTTGGCGTAGTGACCAATCTGATTGGCGGCTGGCTAGGGGCGCGTTTAGGGTTAAATCGCACCATGAACTTGGGTCTTGGCATGCAAGTGTTTGCCTTAGCTATGCTGTTAGTGCCGGCGGCGAGTTTACCTTTGTGGCTTGCAGGCGTGCCTTGGGTGATGGCGGCGCAGGCGTTATCTGGGATCGCTAAAGATCTCAATAAGATGAGTGCCAAAAGCGCGATCAAACTGTTGGTGCCAAAAGGCGAGCAGGGCAAACTTTACCAGTGGGTTGCCCTATTAACGGGGTCTAAAAATGCCCTCAAAGGCGCGGGATTTTTCCTCGGCGGCGCCTTGCTTGCCTTGCTCGGGTTTGAGCTGGCAATCGCCACTATGGCTATCTTGCTCGGACTCGTCTGGTTACTCAGTCTAGTGATGCTGAAAAAGGATTTAGGTAAAGCCAAGAATAAGCCCAAATTTACGGAGATTTTCTCTAAGAGTCGCAGCGTAAACATTCTCTCGGCGGCGCGATTATTCCTGTTTGCCGCCAGAGATGTGTGGTTTGTGGTGGCGCTGCCCGTGTATCTAGCCAGCCAACTAGGCTGGGATCATTGGGCAGTGGGCGGCTTTTTAGCCGTGTGGGTTATCGGTTACGGCATAGTGCAAACCCTAGCACCTAAGATCACGGGCAATCGCCAAGCGCAAAGTCAGTTAACTGATACAGCCCCCGATGGCCGCAGCGCGTTAATTTGGGCCAGTATGTTGGCCTTTGTGCCAGCGCTGATTGCCTGCGCGATACAGTTTAGTTTTTATCCCGAGGCCAGTTTGTTGTTGGGTCTCATGTTATTTGGTGCCCTGTTTGCGGTGAACTCATCGCTGCACAGTTACTTGATTGTGAGTTACGCCAGTGAAGATGCGGTGTCACTGGATGTGGGTTTCTATTACATGGCCAATGCTATGGGGCGTTTAGTCGGCACTGTGCTGTCTGGCTTAGTGTATCAAGCCTATGGTTTAGCTGCCTGTTTGTGGATTTCGACCGCTTTTATCGGCATCACTGCTATGATTTCGATTAAGTTACCTCGGCAAGCTGTGGAATAAGTGCTAATGCAAACGTGGCTCAAGGCATCAACACATTACTACAAAGGGTTAATGTTACCTGCGTGTCGGCGTTTTTGGCGCAGCCTGTGTATGAGTTTAGGCTTGTGCTTAAGTTTGTTAGCCTTACCTCTTTACGCCGCTCAAACGCAGCCCGCGTTAATTCCGACATTAACACCAGCAAGTGATTGGAAAAACTTAACTTACATTACCCAAGCTTTTAGTGAAATCGCCCTTAAAAATGAGTATGACGTGGCGAAACATAGGGTGCGTAAGTGGCGAATTCCGGTACGAGTATTTGTCGAACATCAAGTGGGCGACAGGGCGCTGCACACCCAATTAGTGCAGATGCACTTAGCGCACTTAGCCGAGATTACGGGTCATGATATTCAGCTGGTGGATACGCTCTTGGATGCGAATCTGCACTTAGTGTTTACCCGTCAATCCCAATGGGAGAGCGAGGTTATGCGCTTAATGGGGCCAAGTTCGGCGAAGAATGTCCATGGCTCAGTGTGTATGGCCAAGTTTGCCCTTAATGCTAAGAGTGAAATTGAACGCGCATGGGTGATCATTCCCGTCGATCAGGCGCAAATGCACGGTAAGTTAGTGGCTTGTGTAGTTGAGGAAATTACTCAAGTGCTTGGGCTACCCAATGATTCTGAAAAAGTATTTCCCTCCATCTTTAACGATAAAACCCCGCAGGATTTACTCACAGGGCTCGATTTCATTCTGCTTAAACTGCTCTATAACCCGAGTATTCGCGCTGGTATGACGGCCGCTGAGGTCAAAGCGCCGTTGCAGTTCTTGCTCGAACAATGGCAGCGTGATGGCACACTTACCCATGCCGATAAAACCGTGCGTCAAGGGCAGTTATACCCTTTATTAGGTTATTGATGCTTGAGTGTTACTGCGAAAGTTGACATTGCTCGCATGCGACCAATTAATTCTTTTTCTTTGAGGAATAAGGGCATAGTCTAGCTTTATACAAGGTAAAAACGTTGGAGGGACACCATGCGAATGACACTGCAGTTTTTAGGAGCGACAGAGGAAGTGACCGGCTCGTGCCATTTACTCTCGGTCGATCATGAACACTTATTGCTTGATTGTGGTTTGATCCAAGGTGGTAAAGCGGATGAACTGCGTAATCATGATCCCTTCGCCTTCGACCCTGAGTCTATTTCCGCTGTTGTGCTCAGCCATGCCCATATCGACCATTCAGGGCGTTTACCACTCTTAGTTAAAGCGGGTTTTGATGGGCCAATCTACACCCATAAAGCCACGGCAGAACTGTGCGCCATTATGCTCAAAGATGCGGCCATGCTGCAGACTCGCGACACCGAAAGGGTCAATAAAAAGCGCGCTAAACATGATCTTGAACCCCTAGAACCGCTTTTCACTGTTGAAGATGCCGAACAAGCCATTACCCAATTTGTACCGCTGGAATACGGCCAAGTAACTCAAGTTATTCCCCATGTGGATATTTGTCTCTCAGATGCGGGGCATATTTTAGGTTCGGCCTTAGTCGAGCTATGGTTAGGCGAGGGCAAGTCCCAGAAGAAAGTCGTCTTCAGTGGCGATCTTGGCCGTGCGGGGATGCCGATTTTACGCAATCCGACCTTAGTGGATACGGCGGATTTAGTGTTAATGGAAAGCACCTACGGCAACCGTTTTCACCGTAGTTGGACGGAAACCTTAGCCGAGTTGAAAGACATTTTTGCTAAGACAGTCAACGAGAGCCAAGGCAATATCTTGCTGCCAGCTTTCTCGGTTGGACGGGCGCAGGAGTTATTATATCTCTTTCATTTATATGCTAAAGAATGGGATCTCGGTCGCTGGAAAATCTGCCTAGATAGCCCCATGGCGATTGAGGCGACTCGCGTCTACGTCAATAATTATCCGCTGATGGATGAGGATTTTAAACGCTTTACCCGCCAACATCCTGGGCAGCATCCGCTGTTGTCGAATGTCGAATTTATCCAGACGACCGAAGAGTCGATGGCGCTGAATGAAGTGCATAAGGGATTGATCATTATTGCGGGGAGCGGCATGTGTAACGGTGGGCGTATTCGTAGCCACTTAGAGCACAATTTATGGCGTCCTGAATGCGATGTGATTATCTGTGGTTATCAAGCCCTTGGCACACCGGGACGTGCCTTGGTCGACGGTGTTGGGGAGCTGACTATCCACGGAAATAGCATCAAAGTCGCGGCAAAATTACACACAGTTGGCGGGCTTTCTGCCCATGCGGATCAAGCTGAGTTATTACGTTGGTATCGCCACTTTGAAGGCCAACCGCCGCTGATTTTAGTCCACGGAGAACCCGATGCGCAGCATGGATTGGTCGATGTGGTTAACCAAGATCCTAAGACTAAACCTCAAGCCACCGCGATTGCGACCCATGGCGACAGGTTAGATTTAACCGCGCTGCCACAGTTAGTGTGGAAACCAGCTTAAGTTAACCATCCTACTTAGCGACGTACTGCTCGATAAACTCCCTACATACTCAATGCGGGGAGTTTTTATTTGTGTTGAAAATCAATATCTCACCGCTCGACAGCGACTCTGCGTGCCAATCCATTTCAAATAAATTAGCACATGATTTAGATTTCCAATTGTTAACTATTCGTTGTAATCTGAGGTGCAACTGTTAGATTGGCTCCTTGATATGTCGTGTTCATTAGGCCAAGTCCTAATCCGACGGCGTCAGTCAAACTATAACAATAACAAGCAATCACGAGGTTTGAATGGAAGCGATTACGGAGTTTGTTGGCCTGATTAATGGCTTTGTCTGGGGCACACCTATGTTGGTGATGATCTTAGGCGTTGGTTTGTTTCTTTCCCTCGGGCTGAGATTAATGCCTATTCTGAAGTTAGGCACAGGCTTTAAGTTACTCTGGTCTGGCCGTATTCCCGACAAAGATAAAAATGTGAAAGGGGATGTGAGTCCGTTTAATGCACTGATGACTTCGCTTTCAGCCACTATTGGTACGGGTAATATCGCTGGCGTGGCGACGGCGATTTTTGTCGGTGGCCCAGGCGCGTTATTTTGGATGTGGTGCACCGCATTAGTGGGCATGGCGACTAAGTATTCTGAGGCTGTGCTGGCGGTTAAATTCCGTGAAGTGGACGATCAGGGTAACCATGTCGGTGGCCCTATGTATTACATTAAAAATGGTCTCGGTAAAAAGTGGGCTTGGTTGGGCACACTGTTTGCGATTTTTGGATCACTTGCTGGCTTTGGTATTGGCAACACGGTACAAGCCAACTCAGTGGCAGCAGCATTAAGCAGTAACTTCGGCGTTCCGGCTTGGGTGTCTGGCGTGGTGATGATGCTGCTGGTCGGCGCGGTATTGATGGGTGGCATTAAGCGTATCGCTGAAGTCGCCGGTAAGTTAGTGCCATTTATGACGATTTTTTATATCACTGCTGGCCTAGGTGTGTTGGTGGTGCATATTCAAGATGTGCCAGCGGCATTCGCCTTAATTATTCACAGTGCTTTTAATCCTGTTGCGGCCCAAGGTGGTTTTGCCGGTGCCGCTGTGTGGGCGGCGATTCGTTTTGGTGTAGCGCGCGGCGTATTCTCCAACGAAGCGGGTTTAGGTAGCGCGCCGATAGCCCATGCTGCGGCACAAACCAATAATCCCGTGGCGCAAGGGCTGGTGGCTATGCTCGGCACCTTTATCGATACTATCGTGGTCTGTTCGATTACAGGGCTGGCAATTGTGGTTTCAGGCTCTTGGACCTCGGGTGAAAATGGCGCCGCGCTGACGTCATACGCTTTCTCCCATGCCTTGCCTCTGGGTAATTATATCGTGGCTATCGCCTTGTCTATCTTTGCCTTCACCACCATTATTGGTTGGAGCTTCTACAGCGAAAAATGTGTGCAGTATCTCTTTGGTATCAAAGCGGTAAAACCTTTTAGGTTGCTATGGACCATAGCCGTGCCACTAGGCGCCGTTAGCTCGTTAGATTTTATTTGGTTATTGGCTGATACCTTAAACGCCATGATGGCCATTCCCAACTTAATCGCCTTGGCACTGTTAAGCCCTGTGGTCTTTGGTTTAACGCGGGAATACTTCATTAAAAAGCGTGCCGATGAAGCAGCAAAGGCCCAATCTTAATCTGATGAATAAAGTTGAGTCACGTTAGAATAAAAAAGCTCACCTAGTTGTGAGCTTTTTTCATTTAAATCAATAATATTTACGTATTAATCCGAGTTGTTGTCGAACTCAGTATCGTCGAGGAACTCAAAGGCTGGTTCGACGTTCGGTACATCTTTAAACAGGCGAGTGAAGTGACGTTGTACGCCTTTCAAATCGATTCCTGCTAAGCCTGAAGCAAAACCAAACCAAGCATAAAGACCACTAAAGTTATCGAACATGGGCGGTAAATATTTCGGTGTCGTTAGTATGCCCTCTTGGCAAGCTTGGTATAACACCGGGATATCTTCGATCGCCAATTTACCGAGGAATAACATAGGGATAAGTTCGGGAAGGCCCGAGGTGATAGCACTGCGGATAAAGTTAATGTTTTCCACATAGCCGCGCACATAGGAAATATCCTTAGTGAAGAAGCTACCACCTTCTACCATACCCCCACGGAAAACCCTTTGGGTGACGCGATAACTGTCGGTCGCACTCAGGTTTAATCCTCTGAAATAATTAAATACTTCAATAAAGTCGGCGCCATTTTCTGCCATATCGACCGCGGCGACACGATCGCTAATACGCCGAGCTCGTCCCGGATTTGAACTTAGGGTCAGCATTTCCAGTAAAACAGCTAAACCCTCTTGAGTCGCGGCTACCCGCGGCGAACCGACACTGAGCCAAGTGGCGTGGGGTTGGGCTCGACCATTTAGCGTTGTGCCGACATGCACCCAACCTTCGTGAACCTCGTATACATTGAGATCCGACTCGCTGAACATGGCTTTGCTATTGAGCTTAACGGTATCGCCACCTACAGCGGCATCGGAGACGATACCGTCACTGAGGCGCACGCGCATGTCATCGCTATGGAAGTATTTCTCTAAGCGTTGACTGAGCACGTGAACCGCTTCGGGGGCGCTAATAATCTTAGGATGATGTTTATTCATGTGTCTCGCTGCCGGCAGCGAGAAGATATAACTGAGTTTATCGCCTAACTGTCGCAGCGTATGACGATCGCCGTGCAATCTGTGACTCGCGCTGCCGTATAATTCTTGGCTAAGTTTACCAAAGGTCGGCGTGCCTCTGTTTTCGAGCATATCGACCACAAGGCGATATTGATCGACGTTAGCCACCAATATCTTGCCGAGTTTATCCCGTTTACCTAAACGTCTATGGATATCCTGTTTTAGGGAGGCGAGTTCTGCGTGGGTTTTGACGGGGTCAAAAGGTAAGGCAATGTTTTGATAGAACTCTTGCTTGATAGCCGGAAGTACAGTGCCCTTATTCGAGAGAAAGCGCTCCTCCATTTCCCGCGGCCATTTGATGGCATCTAAGATTTTTATTGGCGTTTGGATGCGAATTAATTCATCGGAAAAACGGCGTAGATCTTGTTGATATTGGGCTAACGACTCAGACATTCCCGTATATCCTGCAGGTAATTTCAGCGAGAGAGATGTGGCTAATCATAGCCTTAAACCTCATTTATTCATATTGATTCGCAGGCTAGCTGAGGAAATATACCGATTACATAAATTAACTGTTATCGGTTTTGTGAATCATTTTGGTGCACCTGTAACTATTTTAGCGCTGTGTTTATGAGTCATGAATTGGTAACTATTTGTTTAATATTATTTTATTGATATGGCATTAAAGCTGCTTTGTTCTGGACTTAGAAATCGGTTGATTGGAGCGAAACATGGCAGCGATGAGTTATTTGAGTGTGATCGAGCGGTATCACGAATACGAGGCCACTGTGCATGAACTGATGGAATCGATTCTTACAGGGATTGCCGACGCCGAGTTATTTAAACAACCTAAGGTCGATGTCAAAGCGATGAAAGGAATTGCAAAGAGCTATCCCTTTGTTGAACTGATGTATTTACTCGATAGTCAAGGATTGCAGATAAGCCAAAATATCGCCGTGGTAGACCATCAGATCGAGTTAATTCCGTTAGGTGGCAATCGCGATCGCAGCCAAAGACCCTATTTCATTAATCGTGATGAGTCCGATGGCGTGAACATTACGCGTCCCTATTTATCCAATGCCAGCGGTAATTTATGCCTTTCTGCCTCCTTAGCCATTTATCAACAGGAGCAAAAATTGGGTTATTTAGTGGTGGATGTGGACTTGACCCGTTTGATTGAATTTATGATGGGCGACAGTGCACGGCGGCGTGTAACGCCGGCATTTAAAGCGGTTTATGGCGTGATTGTGGCTGGGTTGTTTGTGCTGGTCACGGTATTGCTCTGGACCGCACTGAGGGATATTTACGGACTCTTTACGGTCGAGCGAATTGGCCAAGATCCGCTGCAACCTTTTGGGATCATTATTTTTATGACGTTAGCTTTAGCGATTTTCGATCTCGGGAAAACCATTCTCGAAGAAGAAGTCCTAATGCATAAGGATATCTTTCGCCACAGCTCAACGCGGCGAACCATTACGCGGTTTGTTTCTACCATCCTCATTGCCATTTCCATTGAGGCCTTATTGACTATGTTCAAGGCGTCACTCGGTGAGAAACAATATATTGAACCCGCGATCTGGATGATGTTAGCCGTTGTCGGTTTACTCGTAGGATTAGGTGCTTACGTTTACTTAGGTGCTAAGGCCGAATGGTTGCTGATTAAAACTCAAGCCTATAAAAGCGGTAAAAAGTGACAAGGATGATGTAGCTTTGAAGGTGGTGATTAAGAGGACTAAACAAAGTCACACCCAGCACTAAGGGCTGGGTGAGATATTAGGTCTGAGTGGACACGAACTGTGTGAGTTCTAGATAAACACTCTGCGATTTAACGCAGCATCACCCTAATTTTGCCCACTAGATAGTGAGATCAAATAGGCTAGAAAAAATCGTCATCTCCTAATGCCCGCTTTAACTCCGCCCGTTCGAGGTAGTCTTCTAAACGCTTTTTGACTTCACGTCTATGTTGCATTGCCTCAGCGGCTTTGCTGTTTCTCGGTGTGGTCATTGCCTCAAGTTCAGTATCGTTGGGCACGACTTCAGTAATATGAGCCATAACGAATTCCTCTTGTTGTTCCTAACGACTTTCTAACTAAAAAGAGTATGGTAGAAAAGCAAATAATTTTGGTAGTCAGGGTAAAATTTTCTGCCCGTGAGCCGGATAATTCAGCCCGCTGCGGTTTAGCGTCAAGCCAAGACTGGGATTGCCTATTTGATTAATTTAGTTCTTGCTTATTTTGTGATTGAGAGCACAACATCGTCATCGATATATTCGGGTTAATTCCTAGTTAAATAGTAGGATAAACTTGAATTTAGGCGTAATTACAA
This sequence comes from Shewanella baltica, assembly GCF_900456975.1. NCBI lineage: Bacteria > Pseudomonadati > Pseudomonadota > Gammaproteobacteria > Alteromonadales > Shewanellaceae > Shewanella > Shewanella baltica. The sequence goes on from NZ_UGYM01000002.1 coordinate 216,279, forward strand.
CAACACTTGTAACATTGTTTATTGCTGTTCGTTTGCTAGGGAATTGGCTCATATGGACAAGGATGAGTTTTCTAAATCGCATAGCCCATCAAATAATATCTACTTTAGCGTGCTGAGCTCTAGCTGGCTGATGATTGTCGCTGCTTTACTTTTTATGGGCATCTCTTGGTATGTGCTGGAGCAATATCTTAGAGATAGGGGTGAAGAGCGTTTCGAGAACAGTGTTCAAGAGTTAACCGAAGCGGTGAATCGCAGAATGCTTGCCTACGAGCAAGTCTTACGCGGTGGTGTCGGCTTGTTATTATCTTCGAATAATGTGACCCGCAAGGAATGGCAAACCTATGTTGTCAATGCGCATTTATCCGAGTATTACCCGGGTTTCCAAGGCTTTGGCTATGCTCAGTTACTTAAACCTGACACATTAGATACCCACGTCCAACAAGTTCAGGCCGAAGGCTTTAAAGACTATAAAATTTACCCTGAAGGAGTTCGTGATCAGTATTGCGTGATCTTGTATTTAGAGCCTTTTGATTGGCGCAATCAAAGAGCCTTTGGTTATGACATGTGCTCCGAGGCTAATCGTCGCAAAGCCATAGATCAAGCCATTACCACTGGTCAGCCAACTATCTCAGGCAAGGTCGCCTTAGTGCAAGATACACCCGAAGATGCTAAAGCAGGTTTTTTGATGTATTTGCCAATTTATCAAGGGATTGTGGCAACGGAGGCTGAACGGAAACAGCAGGCGATTGGACTCGTGTATGCGGCGTTTAGGATGGACGACCTCATGCAAGGAATTATGGGGGATCGATTCTCAGGTTTGAAGCTCGCCATTTATGAAAACCCACAGGCAAGTGTTGACAGTTTAATGTTTACTAGCAGTAAAGTACTGCCAAATCAAAAAGATGTGTTCTATCAGTCACAGACCGACTTGATTGGCGGTAAGCAGTGGCGCTTGGACATTTCATCACAATCGCGTTTTATCTCAAGATCGGAAGAGACCCAAGGTATCTGGCTGCAATTTATCGGTTGTGCATTCATTTTGGCGTTGTTTTATTCTGTGCTAATCATGGCGCGTAATCGATATAAAGAGTCATTGCTTACCTCTGAGCTAATCGCGAATGAAAAACGCTTTAGACTCGTCATTGAAGCCTCCCCAAGCGCACTATTTATGGTCGATAAGGCTGGGGTTATTACGTTAGTGAACACCCATGCCGAACGCTTATTTGGTTATGCCAGAGACGAGTTACTCGGCCGCTCTATCAATATGTTATTGCCAGACGCGCTGAGGGATGCGCATCAGCAGCACATGAATAATTACTTAGTGCAGCCCATTGCGAAAAATATGTCGATGCGGGATGACTTATTTGGCTGTTGTAAAGATGGCAGTCGACTCGCGATAGAAGTGGGGCTGACGCCTATTCATTTCAGTAATGGCATTTTCATTCTCGCGACGATTAACAATGTGTCTGAACGTAAGCGCATTGAAGTCCAGCGTGCAGAACACATGCAAGAGCTTGAGCGGATTAATCAAGAACTCGACCGTTTTGCCTATATCGCCTCCCATGATTTGAAATCCCCACTACGGGGTATCGAGCAGTTAACTTCTTGGTTAGCAGAGGATTTATCCGATAACACCAATGAAAACGTGCAGAAATATCTCGGGCTGATCCAAAGTCGTATTCATCGCATGGTGTTATTGCTCGATGGGCTATTGATGTTCTCCCGTATTGGCCGTGTCGATACTGAAACCACCGAGGTCAACAGTCGGCAACTGGCTGAAGACATGTTTGCGCTCGTCGCGCCGCCACAGGGGTTTGAGTTAGTTCTAAAAGGGGAGTTTCCAAATTTCCATACTGTACGCGCACTGTTGGAATTGGTGATACGAAATTTAATCAGCAATGCCATTAAACACCATGACTTAGGCACAGGTGTGATCACTGTCTTATGTGAGGCTGCGGATAAACATTATCTCTTCAGTGTGATAGACGATGGCCCTGGTATATCAAGTGCCTATCAGAATAAAGTCTTCGAAATGTTTCAAACACTTAAACCTAGGGATGAAGTCGAGGGCAGTGGTTTAGGGTTATCACTTGTGAAGAAAACAGTTGAAAGTTTAGGTGGGAATATTCAACTCAAATCGCAGGGCAGAGGCTGTTGTTTTTACTTTACTTGGCCTAAGAAAATAGTGAAAAAGGAGCTTCTATGAGAGCAGCAGATCAATATCAACAGGTCACCATTTTATTAGTTGATGACGATGATGTGGATTACATGGCCGTGCAGCGGGCGATGAGACAGCTTAGGTTACTCAATCCCTTAGTACGAGCGCGGGATGGCATTGAGGCACTAGCGATTCTCACCAGCTTAGACACGATTAAAGGCCCGTATCTTATTTTGCTCGACCTTAATATGCCAAGAATGAATGGCTTTGAGTTTCTTGAGCGGATACGTTCAGATCCTTCACTTTCATCATCTGTCGTTTTTATGCTCACGACGTCGAGTACCGATGAAGATAGAATGAAAGCCTATAGCCATCATGTGGCTGGCTACATGGTTAAAACTGACATAAAGGACGGTTTTAACAATATTTTTAATATGCTTGAAGGTTACTGGCGAATAGTCGAGCTCCCATCCGCATAAGGTGAGTATATGGATTTACTACTGATCGATGATGATGAAGTCGATAGAACGGCAATTATCCGAGCACTTAGGCAGTCAAAGTTGACGTTTAATGTGATCGAAGCCAATTGTGCATTTGATGGTTTGAATCTTGCCTTAGAACGTCATTTCGACGGCATTCTATTGGATTATTTATTGCCCGATGCCAATGGGTTAGAAGTGTTAATTAAGCTCAATGCCATGACGCAAGATCAGACTGTGGTCGTGATGCTGAGTCGCTATGAAGATGAGAAACTGGCCCAGCGCTGCATTGAATTAGGTGCGCAGGATTTTCTGCTTAAGGATGAGGTTAACTCGCGGATCTTAACCCGTGCGATTCGCTACGCGAAACAAAGATCTTCAATGGCATTGGCGTTACGGAATAGCCATCAAAAACTAAAAGAGCTGGCCGAGCACGACTCGCTCACTAAGCTGGTTAATCGCTATGGTTTTGAACTGTGTCTTAATCGAGCGATCGCAAGGGCGAAACGCTGTCACGACTATTTAGCGGTCATCTTACTGGATCTCGATGATTTCAAAGCGATTAACGACACCTTAGGCCACCAAACGGGTGATGTGCTGTTACTCAAAGTGGCGGCTCGATTAAGTGAAGTGCTGCGAGATGGCGACATTATTGCCCGTTTAGGCGGTGACGAATTTGTCGTACTGGTGACAGATAACGATTATAAATATTTCCCCATGATAGTGGCCAATCGACTGCTCAAAGTCTTTGAGGATGAATTTTGCCTCGGTGATAACGATGTGCTTATCGGTGCCAGTATCGGTGTGGCTTTTTATAATGAAGCGGCTTCGAACAGTTCTGAGCTGATGAAATGCGCCGATATCGCCATGTATCGTGCTAAAAAGATGGGCCGAAACCAGATCCAGTTTTATTCCGAAGCCTTAGACAAAGAGGTGCGCTACCGCAATCATATCGAATCAAGTTTGCGTATGGCCTTAAAAAGAAATGAGTTTAAGGTCCACTATCAAGCACAGGTTAATGCGAAAACCCATCAGCTGGTAGGGATGGAAGCTCTTATCCGATGGCAGCACCCAGTGGATGGTATTATCGCCCCAGATCAATTTTTGCCCATAGCCGAAGAAATTGGATTAATGGATGACATTGATGATTGGGTGCTTGAACAAGCCTGTACCCAGGCACAGGTTTGGTTAGCCCAATTACAGCCCCTAGGCCAAGAATTCACTATCGCAGTAAACCTTTCAGCCTCTCAAATTGGAAATGAGAACCTGTTTGATAAAATCGTGCATACACTGACGAAGACAGGCCTGCCTGCTGGAGCATTAGAGCTTGAAATTACAGAAAATTGCCTTATTGAAGATCCCCATGAACATGCCAAAGTGCTCGATAGAATCGCCGGATTAGGGGTGCGTTTTGCCCTCGATGACTTCGGGACGGGTTTTTCGTCATTAGAACACATCAAACTGTTTCCGATCAGCGTGCTGAAAATCGATAAAAGCTTTGTCGCTTCCTACGATAAGGATGAAAAAGACACCCGATTGCTCGCTGCTTTACTCAACTTTGCCTATGGGTTTAATGTTATTTCTGTGGCGGAGGGTGTTGAAACGTTTGAGCAAGCAGAGTTTTGCACTGCTCGCCATTGCACTGTTTTACAAGGGTATTTATTTTCGCGCCCCTTAGATGCCGCGGCGTTTGAGGCCAAGTATATTCTGCCACTACTAACCCAAACTCAGCTCCCAGTGTGAGAGGTCTCGAACTATTTCAATAGCATAGTGATTTCGTCTGGTGAGGAATATTTTCTTGCTTTACACTGAGCAATAGACAAATATCAGCCCCTTTTTCTGTCGCTGTGCTTTTAGTGCCGCAGAACGGTTTATTCACTCATGCTTAAGTTGGTCACTCAGCAATGAAAATAGGTATTTTATCCCAATTCCCCCAGTTGTATTCGACACAACGTTTAGTGGAGGCTTGTCAAAGCCGCGGACATGAAGCGGTTGTGATCAATACACTGAACTGCTACATGAATATTAATTCCATTAAGCCTAGCATTCATTACGAAGGCACTGAATTAGTTGGCTTTGATGCCATCATTCCGCGTATTCATGCCAGCGTGACTTTCTATGGTTGTGCCGTTGTACGTCAGTTCGAAATGATGGGCGTGTATGCGGCGAATGATTCAATCTCTATTGCGCGTTCTCGGGACAAATTGCGGGCGCTGCAATTGCTCTCCCGTAAAGGGATTGGCATGCCAGTGACAGGCTTTGCCAATAAGCCGAATGATATCCCCGATCTCATCAATATGGTGGGTGGCGCTCCGTTAGTCATTAAGTTACTCGAAGGTACTCAAGGGATTGGCGTGGTATTAGCCGAGACGAAAACGGCTGCTGAGAGCGTGATAGAAGCATTCTTGGGGCTGAAAGCGAATATCTTAGTGCAGGAATACATTAAAGAATCCAATGGCAGTGATATTCGTTGTTTTGTTGTCGGTGACAAGGTCATCGCCTCTATGAAGCGCCAAGGACCTGAGGGTGATTTTCGCTCTAATCTGCATTTGGGTGGCTGTGGTGAGGTGGTTAAAATCACTGCAGTGGAACGTAAAATGGCGATTGCGGCGGTGAAAGCGATGGGATTGGTGGTCGCTGGGGTGGATATTTTACGCTCTAATCGTGGTCCTTTGATCCTTGAGGTGAATTCGGCGCCAGGCATTGAAGGGATTGAACAAACCACAGGGATTTCAGTGACTGAGCCTATTGTTGAATATATCGAGAAAATGGTCGCTGCCCGTAAAACCAATAGACCTATTATTGCCTAATAGTTGATTACGCTAAAAAAACGCCACCGTTTAAGGTGGCGTTTTTATGCTTAGAGCTTAGACGTAAGATCCTAAATGTTAGATCTTAGAGATCAAAGCTGTAGGAATAGCCGAGTATCAGTTTGGCATCATCATCGGTGAGATCGGTATCAGAAACCATGAACGACACTGTGCCCATGCTGGTATCTGCACTGAGTGTGACGTTATAGTCGGCATAGTTATCTTCGCCAAACCAAGATTGCACAACATCACCGCTTGAGTAGCCATAGTGCACTGATAAGCTGAGTTTTTCAGTGAGAGGCACAGAGACAGTCGCGGCAAGATAGCTGAGATCTTTATTATCTAACGGATCGGCGGCGACATCGTCACCGGCATTGATGACATGGGAGTAACCCAGTTCAAGCCACTTCCAAGTCACTGCAGCATGGAGTTCACCAAAATCAATGCTGCCAGGAGCGTCTGGGTAGGCGTAGTAGAGGTAGCCAAAGTCGTAACTGATATCTTCGGTAATATTGCCACCATAACCCGCGTAGAGATCTAGCTCGTAGCTCGTATCGTCACCAAAATCCACATTCGATGCCCAAGTGCCGGCATAAAATCCAGAATCATGGCTGTAGTCAATCCCACCTTGGATTGCGACTGCATCTTTAGTTTGGGTCGCACCGCGCCATAGGTAATTAGAGGTACCACCAATGTTGCCTGATACGGCTGCAAAGGCATTGCCAGCCAGTAACATTCCCGTCGATAAGGCCAAAACGCTATACAGTGATTTCTTCATGCTCATCCCCTCGATTGACTTATTTATCGATTCACCATTGGCGCACTTAAGTAAGCAGTGGTCATTAGTGCATCTTGGTTTTTTCTAAGAAGGGATTTGCTAATCACATGCCACTATTACAATTCTATGTAAAACAAGATATTAGAATATCAAGTGTTAATGAAATGTTTTTATTTGCCAGCTTATGGGGCAGAGGCGCACTCTTGTTGTGCAAAAAGTATTCAGGGTTTCACTGGAAGAAAGCAAAAAAAACGCCTCACAATGGAGGCGTTGTTTTGAATTTTCTCGCTTAGTTTACGCTGTCGCGTAGGGTTTTACCCGCTTTAAACTTAGGCACAGTCGCTTCAGCGATTTGAATTTCTTTACCCGTTTGTGGGTTACGGCCGGTGCGAGCAGCACGAGTCGCAGTTTCAAACGAACCGAAGCCTACGATGGAGATTTTGTCACCATTTTTCATTGATTCGGTAATGGCTGCTTCAAAAGACTTCAATGCGCGTGCGGCTTCTACTTTCGTTAGATCGGCATTTTCTGCAATTTTGGCGATAAGTTCAGTTTTGTTCATTTTTATTGTCTCTTCTTTCCGTAGATTTATTTGAAATAAGCGTGCCTAACATGCCATAAGGTTCAGCGCTTGGAAAGCCTTTTGCGTCTAAGCTGCCGCAGGATGTTCGGTAAAGCGCAGAATATTTACTCAGTTCGTGACTTAAGTTTTATTCTGGTTTCATTCTTCTAACAGTTGATAGAGTAATTTTTTAACCAATTTGGGTTCAAAGGGCTTGTCACATAAGGCATTCACACCCGCTTGGGATACATTGCTGAGGTGGGTATCGTTGGCTTCGGAAGACACCATCAAGATGGGAATATGTGATTGTTGGCTTTCATTACGGATATATTGAGTCAGCGCAAGGCCATCTACGCTGGGCATATTGTAGTCAGTGATCACTAAGTCGAACATATTGTTTTTCATCAACGCTATGGCCTGTGCACCATCTTCAGCCTCGGTAATCAGTTTCATCCCTAAGTTACCAATCGTACGTTTAATGACATTTCTTGCCATACGGCTATCATCGACCACTAATACGCGCACATCCTGCACATCGAAATTACTGAGGTCGAGTTCATCGTGGCTGAGCAGATCGATAGTGGCATTTAAGGCTGTGGCTAAATGCTCGGCACTGAAGGGCTTAGGTAGGATAGCGACCACACCCGATTGGCGGAATATCTCAAGTTGCTCACGGCGACACTCGCTCGAGACCAGCATAAATTGAATATCTTTGCAGTCAGCGCTAGCCCTTAAGTAGCCTAAGAGTTCGATGGCGGTGCCATCATCAAAATGCATGGCGCTGGCGATAAGATCGGGTTTGTGGCGAGCAATAATATCTTTAGCCGCTTCAATATTTTCTGCGGTTTGAATGCTGAGAATACCTTCCTGTTGTAAGCGTTGAATAATAATTCGACGCTGGATATCTGAAGGTTCTACCAAAAGAATGGAAAGTTCGCTGGGCGATAAATGGCTCATAGTCTACTTCAAGTTAAGAGTCGCAAGTATTTTATTGGGTCGCTAAGCTACGCGATTAGTAACAGCTTAGCAACAAATGTCCATTACCGTGTTTGACGGGTCAAATAATGACTCGTGACCTTAGAAAATGCGATCCAATACTGCAAGAGTAAAATGACAATAATGCTTATTGTCAGCGGCAACATAGGAATATTGTGGCCAGAAACAACCACTTTTACATCTTCAGGGGTAATACGGTAGGCAATAATCGCTGTCATGCCTAGGGCTGAAAATCCTAAGGTTTGCATGCCGATATAAATCTTCAATACTAAGCTCGACCACGGCGTGCGCATCATTATGCCAACGAGCACAGGGAGGACGCCTAGGGTGAATACATCAAAGGATTGCGTTGTCACAGCCCGTAAAAGTGCGGCAATGCTGAAGAGGCAATATAAAGAGATCAGTAGCATAAGACGTTTAGGCATAGATGGATATGTAGACAGGTAGCGAAGAAGATGAGCAAGTGTAGGAAATGCCCTAATCCGAGTCCAGCATAACCTTAATATCGTGTAGAATAAGCCTTTTGCGAAAGGCTTATTCTACTAGGTGAAGTTTATGACAGAAGTTGAGTTTTGGAGTTTAGTCACGCGTACGGAAGCGGCGCAATCACAGGAGTCTTTGGCTCAAGCACTGAAGCAGAAACTCGCCGAACTGAGTAATGAAGAGTTAAAAGCCTTCGATAAAATATTTGGTCAGCAGATGCGCCGTAGCTATTTGTGGTCGGTTTGGGGCGCGGCTTACATTATTACTGGCTGTGATTCTGAATATGCCTTTGCCGAATTCAGGTGTTTTTTGATTTCACTCGGCAAAGAAATCTACGATGGTGTGGTTAATCAGCCTGACACTTTAGCGCGTTTAGCCGCTTGGCCAGAGCGAGACGCCTATGCTTATCCCTTTGTGGATGAATACGATCTTATTGCAGGGCAATTATACGAAGATAGAACCGGTGATGAGTTGCCCTTTATGCCATCGGGCAAGGCGACGCCCGCGGGGAAAAAATTTAGCACTAAGCCCAAGGATTTAAAGCTGCAATACCCTGAGCTCAGCGCCCGTTTTCCATTTTAATCTTGGTCATCGCTTATTAGCGTAAGCAGGCATTGGTTGTGACATCGAAGGTCATGCCGTATTTAGGGCAGATGTCATTCATAAACTCATGTTCTTGCGCGGTTAATTGCTGAGTAAAATCTTGCTTAAGCTGCTCAGTCATTTGGTTTTCAGCCGCATGTTGCGCCTGAGCCAATTTGCTAAAATGAGCGTTAACCGCCTGTTGTTGGCTGATGGTCAATGGCGCTGCATGGCTTGAAAGACTAATGCTAGTTCCGATTGTTAGCAGGGCGAGTAAAGTGAATTTACGTGAGTAAGAATTTGATAAATTTGCTGTTTTTAGGTTCATAGGTAAGCTCCAAATTAAAAATTACGTTTAACACGTCAGTTCTAAATCGTGCATCCTTAGACGGTAAAGAAAACGAGTTGTGCTGTGAGGGGCTTAGCTTATTGTATAAATATTGAACCTATGCTGAACGGTTAGTTAGCGCTCATTTTTCATTTCTTTGCATTGAAAGCCTTGCTTGCGTGTATCGAACTGGCACATAGAACCACATTCCCAAGGTACATCGTCGTAAAAGGCCGATTGTTCGCGAGCAAAATCGCGGCAGGTCTCATAGCTGTCAAAGTTATCCGTTTTTTTATACTTTCCAGAGTCATAGCCATGGTTATAGATAAAGGCAGACCAAGTTTTAGGGCCGGTATTTTTATCACTCGGAGAGATAAACCAAATCGCACTAACCACGCAGGTAAACAGGATAAGAATGAACACAGGTACAACGGGGAATTTCATTTTTATTAAGTGAGCCATGTAAACAATAGCGGAAGGATAACGTTTTTTTTGTGGTTATGCGCGTAAAATGTTCACAAATTGATAACTATGCACTTACTTAGTGCAGTCTCGATACAAAAAGATACGTGTCAATTGTGGTTCTCAGATAAAATTTACGTATTTATACAAAAGCTTACACAGCATTAGCTGTACTTATATCAGTTTTGCGTTAAGCTCTAGTTCAGGTTAGATTTTGTACTGTGGTTCTCAGAAAGTTATCTAGGCCTTGGAGGCAAACATGAAAATTCAGTCCCTTTTACTCGCAGGTGTATTAAGTTGCAGTGCGGCTTGGGCGGCCGATGAAGCGCCAGTAAATCCCGTCACCGAAGATGGGGTGGTTAAAATTGTTTGGCAAAGTCCTAAGGATTTTCGCGATATCAAATCATCGGGGGAAATCCAATCCCGCTATGAGAAGCGTTTATTTGAGACCTTAACAGAAAACATCAATAAAGAAGCGGCGAAGATTTTAAAGTCGAATCAAAAGCTTGAAATGACTATCACCGATGTTGATCTGGCGGGTGATATGCGCCCAACCTTTGGCGCGACCGCCAATGATTTACGCATTATTAAAGACATTTATCCACCGCGTATAACTTTTTCCTATCAAGTTTTAGAAAACGATAAAGTGATTATTGCAGGTGATGAAAAACTGACGGATATGGGTTTCATGGGGGGGATACAGTCTCTAAGTGACAAACCTTTCATGTACGAAACCAAAATGTTGACTGATTGGTTAAAGAAGACGATTGCCCCACAACTTTAATCGTCAATCTTTCAATCGTTAAATCGGTCACTCAAGACTCAAGCACTGAGCGCTTGAGTTTCGATAGTAAGGTGATTTTCTAACAGGTAAAATCCGTTATTCGCGGATTTTGCCTGTTTTTTTGCCCGGGCACTTAAGGTCGACAGGCTATGTTCATTGGCGTTAAAGGTCTGTGCTGGTGGCAAGATACCCACGCACAGGCTGATCAATTGATGGTAGCAGGCTTCGCCTTGTCTATCGTCGGCGAGCATCTCTTGAGCTTGCCAATGCTCGGCGCTGTAAAACAAATGCTTATGGGTTTCAAAGTCCGCTAGAATTCGTTGGCAACGGCTGATCATATGTTCACAGGTGCTGATAATCACAAAGTCATCGCCGCCGACATGGCCGACAAAGCAATTGTCACTTTTATATTTCAGTAACAGATTAGTCACTTCACAAATCACTTCATCGCCGCGACAAAAGCCATAAATATCGTTATAGGGCTTAAAGTTACACAAATCAAAATAGGCCAGGTAAAAGTGTTTCTTTTGGATTTTAAGGCGTTTTAATTCCTCCTGAATGGGCACATTGCCCGGCAAGTCTGTCAGAGGATTTGCATGGCGGGCCATCTTAATTCTGTGCTCTGTGATCCTTTGCAGTAAATCTTTAGTGTGGCCTATGCCGAGCAGTTTGCCTCGGCGAAGTATGATGAACTGCTGAGCAACTGTATTGGCTGTCTCTGAGGTCAGCAATTGGCTCACAGTAGATAAGGGTTCGTTGGCCTCAATTTGGATGACCTGCGGGTCCATCACTTCACTTACGGCATGATTCTCATGCAAGGCACGACCATAGGGCGTACTGAAAAGTTCGAGTAAGGTCGCGCGGCTGATAATCCCCAGCGGCAACTGATTATCGACTACCACAACCGCCTGCAGTGCGGGTTGCGAGCTAAAGGTGTCACTTAAAAATTTGAGTTTGAGTGCGGGCGCCACTGTGATGGCATTCGTGCACAGGCTTTCGGCCGATTCGCTGTATCTAGGTTGAATCTGAGTATTGTTTGGCACTAAGGTCGCTTTCATCGCGCGGCAGGGGAGCACTTCTGGACGACCTAGCAAATAGCCTTGGCAATAGACGATACCCAGTTGTTTGAGTACGGCTAATTCCTCTTGCGTTTCAATCCCTTCTGCTATCACTTTGCAGGTTAAGCTTTGGCATAACTCCACAATCGAGCGGACAAACTCTTGTTTGACAGGGGTCGAATCAATTTCATGGATAAAGTGGCGGTCGATTTTGACATAGTCGGGCGACAATTCTGACCAGAGCCTTAAACCGGAATAACCCGCGCCTAAGTCATCGATGGCCGTTAAAAAACCTTGGCTGCGATAATGATTCAAGCAAGATTTAAGTAAGTCGATATCATCGGCGGGATATTGCTCTGACAGCTCAATCACCACCTGCGATGGCGCTATGCCGAGTTGTTGCAACAGCTGTAAGGTCATGCCCTTGGGGTGCGCAGGGTCTAACAACGCTTTGGGCGAGATATTGATAAACAGCTTGCCTTGGAACTGACGCAGCTTAAATTGCTCGAGTGAAATGCGCCGACAAAGGGTTTCTAACTCGCTTAACTTGCCTTCATGCTCGGCGGTCTGAAATAGCGGCACTGGGGAGTATAACGGGCTGTGTTCAGGGCCGCGGCTCAAGGCTTCAAAACCGTGGATCTTATGTTCTAATATATTGAAAATTGGCTGAAATAAGGGATTAATTGCCGCTTTAGAAATTATTTTATCGAGCTCTTTAGCCAGATCTAAACTTGTCATTACGTCAGCCCTTTCGTCTATGTGAGCGGAGTCTATGACTTAGAAATGACAAAATGATGACAATTTTGAGGGAGCTTAACGCCAGCGATGCGGGGGTTTTGAGTGGATAGCAGATGAAAAGAGCTGAAGGCTACTGGCGAGTTTCAGCTCTTTATCTAGGTTAGCTTTGTGTCTTGAAGGCCTGCAGCGTTTGCAGTAAAGCGCCGAGCTGGCGTACATAGGTTTCGAGTTCTTTAGGATCGAGTGCTTCATATTCTTCCATGCGAGTTAAGTCATCGACCAACTCTTGTACATAGGGCAGAAAACGATTACTCGAAGCGATAAAACCTTGTTCTGCCGTGAATATGCTGGTGAAGTTTCCATGGCCAGCTTTCTTTAGCTCATCTAACTTAGCGTCGGCGTCTATGGCTTGGCGATAGGCGATTTGAAGATTCTCTTTCAGTTGCTCTATAACCTTGGTATGTGGCATAACAGCGTCTCATTGCAAAATTTGCAGGAATTATAAGGGGCAAAGGATATGGCAACAAGCCAATGGCGATTAATTGCAGCAATCTGTTTTCTGGCGTTGACGGGTTGGAGCACCAAAGCGGTGAGTGCCGAAACCGATAAGCCGCCATTTTATCAAGTGCAATGGCAAGGAAAGAGCGCGTATCTACTGGGTTCGATTCATATTGGACGTGCCGATTTTTATCCTTTACCCACCCCAATTGAAACCGCGCTTGGCAAAGCGAAGGGCTTAGTCGTGGAAGTCGATATGAATAAAGCCGATAGCAATGCCTTGCTGCGCCAATACGGCCGCGCCGATAAAACCAAAGGTTTAGATTGGCAGAGCCGAGATAAACAAACGGTTGAGAGCATGACGCCCTATTGCGCTGCCACGGCCAATGTTTGCCAGTCGATTCAATCCTTTGCGCCTTGGCTGCAAGCCACGCAACTTAACTTAATACGTTATAACAACTTAGGTTACAGCACGGATTATGGCGTTGATATGCAGTTGATTGCCCGCCATGCGGCTTTACCTGTGTATCAGTTAGAAACCGCCGAGTCGCAATTTCAGTTATTAGCGTCCTTTGATAGCCAAGCGCAGTGGTCTATGGTGCGTGAGGCGATTAGTACGTCGGATGCAGACCTTTTGTCGTTAATTGCGGCTTGGCGTTCGGGTAATGAAGCTGAGCTTGATAGCATAATGCAGGAGCAAATGGGCGGCGAGGGCGACACTGAGATGCTAGAGAAAATTCTCTGGCGGCGAAACCATGTGATGGCCGACGGCATTATAAAGTTAATGGGCTCGACTGAAATAACTGCACCATTATTTGTAGTGGTTGGCGCGGGTCATGTTGTGGGTGATAAAAGTGTGGTGCAATTGCTAGAACAAGCAGGCGCCAAAGTGAGCGCCTGCTGGAAACAGACCTGTCAGTAATCGCTTAGGACACAGGGTTTATAACCATGCGGGTTTAAACTGCGGGGCTTTGCCCTAAAAAGTGCACATATCGGCCGAGTGAAATGTAGGGCTCGCGTTGTGAATACTCGAGCTCCATTTGCAGCAGTTTTTGATAATCGAAATCGGCGGGCTGACTCTTTTTCAAATAGTCGTGGATCACCCGCACGCCGGACTGGCTGATGAGTGACATTTTCCAGTCGCTAAACCACTCTTTAACCTCTTGAATATAAAGTGGATGAGTGGGTGTTAGCCGCACTTTCTTTTTCACTTTTAAATCTGCGGCGACGTAATCGAAATTACCCGACACTAAGGCATGAAAGCGCATGGCTTCTTTGTTGTAAAACATCAAAGAGAATAATCCCGCAGGTTTAAGCATAGTGAGTAGGCCCGCCATCGTGGGCTTAGCATCTGTTAACCATTCGACGACCGCATGGCACAATATGATATCGAAATAGCCATGGTGCTCAACTGACAGAGCTTGAATAGGCGCATGGATAAGCTGGATAGCTAATGGTTCAGGCGAGGCATCTATCTGTTCTTGCGCTTGCGCCAACATCTCCGCTGAGATATCGCACAGCACCACTTCGTGGCCGAGGCGGGCCAATTTTTGGCTAAAGTAACCAAAACCACCGCCTGCATCTAATACTCTGAGTTTTCTATTCCCCAGTTTTGCTAGCGCAGGTGCGAGGTCGCGCCATAGTACCGCGGCACGAATGTCGCCTTTAGGCGTACCATAAATGTTTTTCGCAAATTTTTGCGCGAGCTTGTCAAAATTCTTATCTTGCACGTGATAACTAGGTTAAAGAGAGTGGAACGATAGTGTGGCACAGACGTAAATTTTTCGCACTCAGGAGATGTTATTGCCGAATCGAGATGGACAGATTTACATCGTGATATTTTAATCTATTGATTTTATTGGTAGTAATTATTCCTACTAAACTTAGGGATACACAGAACTCTGTCCTCTGGGTTATAATCACGCCGTTTTCGACAAACCTGACTCTATAGCTATCCATTCGGTGAGTCAGCATCAGCCCTTATTAAGACGCAGCGTGGCCTGTTTTACACTCGTTATCAACTTGATTGAGCAGACGTTACTCGTCTGTGCGGGGTAATTTATGGCAATGCATTTATGTGCCAAGGGATAGTTAATTAAAAGGTACTCAGACTTGAATAATGCATATTGTGTTGAATTGAACGCGATGCCGTCGCTGTTTTCTCTTTATCGCAAGATCTTCTTTGGCCGTAAGCCGGGTTGGGATCAGCAACCGCTGCCCCATATTAAGGTGACCGCGCCGCATGTGACTGTGTCTGAAACTAAAGTAAGCCAATATGCGCAGGTGTGTGGTTTTCAATTTGACGGTAAAGTGCTGCCGCCAACCTATCTCTATGTGATGGCATTTCGCCTGCATGCGGTGATTTTTACCCACGACGGCATCACTTTCCCGCTGCTTGGGATGATCCACCTTAAGAACCGCATTCAAGTGTATCGCCCAGTGACGGTTGACGAGACTTTCTCCCTCGAGTGCGCCTTGACCACAAGCCGTGAGACTGATTCCGGCTTAGAGTTTGAATTTGTGTCTAAGGCGTTTGTGGGTGAAGAACTCGTTTGGGAATCGCTATCCACCTATTTATATCGTATCGATGTTGCTGGACGCCGGGTTCGTCCACCTAAAGCCATTGATATGGCGTGGGAAACGCCGCAAAGCTGGCGCTTGAGTGAAGATTTAGGTCGTCGTTATGCTAAGGCGTCTGGCGACTATAACTTGATCCACTTGCATCCTGTGCTCTCAAAGCGTTTTGGTTTTGATCGCGTGCTCGCCCATGGTATGTGGTCTAAGGCCCGTTGTTTGGCGGAGTTGATGCCAAGTATTGGCGATCGTCCATTTACCGTGGATGTGACTTTTAAATTGCCACTGCTAATGCCTGCCGATGTCGGATTTGGCTATGAGCAGAACACCGATAATATGGTATTTGAATTACGTGACAGCAAAGGCCGTCGCCCGCATTTAAGTGGCGATGTGCAGTTTTAAGTCGCACTCAATAATGCATACAACAACGGCGCCTTCTGGCGCCGTTGTTGTTTATGGTTGTTGCGTTTGGGAGGTGAAAATTAAGGTACGCTGTGACCCATAGATGCCTGCCAAATACTGAACCATTGCTGGCGATCGAGCTGGATCTCATTGGAGGCAACGGCACTCTTGATCCGCTCGATATTGCCACTGCCGATAAGCGGCACCGGTCGGCTTGGTAGCATACGAACCCAGGCATAAATCACTTGGCTGATATCTTGGGCTCCCACTTGCTCGGCGATGAGCTTGAGGGTTTGATGCAAGCGAACTGCCTGTGGATTTGTGGTTTCAAAAATCTTTCCGCCTGCTAAGCACGACCAAGCCATAGGCCGAATACGACGTTGCTGACACAAATCGAGCGTACCGTCGTGTAGGGTGCTCATCGCCAGTGGCGAGAGTTCCACTTGATTGGTGACTAAAGGGGCATCTAAGCGCGATTGCAACAAGGAAAACTGTGCATTAGTGAAGTTCGATACGCCAAAATGTTGTACTTTGCCTGCTTGCTTGAGGCTCTTAAATGCCTCGGCGACCGCATCAGCGTCCATTAGGGGATCGGGTCTGTGGATCAGCAGCAGATCTAAATAGTCAGTATTGAGCTGTTTAAGGGAATGCTCGACACTGGCAATAATATGCTCACAGGAGGTGTCGTAGTGATTAACATAGCGCTCAGGGCGGCAGGCAAACGCGGGTTTAATACCGCATTTACTGACAATTTGCATCTGTTGGCGCAGTGCTGGCTTTAAGGCTAATGCCTCGCCAAACAAGGTTTCGCATTGATATTCGCCATAAATATCAGCGTGATCCATAGTGGTCACGCCTAATTCTAGGTATTGCTCAATCAGGCTAAGGCGCTGCATGGGCGTCATGTCCCAGCTTTCCATTCGCCAGAAACCGGCAACAAATTCAGAAAAAGTAAAATGGGACTCGCTCATGCTGTTCCTCTTTGGGACTGTGTGCTTTGGATTTATAGGGCGCAGGGTAAAATATTTGATGCAGATTAAGGAATCGCTCATTAACCCTTTCGATGGCTATATATCTTAAAGCCAATCACCTAATATCCGCCCTATTCAATGAGTGTTGTGCTTAGCAACCCCTCATACTAAACCAAAGCGTATCTGAAAGGGAGAAATCGACGCATGCTGACAGATATGGATATTTCGAGTCGCGCAAGCCTTAAAAACATCACAGAATTGGGCGCCGACTTAGGCCTGTTACCCGAAGAGATGATGCTATTTGGTCACACCAAAGCCAAGGTGGAGCTCAGTGTGTTGCAGCGTTTAGCGGGGCAACGCAAAGGTAAATTGATTATCGTCACCGCAGTTACGCCTACGCCCCACGGCGAAGGTAAAACGGTGACGAGCATTGGCTTAACACAATCGTTAAATGCAATAGGCCAAAAGGCCTGTGCTTGTATTCGCCAGCCCAGTATGGGACCTGTGTTTGGGGTAAAAGGCGGTGCTGCGGGTGGCGGTTATGCGCAAGTAGTGCCCATGCAGGAGATGAACTTACATCTCACGGGTGACATTCATGCCGTCAGCAGTGCCCACAACTTAGGGGCGGCGGCGATTGCGGCGCGGCTATTCCACGAGACGCGCTTAGGTAAAACAGAATTTGAAGCGCAATCTGAACAAGCGTTTTTGGCTATCGATCCCAACGAGATCCGCTGGCACCGAGTGGTCGATCATAATGATCGCTGCCTTAGGCAAATTCATGTGGGCTTAGGTGATAATAACGGCCCAGAGTACGGCTCCAGTTTTGATATTACCGCCGCCTCTGAGTTGATGGCGATTTTAGCCTTAAGCCATGATTTGGCTGACATGCGGGCGCGGATCGGTCGTCTAGTGTTGGCCTTAAATATCCAAGGGCAAGTAATTACCGCCGAAGATTTAGGTGTCGCTGGCGCGATGACTGCCATCATGGCCGATGCGATAAAGCCGACGTTAATGCAGACCTTAAATGGCTCGCCTTGTCTGATCCACTCAGGACCCTTTGCCAATATTGCCCACGGTAACTCGTCGATCATTGCCGATGATATCGCCCTTAGGCTGGCGGACTTTGTGGTGACTGAAGGCGGTTTCGGCTCGGATATGGGCTTTGAAAAGTTCTGTAATATCAAAGTACGTCAATCGGGTCAGGCGCCAGCCGCCGCTGTTTTGGTGACGACTTTAAAAGCGCTGAAGGCCAATAGTGGCTTGGCAACTGAGGTGGATAGCAATGTATCAAATATCCATGTGCCAAACATCAGTGCGACATACAGCAATGCGACAAATATCAATGCCCCAGATCAGGCTCGACTCGAAGCGGGCTTTGCAAATTTAAACTGGCATATCAACAATGTGGCGCGTTATGGCATTCCTGTGGTGGTTGCCATTAACCGTTTCGCCACTGATTCCGATGCTGAGTTGCAATGGCTAATGGAAGCCGTCAACGCGAGTGCCGCCTTTAGCTGTGAAATTAGCGATGCCTTCATCCAAGGGGAAGCGGGCGCTATCGCCTTAGCGCAGACTGTGGTTCGCGCCGCTGAAACTGAAAGTCAGTTCAAGCTGTTATATCCAGATGAAGCGTCATTGGAGGCAAAGTTATCCACCTTAGCCGAAGTGGGTTATGGCGCTGCAGGCGTGAGTCTGTCTATCGAGGCGAAACAACAGGCGCAGCAACTGACCGCGCTTGGCTATGGACATTTGCCTTTGTGTATGGCCAAAACGCCGTTATCCATTAGTCACGATCCTAGCTTAAAGGGCGTTCCTAAGGATTTTGTGGTGCCAGTGCGAGAGTTAGTGTTACATGCGGGGGCGGGATTTATAACTGCCTTAGTGGGTAATGTGATGACTATGCCAGGCCTTGGGCTTAAGCCGGGTTTCTTGAAAATCGATATTGATGCCAAAGGTGAGATAGTCGGTTTAGGCTAAGGTTTAGATTCGAAACTAACATTTCAATGAAAACTCACGCTTAGATGCAAAAGCGCTGCAGAGATAAAAAAGGGCGAGCTTGCTGCTACGCCCTTTGACTCTGGTTTAACGTGCTAATGCTGGTTTAACGCTTTGGCTGGTTTAAGGTTTTAGCGCTAGTTTTAGAAAGGTTACTTCGTGGTTTGATAGATATGCACATCGCGCTGCGGGAACGGAATGCTGATCCCTTCGGCGTCGAAACGCATTTTCACTTCACGGGTAATGTCCCAATACACTTCCCAATAATCTTCCGGTTTCGCCCAAGGGCGCACGATAAAGTCGACCGAAGATTCCCCCAGCAGATGCAGTTTAATCGTTGGCGCTGGCAGTGCTTGCACCTTTGGATGCGCCTCGACGATTGATTTGAGAATCGCTTCAGCATGTTCGATATTGTCGCTGTAACCAATACCAAATGTCATATCCACTCGACGTTGGTGCTCGGCCGTGATGTTGTTAATAGTGTCGCCCCAAATCTTATTGTTAGGAATAATAAGACGTTGGTTATCCATGGTTTTAATCGTAGTCGAGACCAGACTCATGTGGCTTACTCGACCCGTGACGCCAGCGGCGTTGATTAAATCACCCACATCGTAGGGACGATAAATTAAGATCATCATGCCAGAGGCAAAATTCGACAGGGTATCTTGCAGGGCAAAACCAATAATCACACCCGCAATACCAAAGCCTGCGAGTAGCGGCCCAAGTTCGATCCCAAGCTGGGACAGGGCGACCAACAGTCCTATGGTAAAGACGGCTTTGCCTGATAGCGAGGTGAAGAAGTCTTGTAATAACTTGCTCAAATTCAACTTAGAATTGCTAACGGTATTCTTCACGATCTGTTTGGCTAACTTGCCGGCTAGACCCGCGATAATTAAGATCAAGCAGAATACAAACAACTTAAACACGACGGTAGGGCCATGATTTATCGCTTGTTCCTGCGCTGTATTCAGCCACTGCTCGACTAAGCTCGAGGCCACATCAAAGCTCAACACGTCCTGAGTAATATCGCCTGACACACTGAACAAGGTCTTTTTCAGCGCGGCGGTGTCTTGGCCTAAAGCATCGAGTAAGTTGATGTCGATATTTAAGCTTTGGCTATTTTGGGCCAAACGTTCCTTTAGCATCATCACATGGCTAGTTTGCGCCGACGTGACATCTTTACCGGCATTGGTTGCGGTATCGACCGCGGCTTGCAGTTGCTGCTGGGTGTAAGTCACTAAACTTTCTAGCATATCTGCACGCGCAATCAAGATTTGCAGCAGGGACTCTTGTGCTTCGCTAACATCTTGGCCAACCTGTTCGAGCCAATTGAGTGTCTCGAGTTGCTGTTTGTAATAGGTGTCTTTGTCTAATTCGCGCTTAGATATATCGAGCAGAATCGCATCATCTGTACCCGAGCCTAGTTGCAGCTCCAATTTATCAATGTTGTCATCGATATAGGTATCAATCTGTTGGATGTAGTTCAGTTGCCCTTGGATCAATGGCTGCAGAAAAGCACTGTCGATCGGCGTTGCTTCGAGCAAATCTTTAATCTTATTACGTAACTGTAAGGTTTTGTTTTGAATGCGATATTCGACAATCGTTTTCAACTCACCTTTGGCATGTTTCAGCTTATGGATATCGGTATCGATAGCCTGTTGCAACATAGCCAGTTCGGCTTTGACCGCCACAGCTGTGGTTGATGTACTTTCGGTTGCCGCGACAGGTTCGGCTTGCGCTGGGGATGAGAGACTTAATAATGGGATAAACAGGGCAAACACTAGAGCGAGGTAGCGATGCATAGGTGTGATCTTAAATAGAAATATGTCTGAGTATGATAGTGGCTGCCGGATTGACTGTAAAACGTCGTCGAGTGAAATTTGCTTCCGAGCTAAGGTTTTTTGCCGCAGGGGTTTATTTGGCTTGCTGTAGGGCTCGTGGTTTTATCCGCATTTTCGACAAGATTAGCCTTTTATCAGCATTTGCAGGCCGTACTCTGGCAGGGATCTGGTAAACTTGCGCATCGCTATTTAGGAATCGTGTTTTCATGTTGTGTTCCCATTGTAATCAGTACATCAAGGTCAGTGACATCACCCAACAAAGAGGCAAAGGCTTTGACGCCCAAGTGCGTTGTCCTCACTGCACCGCTTGGTTAGGCCGTAGCCCAACATTGGCTAAGCTTAAGTTATTAGGCTTTTATTTGAGTGTGTTTACGGCGGGATACAGTTATTTTGATGCCTCAGTGCGGCACTTTGCGATCCCTGTGATGATTTTTTCGCTGATGTTGTTGTTCGTGAGTCACTTTATGGACCAAGTGATCACCATTGAAGCGCCGGAACCCGTCGATGATAGTGACCAAAGACAGAAGTACCGATAACAAAGCAATAAGACAATCTGCTGAGGCAGAAATGATTCGAGCGCCTTTAGCGGGCGCTCAAGGTATAGCGAAGAAGGAGTTTACCCAGGCGAATTACCGCCACAGAGTGTGACTCTAGGTTTACTGAACGACTTGTTCTTGGGCCGCTAAGGAATGCTCAACGTAATAAATTCCACCAAATATCACCACGCTGAAAATCACTATCCCTAAGATAAGCCCTAAGTTTTCACGAAAAAATGCTAGCATGAGAGTTGCCTTTTGGTGGTTGAAAACGGACGCCATATCGAGCTCAATTTCGCCGTTGTGCTCGCTGACATAAAAACTAAATACACTATAGTTACACTCACTTAAGCTAATCTTAAATGCACTCTTTTACCAGCACTCCCGTAAGGTTTCGCCGTTATGTACGAGGCAAGTTGCTGCTAAGATTACCCTGCTCAAATATCTTGTAACCTTTTGCAAAGTAATTACCTTATTGCAACTTGCTATGGCCCTGACATAGACTTATGCAACTTTTTAACTATGGGGACGACTGAGTGAGACTTAAACGTCACATTAGACGCACGATTTCGATATGGCTTTCGGCCATCTTGATATTGCTGTCTTTTGCCGCCTCAGCCCATAGTGTGACCCATCTTGACGATGGGGCTAAGACCCACTGTACCCTGTGCTTCCATCAGCACCAGCTCAACAAGATTTTATTGACCCAACCGCTGACGTTCAATTTAGGCGTGCAGCATTTCGATGTGGTCGAATTTATTTTACCCCCCTCCATTTCTGAACACGTTAGTGTTTATCGCAGTCGTGCACCTCCTGCTACGCTCTAAATCAACTCAAACATTTTAACTTATTGTATTTCTTGATGACTTTATATTAGTCGTCGAGTGCTAGTTGTATTTTGGAGATATCATGACTGTTTTAAATACCCGAATTTCTTTGGTGGCTTTGGCGTGTGCGTTTGTTTCGCCTAGCCTATTGGCTGAAGATTCGAGCCTCACTAACCCAGCGATCAGCGCCGTATTAAATGGTTACTATCAAACGGGTGAGCGTCCATTAGCCGAGAGCCCGGATGGCTTTGGTTTAGGTGAGACTGAGCTGGCCCTGAGCGCCAATATCGATGATATGTTTTACGGTAAAGTCACAGCTGTGGTTGAGATGCATGACGGTGACACTGAGCTGAATCTTGAAGAAGCCTTCATTCAAACCATGGCGATGCCAGCGGGCTTTTCTATCCGCGGTGGTCGTTTCCTATCGGACATTGGTTACCTCAATAACCAACATTTACACACAGATTCTTTCACCGACCGTCCAGTGGTTTACCGTGCATTCTTAGGCGGCCATTATTTTGATGATGGTATACGTTTCAACTACGTAGCGCCGACTGACTTGTATTGGACTATGGGCGTTGAAGCCTTTAAGGGCGACAGTTTACGTGCCGCTGATGAGCATGGTGAGCGTGAGTTTAAGAAGGTCGGCGTTTATACCTTGTACTCAAAAATCGGTGGCGACATCGGCGATAACAGTTCATGGCAAGCGGGTTTAAGTTACCTGCGTAACGAGAATGGCCAAGTGACCGCCCATGAAGAAGGCGAACATGAAGATGAGCATGCCCATGGTGATGAGCACGCAGGCCATAGCCACGCCGCATCTTACACAGGTAAAAATACCTATGGTGCTGATTTTGTTTATAAGTGGGCGCCTAACGGTAACTACAAATATCAAAATCTTACTGTGAGCGGCGAGTATTATCGGGTGAGCGATTTTACCCCTGTCGATCTACATCCTGAGGATGCGCCAAGCCAAGATTACCACCAAGGTTGGTATCTGAGCAGTGTGTACCAATTCACGCCGAGCTGGTCAGCGGGTGTGCGTTATGGTGAAGCGGATACGCAAGAGCTCCATGGCGATCATTTCCATGGGCAGAAGTTGAAAGAATCTGAGGTGAGTTTGGCTTGGCATTCTAGCCATTTCTCGACGGTTCGTTTCCAGTATACCAATCAAAAGGGTACTAACTTCGACGGAATTGAAGACGATAACATCTTCACTATTCAATATATTATGTCTCTGGGGGCTCACGGTGCGCATCAATTCTAATTTAGCTAAATTGGCCGCAGTGGCCTTATCTATCACTTATACCGGTTTGGCCCACGCCGAACTGAACGTGTTTGCCTGTGAACCTGAATATGCGGCATTAGCGAAGGAGCTGGCTCCTACGGCGAGCATCTATTCGGCAACAACGGCATTGCAGGACCCGCATCAAGTGCAGGCGCGTCCGAGTTTGATCGCCAAAATGCGTCAGGCGGATCTTGTGGTCTGCGCTGGTGCCGATCTTGAAGTGGGTTGGTTGCCTATGCTGCAAATGAAGTCGGCAAACGCGAATGTGCGCTCGACCGATCAAGGCTTATTTTTCGCGGCCGATCAAATCGAGACCTTAGATAAGCTGGCCAGTGTCGATCGCAGCATGGGTGATGTGCATGCCCAAGGTAATCCGCATATCCATTTCGACCCGACGCGACTGTTAAAAGTTGCCACAGCACTGAGTGCTAAGCTGACTCAATTAGATCCTGCTGGCGCAGCCGATTATCAAAAGTCACTGGCAGATTTTACCACTCGCTGGCAAGCCGCAGTCCCGCGTTGGGAAGAGCAAGCTAAGGGATTACAAGGTAAAAAAGTGATCGCTTACCACTCAAGCTTCAGATACTTATTCAACTGGATTGGTATCGAGCAAGTGGCAGATTTAGAGCCTAAACCGGGTTTAGCTCCAACGAGCGGCCACTTAGCGAGTCTGCTGACGCGCGCTGAACAGGGAGATATTCTGGCGGTGGTCGTGGCCTCTTATCAGGACGAGCGCGGTGCAAAATGGCTGGGTGAAAAAGCGAACTTGCCCGTGGTGATGTTGCCTATGTCTGTGGGTGGCAACGATAAGAGCCAAGATTTATTTAGCCTTTATGACAGCGTGATTTCCCTCTTAAATGGAGTGAAATAAACCTATGTTTGATCTTGAACTGATGTCGATTCTGTTGCCTGCATTGGCAGCGGGGATCTTAGTGTTGTCGACGCATATTGTACTTGGAAGACAAGTACTTAAGCGTGGCATCATCTTTATCGATTTAGCGATAGCGCAAGTTGCCGCCTTAGGCGCGATTGTCGCTCACATGGACCACAGGTTAGAAGACATGCCGTTTGCTAATGTGTGGATGCCAGCGCTGTTTGCCCTCGCGGGCGCAGGGTTTATCGCTTGGTTATCTAAGCGGATGGCGGGTGAGTTGGAGGCAATGATCGGCTGCTTTTATGTGTTGTCTGCGGTAGCGGCTATGTTGCTGCTGGCGAACGACCCACACGGCGCCGAGCTGTTAAAGCAATTGATGTCAGGTCAGATCCTGTGGGTGAGTTGGTCACAACTGATTTTGCCGGCAGTGGTGTATTCACTGGTGTTATTGGCGATATTCCTGCGTCCCCAGATGTTGGATGGTGCAGGGTTCTATCTGCTATTTGCGCTGGTCATTACCTTGTCGGTTGAATTAGTGGGCGTTTATCTGGTGTTCAGTACCTTGATATTGCCCGCTTTAGCACTGAACAAGTACCGCGGTAAAGGTCGGTTATTTTACGCTTACCTCGTCGGTTTGTTGGGCTATGTTCTAGGATTAGTCCTGTCGGCGACGTTAGATCTGCCCAGCGGTGCGGCGATTGTCGCGACTTTGGCCGCGAGCGCCTTAGTCATCCGTTTTGTGTTAGCTAAAGTTGCGCCTCAGGCAACGGGATCTGAAATCCTGCCAAAGCACCACGCTTAGATAAATATTGATATAAAAGCCCATAGATACACTGGATTTTCAGTATATCGATGGGCTTTTTTGCTTGCTTGTTAGCAAGTCAGCTTACAGATGTAAACAATATATTGAGTCCCAAAGCCATGGTGGATATACTGTCGCCACTTTTATAGTCGGAGTAAATCGTGCTTTTAATCGTCAGATCAATGCTGTTGGCGGTGTCATTGTTGCTTGCCTTTATTTTTGGTGGCTTAGTGTGTTTATTAAGACCTCGGCACCGCGACAATGTACATATGTTCGCCAAGATCTTCTCATCGGTCGCTCCGATCCTTGGGATCAAAGTGATTGTACGTCGACATAAAGATGTGCAGGATGGCCCCTATATTTTCCTCGCAAATCATCAGAATAACTTCGATCTTTTCACTCACACGACAGCGGTACCTAAAGGCACTGTGAGTTTGGGCAAGAAGAGTTTGGCGTGGATGCCATTATTCGGTCAAATCTATTGGTTGTCAGGGAATATTCTGATCGACCGCAAAAACCGTCATAGTGCCTTTGATACTATGGCGAAAACCGTGGAAAAAATTAAACAGAAGAATTTGTCTGTGTGGATTTTCCCTGAAGGCACACGTTCACGTGGTCGCGGTTTGTTACCTTTTAAAGCGGGCGCTTTCCATACTGCGATTGCGGCGGGAGTGCCTGTTGTGCCGGTATTGGCCTCGTGCCAAAGCCACATTAAGCTCAATCGCTGGAATAACGGTGTAGTCATTATCGATATGATGGCACCTGTGCCGACAGCTGGTTTAGATAAAGCCGATGTGAAAAACTTTTCTGCGCAAATCCATGCCAGCATGTCGGCGAGATTTGCTGAGATAAATCAAGAGGCGGCAGCACTTATGGGTAAAACTCTCGCGAGTGATGACGTATAATATACCCAAGCTACCTGAAGATACGAGTTTCAGAGCGCCTAGGGTGCTTCAATTCAAGGCGCATCAATGAAAGAATGTCGGTCACCTTTTGAATTGATGCAACACGGAAATGGAGTGCCCTAGGCGCTCCGTCCCGGCGGGTTTTAACGCACTTTATGCTGAGTTGGTTATTTTTAACTTAGCCCGCTAGGTCTGCAAATAACCGCCTTGCCTAAAGTGCGTTAAATTCCCGCTGAATCCTGCATCTTCAGGTTGTTTGGGTATAATGCCAATTTGAGCCAGATTTACCTTAACGGAGACAAATCCATGTCTATTGAAAGTCAGTTAAAAGCCCAACTTGCAGAGAATCGTGACATAGTGCAAGCCCTGCTTGACGATGGCTCAGAGCCTGATGCGGAATATATTATTGAGCATCACTTTTCATCGACCAATTTCGATCGTCTCGAAAAAGCCGCAGTAGATGCCTTTAAATTAGGTTTTGAGGTAAACGACGCTGAAGAAATGGAACTGGAAGATGGTTCAATTATTTTCTGTTTCGATGCTGTCGCGCACCACAAACTAGAAGTTGAATTACTGGATAAAGCCGCAGAACAACTGCTGCAATTAGCGGTAAAACAGAAAGTGGAATATGACGGTTGGGGCACCTATTTCGTCGGTGATGAAATGGATGACGAAGAAGATGAAGACGACGAAGAAGATGATGGTTTCCCTCATTAATTCGTACGTGAATATCTAATCTGTACCGTTTTAAATAAAAATGCCCATCTATGATGGGCATTTTTATTGGTTTGATATGTTAGTCTTGGGTCGTTTTGTTCACACTGGTACTGGTATGCAAAACGCTGCAATTACGGCCTTTTTGCTTGGCTTCGTACAGCGCTTTATCGGAGCAAGAAATCCAGCTTGAGCTGCTGGTGATGTGGGAACCAATTTCGCACACACCTAAACTCACAGTCACTGATATCTTCAGGCTTTCATACAGAATGACGGATGCGGCGATTTTTTCCCTGAGTCGCTCGGTGAAATACATGGCATCGGCGCCGCTGGTTTTGGGTAATACGACTGCAAATTCTTCGCCGCCATAACGTCCGGCGCAATCGGTCTCACGCAGGGATTGGCTGAGTAAGTGGGCGATATGCTGGATCACTTTATCACCCGCAACATGACCATAGCTGTCGTTGATATGTTTAAAGTTATCGATATCTATCATCACTAAACTTGCCATGCCTGAGTAGCGGGCATATATATCGTACTCATGGTCTAAACATTCTTGCCAATGGCGACGGTTATGCAGCTGAGTCAGGCCATCGGTTTGGCTTAGGCGCTCGAGTTGCTCGTTGGCTGCTTTAAGTTGTAACTTGTTGATGGCGATATCAGTCACGTCATAAATAATCACGCTGATATGGGTCACTTGTCCCGTGAGCGATGCCAGTGGCAACAAGGTCACGTTTTGGTACATGTAGTCAGCACGGCCCGTGATCGGGCGGTAGTTTTTAAATTGGAAAACGTACGGCCGTTGTTCCCAGCTAATAAATGCACGGTTTTTAAGCATAAAAACCGATTCCATTTTCTGCTTTAACCAAGTGGCGGGCAGATCGGGGAAGCGGGTAAACAGGTTTTGACCTTTGATCGAATTAGGGGAAACACCGCTGTGATTCTCCATAAAACCGTTCCACAGCTGGATATTGTAATGGCGATCTAATACCACTAACCCCACCTCTATGGTTTGCACCATATCGATGAGCCAGTGTAGTTCGTTCATTGCGCTTTGGTCATTTGACATAGGATAAAATCCAACTGGTTAATCGAGTAAATAGCCGAGTTTATAGCTAAGCGTGGGGATAGAATCCTCGGTGAAGAGCAGTAACAAATCGCATTGAATATTATGATCTTCAATCCGATAGTTGATCTCCATAGCCAAAGTTCGCTGCCATTTTTCTGAATTATCATGGATCAGATCGTTAACCGTGCAGTGCCGTCCTAGCACGACAGGGTGAGCCTGACTAAATTTCATGTCGAGCTGTTCAGAAATGCCGTTAAGGAAGGCGCCGATCAGCACGTTTCCGGTATCGATCAGCACTTCTATCTCAGTATTTTTATCTTCAGGATTGGCTAATCCCATCAGCTTGGCCATGTCTTTAAAGCTGGAATCATGGAACAAAAGCAGGGCTTCACCCGCAATCCCCGCCCCAATAAAACCTTGGCAAAGAGCCGATACGGTCGAGCTTTCTTCCGTGGCCTTGAGTGCCATGGTCAACTCACTCACCTCAAGCACGTTCACATTGGGGATGGGCAGTAACACGAATACATCGAGTAACTTAGCTAACAGATCGGCGGCGCGGCCCATGGCGACGTTGGCAATTTCTTGGCAAGCGTCACGCATGTCGACTTTGATCATCGGGACTTCGTCGGCGATATCTTTCTGCGTCAGGGTTAAGATGCCGTAATCTTGCAAAATGTTGCTGATGGCATCGGCGCTAACGGGTTTTTGAATAAAATCTAATGCGCCTAAGGCTTTGACTCGCTCGTGAGCTTTGATTTGAATGTCGCCAGAGACCACAATGATCAGCGCAGGGAGATCCTGCTGCTGCACAGTTTGCAGTACTTCATAACCGTCCATCACTGGCATGTTGAGATCGAGAAACACCACTTCGCCTTTTCCGGCTCGGATAGCATCAAGGCCTTCGGCACCATTGGTCGCATAAGTAATTTCCACATCCCACTCTTTTGGGAGCGTGCGGGCCATTTGCTTACGTGCCATGGCGGAATCGTCACAGATGAGTACAGATATTGACATGCTGACTAGTGATCCTTATTTGCCCATTAATTGAAGATAACACTTATTTTTCAGGTCCGACTGACGAATTGCGTTCTTCGGGCAAGTCTGATTTATATCTTCTAGATGTAACTTATAGATATTATTGATTAATTTCGTTTTTTCGCTGACATTAAAATTTGACTCATTATTGAATCATATGATGCAAAATCTTAAATCGAGCTGGCTAATTTTTAGCAAATAACAAGGATGTAGCGCATAAAAAAGGACGATTGAGTCCATTTGTTTGCGACTTTATCCTTAGCGGCAAGTACAGTGCTACATAAGTGTCGATGTTGGCGGCGAGGTAACTTCGTTGCCGAGTTCGATAAGACTATCTCATCGAAAGATACATTAGGATTACCGCACGTAGTGGCGACAGCCTAACATAAGTTGCCTTCAGTCCATGTTTGAATTGGCAATATTTTGACTCAAGTCAAAAAACAGGCTCATGTTATATCTTTTAGTGAATTATTCCAAACGTGTTAACATTTATTCTGGACTGACCAGTAACGGAATATTTCATGAGTGGCCAAAGTGTACAAGTCAAAATCGATGATGGCATCGCCTATGTGTTGCTTAATCGTCCTGAAAAAATGAATGCGATTAATTATTTAATGTTTAGTGAGCTCGACCGTGCAATTAAACAGATCAAATCCAATCGTGGGGTGCGAGCGGTGATCGTCTCGGGTGCGGGGGGCAATTTTAGCTCAGGGCTCGATGTCAAAAGCGTGATGTCGGCACCCATGCAGGCGGTTAAGTTACTGTTTAAGGGCTTACCGGGGAATGCGAACTTGGCCCAGCGGGTGTCATTAGGTTGGCAAAACTTGCCCGTACCTGTGATTGCCGTACTTGAGGGCTGTTGCTATGGCGGCGGTATGCAAATCGCCTTGGGCGCAGATGTACGCATTGCCAGCCATGACTGTAAGTTATCGATTATGGAAGCGAAATGGGGACTCGTGCCCGATATGGCGGGGTTGGTCGCGTTAAGGCAAATCATGCCTAAGGATCAAGCCATGCTGCTGAGCCTGACGGCAAAAGTGCTTGAGGGCAATGAAGCGCAGGCATTAGGACTCGTGACCCAAGTGAGCGAGACGCCGATGGAAGCGGCTCAACAATTGGCGCAGCAACTGATGCAAACCTCACCAGATGCGGCAGCGGCCATCAAACTCAGCATTAACCGCAGTTGGACGGCATCGGTGCGTAGCCTGCTTTGCCGTGAGTCGATTAGTCAGATTCGGTTATTGTTAGGCAAAAATTGCAAGATAGCGGCGACGCGTCAGTTGAAAGATCCGCAGAAACCTTACCAAGATCGCCAGTCGGGTTGGTAATGCTATTTTGTCTGAATTAGCTTGGATCACCGTTTTTACTGCGCGCCGCTCATGCGGGCGGAAAAGCCTTTAATCGCATTTAAGCAATTCTGCCATGCGCTCTCGTTATCTAAATTGAGCGCTAAGCTGGTTTGGCGGTAGTTAGGGCTTTTTAAGGTCACGGCTAAAATCTTACGATTAGCGGCCGTTTCTAATGAGGCGGGATGACCGTCTGGCGATTGGATATCTAAAATCGGCAGCGTGAGTTTCGCCAGTTGTTCCGCGAGTGCTTGGTTGAGCTTTTCATCCTCACGATAGGGATTGATGACGATCAGCACATCGGGATCGGCAATCTTCTTTTGGCTCAATAGGCTAATCAATAATCCTGCGCTTTGGTCGGCGGTGATCAAAATGCGTTTGCCCGCATAATCTGCGCCGACCGCATCTAATTGCGACATGCTTTGGACGAGAAAGTCTTCCTGCTCTTGCAGATGTTTGCTGTTATCTTCGGGCTTGATTTTAGGGCTAGGTTTGTTGGACGGTGAGCTTAATTGCGCGGCGCCGGGCGAGGTGACTTCGGTGGCGGCGGTGGCAAAATTGGCCGCAGGCAGTTCAGTTGGCGGGGTTAAACTT
The DNA here is from genome assembly GCF_900456975.1 of Shewanella baltica. Classification (NCBI taxonomy): domain Bacteria; kingdom Pseudomonadati; phylum Pseudomonadota; class Gammaproteobacteria; order Alteromonadales; family Shewanellaceae; genus Shewanella; species Shewanella baltica. The sequence goes on from NZ_UGYM01000002.1 coordinate 246,768, forward strand.
AAGCTGGCCCAACCGGCAGGATTGATATTACGGCGCACAAACGCCATCAATCCCGGCGCATCTGCTGTGCCGTTGGTGGCGGGCAGAATGATTGCCGCGCCGAGTTTCTTTTTTCCTTCCCATGGCCGTACTAACAAATCGTAGGGCTGATTGTCTATGGTGATTTGTTTGACTTCATTCTCGGGTAAATAGCGGTTATTTAATTTTTTAGCACTGACTTCGGCTGGCGTTGGCGCAGCTGTTGCTGGGTCTGCCGCGCGGGAAGAGATGGTAGTGAAACCAAGTAGGAGGCAAAAGAGAAGTGAAATAATGCGTGCCATAGAATTGATAACCACCTGTGTAGTCTCATAAATTCATCAGTGCTTGAGTATAACCTGAACAATTACCAAAAAGTGAACTTTCCTCGCCAAAGGGTCATGCCTCATCATTTCGGATAACCAAGTCAGTTGAAGTGACGCCGCTGAGCATCAAAAACCGCTTATTATAGAAAACCACTTTGAATCGAAAGCTAAAGGGCATAAAAAAGCCCAGCGCTTTGGCTGGGCTAATTGATGGAAACCTGTGGTTTCGCTCGGGCCTATACGTGGCTAACGAGCACCATACGGATCGCATCGAGTTGTAACTGGCTGGCATCCAGATAAGTGTTTAACTCTTGCATCTGATTGCGCAGGTATTCCAATTCTTCCTCACGGATATTGGGGTTCACCGCCTTGAGTGACTCTAAACGACTTAGCTCTGCGCTCAGTTGCTGAGTCATTTTCTCTCTGGCTTGGGCGACCATTTCATCCACAACCACTTGAGCATATTCCTCACCCTTAGCAAATAACGGATGCAGAATTGGCTGAGATGCGGTGACTAACTTGCCGCCAATGTGACGATTCACCGCGCTCAATTGCTTATCGAAACTGGCGTAATCCACTTTAGCCGACAGGTCGTTACCATTTTTATCCAGCAACACGCGAATGGGTGTCGGTGGTAAATAACGATACAACTGGCTCGACTTAGGTGCAGAAGCATCGGCCATGTAGATGAGTTCTAAGAATAAGGTACCTGCAGGCAGGGCTTTATTCTTCAGAATCGCGACGCTGGTGGTGCCGGTTTCTGAACCTGTGATCAGATCTAGCCCCGTTTGTACCAGTGGGTGCTCTTGGGTGATCAGCGCAATATCATCGCGAGATAACGCTGTGTCACGGTCGAAGGTCACAGTCACGCCATCTTCTGGCAAGCCAGGGTAGGTTGGGAACATCATGTGTTCGCTTGGACGCAGAATGATCGAGTTTTCACCCTTATCTTCTTGATCGACACCGATAATATCCCACAGACGGATCACTGAACCGATCAAATGGGTATCACCATCATTCTGGGCGAGGCGTTGGACGATAGCCATTGCCTTCTCGCCGCCGTGTGAGTTGATTTCCAGCAGTTTGTCGCGGCCTTGCTCCATGGCGTGCTTGAGTTCTTTATAACGGCTCTGGGTGTGATTGAGCAGGTTTGTCAGCTCGTCGCTGTCATCAACCACAAGCACGTTTAACAGATCTTCGGCAAATTCACTGTAAAGCACGTGGCCACTCGGACAAGTCAGTTCGAAGGCATTTAGCCCTTGGTGATACCACTGCATCAAACGTTCTTGGGCGGTGTCTTCAAGGTACGGCAAGTGAATTTGGATATCATTTTTCTGGCCGATACGATCTAAACGACCGATGCGCTGTTCCAATAGATCTGGGTTTAGCGGCAGATCGAACAGGACTAAGTGACTGGCAAACTGGAAGTTACGGCCTTCAGAACCAATTTCAGAACAGATCAGTGCCTGTGCGCCGCCTTCCTCTTGAGCAAAGTAAGCGCCGGCTTTATCGCGCTCGATAATCGACATGCCTTCGTGGAATACCGTCGCTTGAATCCCTTCGCGGGTGCGCAGGGCTTCTTCTAAGCTCAGGGCGGTTTCCGCTTGGCTGGCGATGATCAGCACTTTTTTGCTGCGGTGTGATTTTAAGAACTCAATTAACCAATCCACACGGGGATCAAACTTCCACCAACTGGCGCTGTTATCTTCAAATTCTTGATACAGTTTTTCAGGACTCAGGGCTTGCGCCGCTTTCGCCTCTAATGACTTGTGTCCGCCCATCATGCCGCTGACGCGTGCGGCAGTTTGATATTGATCTGGCATGGCGTGTGGGTAAGCGTTAAAGAAACGCTTAGGGAAGCCTTTTACCGAGGCACGACTGTTGCGGTACAAGACGCGGCCAGTACCGTGACGGTCGAGTAATTCTTGCAGTAATTCGCTGCGGGCGGCTTGCTGTACTTCAGCATCAATGCCGTCGGCTTGGATTAAACGAATACTTGGGCTGATGTCTTTCTCGCCCAGTAATTCGGTCAAGCTGTTGATGGCGGCGTCGGGTACTTTAGCGTTGCCAGCTAGCGCTTCAGCGGCAATGGCGACGTCTTTATAGCTGTCTTCTTCGGCTAGGAAGGCATCGTAATCGTAGAAACGATCCGGATCGAGCAGACGCAAACGGGCGAAGTGACTTTCATGGCCAAGTTGATCCGGCGTTGCGGTTAACAGTAAAACGCCTGGGATCACTTCGCTTAATGCCTCAACCACTTGATAGGCGCGGCTTGGCGCTTCTTCGGTCCATTCTAAGTGGTGAGCTTCGTCAACCACTAACAGATCCCAATCGGCATCTAGGGCTTGATCGAGACGTTTTTTCTTACGCAGTAATTCGAGTGAACAAATCACTAATTGTTCTGTGTAGAAAGGATTGTCGTGATCGGCATAGGCTTCCACGCAACGATCTTCATCAAATACTGAAAAACGCAGGTTAAAGCGGCGCAGCATTTCCACTAACCACTGATGGCGCAGAGTATCGGGCACGATAATCAGGATACGTTCGGCGCGGCCGGTCAGCAGTTGTTGGTGAATAATCAGACCCGCTTCAATGGTTTTACCTAAGCCCACTTCGTCGGCCAGCAGTACACGCGGTGCATAGCGACGACCGACTTCATGGGCAATCCACATTTGATGCGGAATAAGTCCAACGCGTGGACCTTGCAGACCAAGCAAATCCGATGAGGCCAGTTTGTGGCGCAACATTTGGCACTGATAACGCACACCAAAACGGTCGAGGCGATCGATTTGGCCGGCGAATAAACGGTCTTGGGGTTTATTGAAACGAATATTGTGGTTCAGCAGGGTTTCACGCAGGGTAACTTGCTCGCCTGTCTCACTGTGAATGCCGTGATAGATCACTATCCCGTCTTTCTCGGTCAACTCGCTGACCGCAAGGCTCCAGCCTTCATGGCTTTCAACCGAATCGCCGGGATTGTATATAACGCGTGTCAGAGGGGCTTCTGCTCGGGAGAACATGCGATTCTCACCCGTGGCAGGGAATAAAACAGTGACCATACGGCCTTCTACTTGAACCACAGTTCCTAAACCAAGCTCTGACTCGGTATCACTTATCCAACGTTGACCTAAGGCGAACGGCATCTTAAATTCTCATTTCTAGGCGGACTCTAACAAAGGGCGCGTATGTTATACCAATACTCGTGATATTTAAATCGCCCTCTCACCCGTTAGAGCCTAATTCCCAGAGTGCTAGATTACAAATTGTACAAGCGACAAAATTGTCGTGCCAGTACATGAAATTGTCACGCTAATGTCACATCCGCGGTTATACACTGCCTCGAGTCTGTATGGTAAACAATGGTTGCTGTATTGTTATCTCGTGAGTTTGGTGCCAATATCAACTTAAGGTTTAAGTGCGAGTAAAGTGCTATCAACTTGAACCTTATGATCATTCTTTGCCATATGCTTTGCCAGTAATAGGAGTTGGGTAACTTTTATTGAGACTCAAAAGTTTGTTTAAACTTTAATGAAGCACTCTGGAGGCGCCATGGAACAAGACGACAGAAAGTTGTTTGTACTGGATACCAATGTGTTACTACATGAACCTTTGGCGATCTATTCGTTTAAAGAGCACGATGTGGTCATTCCTATGACAGTGCTAGAAGAGTTGGACCAGATTAAAGATCGAAAGAGTGATGTGAGTCGGGATGCTAGAGTTGCCATCAGGGCATTGGAAGATACCCTAGGCGGTGAAACCACCCCAGAACAGATTATCAATGGTGTCCCTTTGCCCAGCCGAGAGGGTCATGCCGATGCGGTCGGTTCGCTCTCAATCTTCCCTGACCACCTTGTCGATTTTACCTTAGGCGCCCTGCCGGGAGATGGAAACGACAATCGCATTATTAACACCGCCCTACATCTGCAAAACCTGCATCAACCCCGTACCGTTGTTTTAGTCACCAAAGATATCAATATGCGCCTCAAAGCTAAGGGCGCGGGCATTCAATTGGTTGAAGATTATCGAACTGACCAGTTGATCGATGACATTCGCTTCCTCAGCAAAGGTTTTTACCAGTTCGAAGGTAATTTTTGGGAGCACTTGAATAAGGTCTCCACCGAGCGCCATGGTAGACACACAGTGCATGAAGTGCCGCTCAAAGATCTCGAAAATGATAAGTTTTACATCAACCAATACCTTATCGACACTGAGTCTGATTTTTGCGGTCGCGTTACCGAGCGCACTGACACCCATCTGCACATTTTAGATCTTGGTCGTGAGCGAGTGAAAAACCTCGAAGCGTGGGGCGTTAAACCTAAAAACGTCTATCAAGGTATGGCGCTGCAAGCATTGCTCGATCCCGATATCGATCTGGTGATCTTAACCGGCCCCGCCGGTTGCGGTAAAACCTTGCTCGCCATGGCGGCGGCGTTGGAACTTGTGGTCGAGCGTAATCGCTACGACAAAGTGATCGTTACCCGTAACACCCCAGAAATCGCCGAATCTATCGGCTTCTTGCCCGGCACCGAAGAGGAGAAGATGATGCCGTGGCTGGCCGCCATTACTGACACGCTCGAAGTGCTGCACAAGAATGATGTTAATCCCACGGGCAGCATGAACTACATCATGGAGAAGGCTAACATTCAGTTTAAGTCGATCAACTTTATGCGTGGGCGTTCGATCCAAAACTCCATCGTGCTACTGGATGAATGTCAAAACCTCACCGCATCGCAGATCAAAACCATGATCACCCGTATGGGCGAGGGCACAAAGCTGATTTGTTGCGGTAACTTAGCGCAAATCGACTCTAACTACTTAACCGCAGTAACCTCAGGTTTAACCTACATTGTTGAACGTTTTAAAGACTTTGAAGGCAGCGCCAACGTGTATCTCAATGGCGTGGTGCGTTCACGCTTAGCGGAATACGCCGAAGAGCATCTCTAAAGAGTGTCGGTTTAATTTAGAGTAATGACCAAGGCCTCAGATATTGAGGCCTTAGTTTTAGGGAGTAGTAGATTTTTAATCGACTTATCAGTGGTATGAGTAGCCTTTATCCAGCAATTATTTTATGTGATTGGTAGTTTCTTCCTGCTACTATATGGAGCTCATAGCTTTTGCCGCCGTTGGCTGAAATCAAGCGCTGCAATCAAGGGTAGTGGATGAAATCGAGTGAGCCGGATCTGCAACTAAAATCGCCGATCCAGAAGAACTACAACCGTGCCGTTTTTTATACGTACATTGGCGTTATCGTCATGTCTTTGTTGACCGCATGGATGTTTTTCGACCGCCAAAAAGCGCAGCAGATGGAACAGCGTGAAGAACAGGTTCAGCGCCATGTTCTGCAAATCGATTTGCTACTCGAGTCGAGCATTAGAGCGGTAAAAAGCTTACGTAACGTCGCCGTGGATCATTTGCGCTTAGGCGAACTCGTCCGTAAAGAACGTTTACCCCAATACGGTAAATTCAACGAAAGCGGCCAGTATTTTACCTTAGAACCTAGCTACGCCCAGAGCGGTGAGCCTTTTACTAACATGGGTAGGATCACTGGCGCAGGTTCCCTCGATGGCCGCAGCGACAAGTTCTATCAAGAGCTTGAGATGTTGTTTGAGCTGTCGCTGTCATTCCCCGTCGCCAAAGAAGCCGCGCCGAAAGCCTCGGCAATTTATTACCTGTCAAAACGTAGGATCATGTCCTATTTCCCTTGGTCTAATGACGATCAACGTTTTAGGGACGAATTACTCAACAAGAAACAGTTCCAATACGCCACCCCGGCAATGAACCCGCAGCGCAGTGTGTTTTGGAGCGAAGCCTATGTCGACTCCACGGGCAAAGGCTTATTGACCACTTTAGGTGTGCCCGTTTATTTGGACGATGAGTTCATTGGCTCAATTAACTTAGACATGACGCTTGCCTCGTTAGCACGGCAAATTCGGGTCTACTTTAAGATGCCGGGCACAGTGATTTTGCTCGACCAACAGAACAATATTTTATCCCACAGCGATTTTGATAGCTCAGACATCAATCGGGTTTATCACATCAGCCAACGTATTCCCTCTGAGCTGCATTCTTTGCCTGAGTCGGAATTGTTCGATGCCCACGATGGCATCATCCGCAACGGCTATTACATCCATTCGGTTGCCCTGCATAACGCGCCTTGGCGTTTACTGTATTTGCAGGATGAAGACGACCTATTCCAAGACTCGTGGGAAAAACTGCAGCTGACCTTTATTTTAGTGGTTATCGCCCTGTCTGTGTTGGTGACGATAGTGCATTGGCAGACGCGTCGATCTTTTGTGAGCCCTGCCTCGCGACTACTGTCGCACCTTGAGGGTTGCTCGCAAGAGCCGCGTAAGCCACCGGAGAAAATCACCCGCGGCTGGGAACCTTGGTTCTTGCTGGTGAGTCGGATTTTTGAGGAAAACAAACAATATACCCACCATTTAGCGGAGCAGAATAAGCGGCTCGATAAGCTAGTGGCGCGGCGTACTGAACGCTTAAAAGACACCACAGAGCGGCGTGAGCGCGAATATGCGTTACTGCGATCCCTGCTTGATTCGATTCCCGAGGCCATTGTCTTTAAAGATAAAGAAGGCAACTATTTAGGTTGTAACAAGGCGGCTGAACGCATGCTGGGTTACACAGAGAGCGAGATGATAGGTTTATCATCTGAGGATCTGACCTCGCCAGAAATGGGCATTCGTATCCGCGCCGAAGACGAACAAGTCTTAAAAGATCGCACGCCGCTGCGCTACCAAGAAAAGGTTGAGCTTGCGGGTAAACCTGTGTTGCTCGATACCCTTAAACTGCCTTTCTATAATCGCCGCGGCGAATTGCAGGGTCTGATTGCCGTGTGGCGTGATGTGACGCGCGAATACGAGTCCGCCGAACAATTGCGCCTGTCCGAAGAGCGTTATCACTTAGCTATGGATGCGGTGGAGGATGGCCTGTGGGATTGGTATTTAGACTCTGAACAGATCATTTGTAACCCAGCGTATTATTCTATGCTGGGTTATAAAACCAATGAATTCCCAGCTCTTGTGTCGACGATTGATGAATTATCCCATCCCGACGATCGGATTCGCGTTGAGGAATACCGTGCTCAATATTTAGCGGACCCTGTCGGCGCTTACGAAATCGAATTCCGTATGTTAGGTAAAAATGGCGGCTATCACTGGGTGTTATCCCGTGGCCGTGTGGTGGAGTTCACCGCCGAAGGTCAGCCTAAGCGTATGCTCGGTACCCATAAGGATATTACCCGCCATAAGAGTAACGAAGTGGCGCTTTTGGAAGCCAAGCAAGACGCCGAATTAGCTAACCTCTACAAGAGTGAATTCTTGGCCAACATGAGCCATGAGATCCGCACGCCGATGAATGCCATTATCGGTATGTTGCAGTTGGCACAGCGCACCTCGTTAACGGCGCAGCAGAAAGATTACCTCGAAAAAGCTGGTTTCTCGGCGCAATCGCTGCTGAGGATTATTAACGATATTCTCGACTTCTCTAAAATTGAGGCGGGTAAGTTGGAGCTTGAGCGGGTGCCATTCCCGCTGGATAAAGTGCTCGATCATGCCCTCGATCTCAATGCGCTCAAGGCACAGGAACAGGGCGTTGAGTTACTCTTGTATGCCCCAGTGACTGCGGGACTCATTCTTAAGGGCGATCCACTGCGTTTAGGCCAAGTGCTGATTAACTTGTTATCTAATGCGGTGAAATTTACCCAATCTGGCGAAATTGAGCTGGGTTGTGAAGATGTCGGCGAGCGCGATCATCGCATTACCTTGAAATTCTGGGTGCGCGATACCGGTATCGGCATAGGTAAAGATCAGCAGGATAAGTTGTTCGATGCCTTTGCCCAAGCCGACGGTTCAACCACCCGCAAATACGGTGGCACTGGCTTAGGTTTATCGATCAGCAAGCATCTGGTGTCTATGATGGGCGGTAAGATGCAAGTGCAGAGTGAGCTTGGGGTCGGCAGTACTTTTAGCTTTACCATCAGCTTTGAGATTGCCGAAGCCGCTAAGATTGAGCCTTTCGTCGTGCCCGAAAAACTCAATAGTTTACGCACCTTAGTCGTTGACGATAACCCGACTGCACTGCAAATTTATTCGACCTTGATGCGAGATTTCCACTTCGAAGTCGATACTGCCGCTAGCGGGGCCGAAGCGCTGTATAAACTGTCGCGGGCGCCAATCGATCTGTTATTGCTCGACTGGATGATGCCAGAAATGGACGGCAGTGATGTGGTCAGCGCCATAGATACTATGGTCGCAGAAGGCCGCTTAGCGAAACGGCCGGTGATTATTATGATGACGGCCTATGCAGCAGAGCCTTTGCAGCATGAAGTTGATAGTGCCAATGTGTTCGCCGTACTGCAAAAACCCTTCAAGGCATCGAGTCTGTTCGATGAGATCATTGCCGCCTTTGCCGATGAGCCGAGATTGAATGTGGTTCAGCCTATGGTTGAAGTCCAAGTTGAAGACGGCGAACACACAGGTTTAGTGCTGCTGGTGGAAGATAATTTTATCAATCAGCAAGTGGCGACTGAACTCCTTAAAAGTGCAGGCTATGAAGTGGTGCTGGCCGGCAATGGCCAAGTGGCGCTGGATACCATCGACTCGCGGCCGTTTGATGCTGTGTTAATGGATATTCAAATGCCAGTGATGGACGGGTTAACGGCTGCAAGGGCATTGCGTGAGCGTTTTAGTGCCGATGAACTGCCCATTATTGCCATGACAGCCCATGCCATGTCGGGCGACAGGGAGAAGAGTTTAGCGGCGGGGATGAATGCCCACATTACTAAACCCATAGTGCTCAACGAATTATTTGAAACATTAAATCACTGGATCAAACATAAGAATCAGCATCAGAATCGTTAATTTATTTGCTCGGGGCCAGTGATGGCCTCGCATTATTTACTTTTAAGCAATCGCTTGAGATAAGCAGTCATCAAAGATGCCAATGACTTATTAAGGTAAATAACGCAGCCAGCCGTATCAGGAGGAAAGATGAAACCCCAAAGTTTAGCCTTAGCCCTATCCATAGCGCTATTAGGATTTCCCACCGTTACCGTCGCAGCAGCCGCGCCTAGCGCCAAGATCATTAAGCAAAGCCAAGAGGCGAAAGGGTTTCTTAATCTCTATTACGAGGAGTCTCAGGGAGAGTTATACCTTGAGGTCAATCGCTTAAATCAGCCTTTTCTCTTGGTCACTAGTTTGCCGCAGGGCGTAGGTTCGAACGACATTGGTCTCGATCGCGGCCAACTGGGTCAGACCCGCATGGTGCAGTTTGAACGCCAAGGCCCCTATATTTTACTCAAGCAACTCAATACCCAATATCGTGCTAATACGACTGACGCTGCCGAGCAAAGAGCGGTTGCAGAAGCCTTTGCCGATTCTGTGTTATGGCAGGGCAAAGTGATAGAAGGCAAGCCCGATCTGGTGGCGATCAACGATCTGGTGCTCAATGATTTACACGGCGTATCTTCCGTATTGCAACAAACAGAGCAGGGCAATTATCGGCTGGATCTGAGCCGTTCTGTCATCCTACCCAAAGGGATAAAATCCTTTGAGAAAAATGCCGATGTGGATGTGCAACTCACCTTTAAAGGCGATGTCGCAGGCGCACAGGTCGCACAGGTAACCCCCGACGGCACCTTAATGTCGGTGCGGATGCGTTATTCCTTTGTTGAGCTTCCCGATACTGATTACCAGCCGCGGGCTTATCATCCTATGAGCGGCTATTTGTCAGATGAATATCAAGACTATGCGACGCCCTTTGACCAACCTTTAGTGCAGCGTTTTATCCTGCGCCACCGTTTACAGAAAGTGCATCCAGGCCCAGCGCCAAGTGAAGTCGTTAAACCTATTACTTATTATCTCGATCCCGGTGTGCCAGAGCCGATGCGTTCGGCCTTGCTCGATGGCGCGCGCTGGTGGGAGACGGCTTTTACTCGCGCCGGATTTATTAACGGCTTTAAAGTTGAGTTATTGCCGGTAGATGCCGATCCGCAGGATATTCGCTACAACATGATCCAATGGGTGCACAGGGCGACGCGGGGTTGGTCCTATGGCGCCGCACTGACCGATCCACGCACTGGTGAAATCATTAAGGGTCAAGTCACGCTCGGCAGCTTGCGTGTGCGTCAGGATTACTTGATTGCTAAAGGCTTAACCGCAGGCTGGCAGGATAGACTGGCGGCCGAGAAAGCGGCGACAGCCTTATCGCTGGCGCGTATTCGCCAACTGGCCGCCCATGAAGTCGGCCATACCTTAGGGCTAGATCATAACTTTGCCGCTTCGACAAATCAGGATGCCTCTGTGATGGATTATCCCCATCCGAAAATCCTGCTAAAGGGCAATGATATTGATATTTCAGCACCTTACACTACAGGTGTTGGCCCTTGGGATGATTTTGCTATCGCCTATGGTTATAGCGAACAAGGTGATGCCCGTACCCAACAAGCACTGCAAGTCGACTTACTGGCCGATGTGGCGAAACGTGGCTTACGTTATATCGGTGAGGCCGATTCTCGCCAAAAGGATGCGAGTCAGGCCTATGCCAGTTTGTGGGATAGTGGTGACGATCCGATCGAGCAACTAGGTAAGCTCGACAACATTCGCACTAAGGCGATTGCGGGTTTCTCTAGTGCGGCTTTGTTACCCAATGAGCCACTGGGCGAGCTAGCGGATGCCTTTGCGCCAATTTATTTGCTGACGCGTTATCAAATCGATGCGGTTGCTAAGTTTATTGGCGGCACTGACTATAACTATCAATCCATAGGTGAAGGCAGCCGCTGGAGCTATATTGCGCCGCAGTTGCAGTTAACAGGTTTAGACGCACTGCTTAAAACCTTAGATGCGGCGAGTTTAACTGTGCCGCAAATCTTGCTCGACAGTTTAGTGCCAAAGGCGGGGAATTATCATGCTACGCGGGAATCCTTCGACTCAGGTTTAGGCGCAATTAACGATCCTCTCGGTATGGCTGAAGTATTTAGCCGTCATACCGTGAGCTTGCTATTGATGCCTAAACGTTTGAATCGTGTCAGCCAAGCATCCATGGCGGATAGCGAGCAGTTATCGGTGACGACATTACTGGATAAGTTATTCGCGGCGACCTTGTATCAAGAGGACAAGCTTGGGCTGGTCGAAGGCGTGTGGATGCGAGTGAACGCTGTGGTGATTGATGAAGTGCTGGCAACGTTGCACGATCCTCAAACCTCACCAGAGGTGAGGGCTGCGATCAACGATCGCGCTCAGTTTGTGATTAAGCAATTGAAAGCGAAGTCGAATCGAGCGAATGCAAGTCTTGCGGCCCATTATACTTGGTTGCAACAGGGTCTGGCTGCGGGCTTAACCGATGCTAAGGTTAAGCTGATTTCTAAGCCATTGACCTTACCGCCGGGATCGCCGATTTAATCTGATGAATATAGGCGCCATTAGGCGCCTATTTCTTTTGGATTTTTCGGATAAAAGTGATCGGCTTTACGCTCTAGATGGGTAAAGCGGCGGGTGTTTTTGTAGGGTAGTTTCATAAAGCCCGACACGCCGTGGCCTTGGATTTTGCCGACATGATGCAAGATGCGATCTAGACTGGCGCGAAACGCCGCTTGCTTACGGGGGTTGAGCAGCTTCAAGTAACTGTGGATTTTCAAGTGATTCGGCAGTGCCTCAAAAATGATGCAGCCTGTGTGGTGAATTTGGTTGATGCGGGCTAATTCTTCCATGATCTCCAGCGGCAATTCGAGGTTTTCGTCGGGATCTTTACCGTCTTCAAAGTAAGAGTGTAACCGTGACTTATCTTCTAAGGTGGGCACATCACCGACTTCAAAGGGCAATTGCAGATCGGCGCTGGCAACAAACGGCTCGCTGATATCTGTTCGCTCGATATGCAGCGTGTCTTTGGCGTTAAAGAAACAGGCCTTAAACACCCCGATACGTTTAATTCCCCGCGCCAGATCTACCATATTGTTGACCGCAATAATTAAGGCACTTTTTTGTTTTGCATCGTAAATCGCAAGATTGGAGTCGATAAACACGCCGGTTTCTTGCCAGTGGATCGCGAGACCGCCCACGATTGGATATTGCGCTAACCGACCCACTGCGGCGATAAAACCTTTTTCGGTATCGCCCATGCCCGCGAGGAAGTTGCGGTAATATTTTTCGAGCTGAATATCATCCATCTTAGCGATAGGATCTTGGGCGTTATGTTCCTTCAAAAAGGACTTACGCGAGCTGTAGCTGACGGTTTCAACATCTTTGTCGCGGGATTGCACCCACACAGGAATTTCACCCTGTAACTCAGCTTTGGGCAGTTCTGGTAAATGCAGTCTGTGGCTGTGGCGCATACTTTTCAAAAAGTAATCGCCGGCAATGTTGCGCTGCTTAGGATCTGTGCTGAGCATGCCCTCTAAGGTACGGGCTAATTCCATTGGTAAGCCAATGCTGGTGGGCGAGATAACTTGTGCGCCGAAGCGGCTTGCTTGGCCTGAGGCAAGAGCATACAGAGTTGCAGCAACGCCTTGTTCGTCAAAGCGCGGGCTGGAGAGTGCCCCATTGAGTTGCTCTTCGCCGATAAAGTACACATCGCCCATGCGGGCGTTGGTATGTTGTTGATCGCTCGACATTAACGCCATCACATTGTCTTCGACGGGCTTGTTATATTCATCTCGCTGGGCAAACACCGCCGATCCCCAATCGATCAACGATAAGTGTTGCTGTTCAATGTCGTAAACCAGATTAGAAGGTTTGATATCGCCGTGCACTAAGGGCTTGCCCGTGCGCAGGTAATACAAGATATCGGCGAGTTGGCGGGCGATGCTCATGACCATAGCTGTGGGCAGGGCGCCCATACGGCGGCAAAGTTGGTCGAGATCTTCGCCTTTTGCCCGCTCCATCACGAGTATGCCTTGCTTGCCGACTCGCTCAAATTTGATCGCGCCCGGCACATTGGGATGCTTGAGTAAGGACAGCATAAAGGCTTCTTCTTCGAGCCTATCTTGAATATGTTGCGGCAGATTAATCCGCGAGAACTTAAACACATGGGCATCGCCCGCTTGATTGATACCCGCAAACACGAAACCGTAGGCGCCTTTGCCGACCAATTCAATATCGGTATAACCTAACTTGCTCAGCTGCTGTTTACAGAGGCGGATCCACGCCTTGTGTTTACGGGCATCATTGGCTTTGAGCAAGTAAATGGATTGCTCTTCAGAAATATAAAAATGCTGCAGCTGAGGTGTTTGCAAATTGTGCTCCTTGTTTTGTCCATTTAACCAGTAAGCGGGGGCGATAATCAAATAGCGGCTGGCTTTATTTTAGGATTCAGAGCGGCATTAGTGATCAGCGTCAGGCGAGGTTTACCTAACCGATCATTTCGTCACTGACTTTGACTTACATCAAGTTAAATCCTCGCGACTATAGGTAATCTTTGGGACATGAGATGGAATCAGTTTTTGTTAATTAACCTACAGACAAAGTGCAGCTAAGGAGGGCATATGCCCACCCAATATAAAGCCTTGTTGATCGAGCTATTGGAATATCCGCGTAAGCGAATTTTGCAGTCAATGGAAGTGACCCATTGCCCACATGCGGTATTTTTTAATGATAGCGACGAGCAATGTTTAACTTGTCATCAGGGCATGGAATGTATCTGGATGAACCAGAACGACGAGCTGGTGGCCGTGAACGAAAAATCGATTGCCGAGTTAAAACAGCAGTTGTTGATCGCCGTGGATTTTATTGACTCATCGTTAAGCCCGCACCATTTATCACGCCGTCAATGTCAATGTGATAACTGTGTTTGGCTGCGTAAAGTGCAAGCCACGTTAGATCAGTAAGTGAGTCTTTACATTGCTGAGTTTGTCGAATGGCAGGGAGCTTTGCATCCGCTTTAAAATGTCATTAGAGTAAGGACAACTTTAGCGAATAGAGATACACCCATGGAACCCGGTTTTTGGCATGAAAAGTGGCACCAGCAGCAAATAGGTTTTCATCAGCAAGACATCAATCCTTTCCTCGTTAAGTATTGGCAGAAGCTTGGATTACCCGCAGATACACAGGTTTTTGTGCCCTTATGCGGCAAGTCGCTAGACATGTGTTTCTTGGCCGAACAAGGGCATCAGGTCATAGGTTGTGAGTTGAATGAATTGGCGGTGCAGCAATTTTTCAGCGATATCCAACTCGAGATGACGCAAACGACCGTGGGTGAGCATCAGCATTATCACACTGAGCAGATCAGTTTGTATCAAGGTGATATTTTCACTTTACCTAAGGCTATCACTCAAGAAGTGACAGCATTTTATGATCGCGCTGCGTTGATCGCATGGCCAGAGTGCATGCGTGCACAATATGCCAAGCAGCTCGCGAGCTTGTTACCTAGTGGCAGTGTCGGCTTATTAGTGACCTTAGATTATCCGCAGGAAGCCTTAATTGGCCCTCCTTTCGCCGTATCCCCAACCTGGGTTGAACAGCATCTGAGTGATGACTTTGACATTGAAGTATTAGCCTCCCAAGATGTGTTGGCCGACAATCCCCGCTTTATTAAAAAAGCCGTGCCTTGGCTTAATGAAGCCGCCTATTTGTTGAAACGTAAGTAGGATTGAAACGTAAGTAGAATTGGCTCGAAAGTGGATCTGCAACCCCATTGAATTATTCGCGGCTTTCGAGCTTGGAGTTCAGTGGGGGCTTGTCATTAAAACATCATATCTAAAGTCTAAACTGGCAAGATTATTTAAGACGAAGTGACGCTCTAAACTGGCAAAACTATTTAAGACGAAGTGACGGATAGAAAGCTTTGTTGTCGCGGGACTTTTTGGATTGAGTTTGCTTTAGCTGGATTGAGTTTGCTTGAATCAGCGTGGTTTTAGCTTGTCGAAAGTGTGTTCGTTAGCGAGTTCCCCTTACCACCCTATTCGCGATTCAATTTACGCGACTTCGTAATAATTAGGCTCACGCTCTAATTGATTCTGGATGATCTGTACCGCCATTCTTGCACACTTGCCACATTGATCGGCAACACCTAAGCGCTTTTTCACGTCAGCAAGCGAGCTATCGCCCTGGCTTACTGCATTTTTAATTTGCGTATCGGTGATCGCATGGCAAAGACAAACGTACATATATTAGTCTCCAAAGGAATTGCGCTAATTCTAAATGAAAACGCTTATCAAATGCAATCATGATTTTTGAGTGATTTTCATACATTAACGTTTTTGTTACATGGCGCACGTTTTATCGTCTATGCTAGATGTGTTTTAGCATTACACTGCTAGGCAGTTTTAGAAGTAGGTTCAGGAATATAGAGTCAGGGTGATGATGCCTCACGGATGGATAACTCATGGATGAATAACGAAGAATTAATCAAAGATCCATAAGGTTTCATGAGAACTAATCTACCAGTTACACAGCGAGAATATGATTATCCAGCGGATTGGATTTTATTGTCGACCACGGATACTCAAAGTCATATTACCTACGCCAACCAATCCTTTTGTACCGTTGCCGGTTTTGAACTCGATGCCATGTTAGGTAAGCCCCACAACATGGTGCGTCATCCAGATATGCCTCCCCATGCGTTTGAAGATATGTGGCGCTGCATCAAAAAAGGTGAGCCTTGGAAAGGGATAGTGAAAAATCGCTGTGCCAATGGCGATCACTATTGGGTTGATGCCTATGTCTCCCCGATTTCAGTTAATGGCAAAGTCGTCGAGTTTCAATCTGTGCGCACTAAACCTACCCGCGAGCAGGTTAAACGTGCAGAAACGGCTTATGCAGAGCTGAACAAAAAGGGCAGTGTCAGTGCGTTAAAACGTACAGTGAGCATGCCCGCCAAATTGCTATTACTAGCCCTACTTGCCATGCTGCCGATGCTTTACCTTGCTCTGCAAATTGGCTTAATGGGCTTTATTGCCCTAGCGATAAGCATCCTAGTATTGCTGGTGGGCGGTAATCTGGTGCTGAGTCGTTATTACGCGATAGTGGCTAAGGCAAAGCATATCTACGATAACCCCTTGATGGCGCATATTTACAGTGGAAGCTCTGATGATCTTGGCTCGATTGATTTGGCGCTCCAAATGCAGACCTCTGAGCTTAAGTCGATTCTGGGGCGTGCATCGGATTCCTGTTATAACGTGTCTGAACAGGCCAAAATATCTGCCGCCAAGGGTAAACAAATTCAGAGTACCAGTCAGGCTCAATTATCTGAAATAGAACAAGTTGCTACGGCGATGCAGGAGATGACCGCCACATTAGGCGATATGTCTTCCAATTGTGCCGATGCCGCCAGTGCCACGCAAATGGCATCAGCTGAAACCATCAATGGTGATAAAACCGTGTCGAGCACCATTAGCTCGATTCAAGCTATGGCGGAGCAACTGCAACAAACGTCGAAGGTTATTACTGAGTTAGAAGCCCACAGTAAAGATATCGGCACTGTGCTAGATGTCATTCAGAGTATTGCGGGTCAAACGAATCTACTGGCATTAAATGCCGCGATTGAAGCGGCGCGTGCGGGTGAGCAAGGCCGTGGTTTTGCTGTTGTTGCTGACGAGGTTAGGGCATTGGCGCAACGTACCCACGATGCCACCAAGGAAATCCAAAGCATGATTAACCTGTTGCAGCAGGGGACCAATAAAGCTGTGGTCAGCATGCAGCAAGGCGTGGTTGCCGCTTCCCAATGCATTTCAACGGCGGATTTAGCGGGTACGGCATTGCGTACGATTCGTGAGGCCATTTCGACCATTACCGATATGACACACCATATTGCCAGCGCGGTTGAAGAACAATCGAGTGTGGCAAATGAGATGAATCGCAGCGTGGTGAATGTGTCGCAATTTACCCATTCTAGCCATCAACTTGGCAGTGAAATGGTCGGCTTGAACGATGAAGTGACTCGCGAGATGGATTCTCACTCAGTCTTGGTTGATCAATTCTTAAAGCGCAGCTTTAGGGTGTAATCACCTAAAACTTAAGATAAAAAGGCAATAGTCTGACTATTGCCTTTGCTTTTTCTGCTCCCTGACTCAATTTCAATTCTCTAACTTCATTTCTGCTCTTGGCATCAATTCCTGAGCGCTAACTCAATAGCCCTTACTAAAGTCGATTCGATTCTGCAGTGGCTCACCGCTAATGTAGCGGCGATAGTTTTGGCTAAAAATCTCGACGATTTGTGCGGGATGGCTTGGCGCAGAAATATGCGGCGTAATGATGGCATTTTCCCGCTCCCAAATGGGATGGCTATTGGGCAAAGGTTCTTGAGCAAAAACATCGAGAATCGCTTGTTGGGCAGGTTTAGCGATAAGCTGGACATTAAGCGCATCGAGATCGAGTGCATCACCGCGGCCGACGTTAAACAGCACTGCATCATCTTTTAGTCTGCCTAAGGTTTCAGCGTTAAGCAGGTTCTGGGTTGCCGGAGTGCTGGGCAGTAAATTGACCACCACATCGGTTTGCATCAACGTCTGGGCTAAATTGGTCATCGCTTCAATAGCATCAAAACCTTCAACGGTATTACCACTACGATTGATCCCTGTGACATGCATGCCAAAGTGTTTTGCCGTCTGCGCTAGATGCTGGGCAATTGAGCCAGTACCAAGTAAGAGCAATCGCATTCCTTGTAAACTTGTGTGACGTATGGGAGGTTGAACTTGCCACTGTTTTTGCTGTTGCTGCTGGCGATAAAAGCCATGGCCACGGATATGCGCGAGTAAGTAACTGAACACAAACTCACTCATCAACGGGCCGAAAATGCCTTTAATATTGGTGAGTTGATAGTCTTTTCTGCCCCTTGGGCTCATCAGAGCATCTATGCCTGCAAAGCTTGATTGTAACCATTGCAGATTTTTAGCATGGGGTAATAGGGGCGCGGCGAGTTTAGGTTCGGCTAACCAAATATCCGCTTCAATTATGCCCGCTGGATTATCGTCGAGTATCTCTAAATCAGGGAGTTCCTGCGCCTCAATCAAATCGCGATACTGTTGATTTGCCTTCGTTAGCAAGAGTAACTTGTGCCCCATGGCGTCTCCCTTTATGCTTGGTTATTGTTATTTTTCAATGTGCTGTCGCGGCCACGTCGAGGGATTGTGCAGCATCTTTTTAGGTTGAGTCATTATGGATCAGTTAGTCGCCCTTATTGCCCAGTTGGGTAACATGCTTCGCCCTTGGGCTTTTGATATTGCTACCGCTATGGTGGTGTGTCTTATTTTGGTTTTTTCAGCGGATGTCAATCGTATCCTAAGGCGTCATTTGTTGGGGCATTCTTTTGTGCTGCGAACATTTGTTTTTATTATTGTGAATGCCTTTGGCTATGGCCTATTGATCGTGAAAGCCACACCTTGGGTGGCAAGACACATAGTGGCTATGCCATCCCATTGGATGTTTCTGTTAATTGTGGCCATGTTTATTTTTATCGGCTATTGGGCTCAGCGAAATAGCCAAGCTTAATATCGATATCAAGGCTGTCGTTATTCAAAGTAACCACAGTAATCGGCCGTGGCCACTTGATCTAAGGCTTGCATGGCACGGTCGGGATAATTGCTGAACACGCCATCGACGCCCATCTGCTTAAGTGCATGAATATCGTCGCTATGATCGACCGTATAAACATAAACCTTAGCGCCTCTGTTGTGGGCGTCATCCACTAAGGCTTGGCTGATAAAGCTGAGATCTAAGTGCAGCGAGTAAGCATTTAGCTCACTGACAACCGCGGCATTATCAAGTGGAATACTGGCCAGCAGCGGCGCGACTAAAGCCTCGGGCAAAGCTTGTTTAAGTTCGCGCAGATAGGGGTGATTAAAGGAGGAGATCAGTAACTGCTCCTGGGTAAACTCAAGCTGACTCAAGGCCTTTGGATATAAATCGATTAACGGCGTGACGGTATTAATGCCTTTTAATTCAATATTGACTATGCAGCGCCCCGCAATCAGCTCAAGTACCTGCCATAAGGTTGGTATGGGTTCGCCTTTCACATTGATGCTCGCCAGATAATCCTTACTCACTAAATGGATCACGCCAGAGCCCGAGCTTTTATTATCAAGCCTTCGGTCGTGGAACACGACTAACTCACCTTCGACATTATGCACATCGAGCTCGACGGCCTGAGCCCCTAATTCTAACGCCTTAGCCATGGCGGCTAAGGTATTTTCGGCCTGATAACCGCTGGCGCCGCGGTGAGCAAAAATAAGCATGTTCTGCGATCCTATTAGCTTCTAATAATGCCTTGTTGCTCTCGACTTTGACCATTCTTAATATGGATTTCCATCTGCGGATAGGCGAGTTCGAGATTGTTTTCTTTGAGTTTTTTAGTCACTCGTTTATGTAAATCATGGCGCAGTGGCCAACGTGCCGACATATCTTTCGCATAGGCGCGCACTTCATAATCTTGGGTGTGTTTACCAAAGCCTGCAAACCAGACTTCAGGTTCTGGGCTGGCAAGTGCATCTTCACACTCTTGCACCGCTTGGTACAGGGTCGCTTCAACTTTGGCAGGGTCTGAATCCCGCGCCACCGACACATAAACAATGACCCGCGTAATAGGATCTGACAAAGACCAGTTGATCAACTGCTCTGTGATAAAGGCCTTGTTCGGGATGATGATTTCTTTTCTATCCCTGACCCGTCCTAAATAGCGTTGACACTTTTCAAACTCATTTTGGAGAGTGTAATGACTTCAACAATTAAACGAACTCAACGTGATTATTCCCTCGCTTTTAAATTGGCCGTTGTCGACCAAGTGGAAAAAGGCGAGCTGACTTATAAGCAGGCCCAAGACAAGTACGGTATTCAAGGTTGTTCCACCGTGTTAGTTTGGCTTCGCAAACATGGAAAACTGGATTGGTCCCAAGGAACACCATCTACATCAATGCGAGGACATTTAATGACTGAGCCCACCACACTCACTCCCGAGCAAAAGATAAAAGCACTCGAAGCCGAACTTGAAGATACCCGCATGAAAGCCGCGTTCTTCGAAGCCATTGTCGAAAAACTTAGAACTGACTACGGGATTTCTGTCGTAAAAAAGCCACGAGCGAAACGCTCCAGGAAAAAACGGCCATAGGTTATCGCGTCACCCAATGCTGTCGCTACCTCGGGATTAGCCGTCAGGCGTATTATCAGCAATGTCAGCGGCAAAAAGTATCAGAGCAGAGGGAGCAACACGTGTTGCAAACGGTGCAATATGAACGGTTATTTCAACCACGAATAGGTACACGCAAGTTGCAGTATTTACTGAATAAATCACATCAAATAGTGATTGGGCGAGACCGGTTATTTAGCAGCCTCAGAGCGCATCGTTTGTTGGTCGCACCTAAACGGGCGTACCACAAAACGACTCACAGTCATCATCGATTTAGGTGTCATCCCAACTTGCTTAAGCCCAGTGAGCAACAAGTGGACATCACTCGCTCAGAGCAAGTCTGGGTGGCTGATATTACCTATCTGCCACTGCAAAATAATGAAGCCTACTTAAGCCTGGTGACCGATGCCTGGTCACGAAAAATCGTGGGCTATCATGTTGATGATAATCTCAAAACAGATGGTGTGCTAACAGCGTACAAACAGGCACTGAGGCAGCGGCAAGACAAAGATAAACCGCTGATACACCACTCAGATCGAGGAATACAATACTGCTCAAACGCTTATCAAGCGGTTCACACACATCATGGTGTGACATGCTCAATGACAGACGGATATGACTGCTATCAAAATGCATTAGCAGAACGCGTAAATGGCATATTGAAGCAGGAGTTTTTAACACATAAGCCAGCAACGCTGCAGGAGGCGCGACAGATGGTGGCAGAAGCGGTCGCCATATATAATCAACGACGGCCACATTTGGCCTTAAAATATAAAACGCCCGATGAGGTTCATCAGGCGTTTTAGGTAGAAATAAGTGTCAACTTATTTCAGGACGAGACACCCAATCGATAATCGTTGTCGCCCGAATTTGAATTTTACTCACGGTTCCCGTTAAATCGCGAATCGTCACTGTGTCGCCAATCCGCACTGGCTTTTCAAACAAAATGATCAAACCCGAAATAAAGTTGGCGAAAATCTCTTGTAAACCAAAACCTAAACCGAGCGACAGTGCGGCAATCAGCCATTGCAACTTAGACCATTCCATCCCGAGATTAGAGAAGCCGATTAATAGTCCGAGGAAAACCACTAGATAACGACTGACGGTTGTGATCGCAAACCCTGTGCCGGGGGAGAGATCGAGCCTTTGCAGGATCATTAGCTCAAGTAGGCCGGGGAGATTGGTAGCAATCATCAGCGAGAAACCGACCACTATCAGCCCAAACATCAAGGACTTCATGGTAATGGGCAACTGTTGTTCTAGGCCATTAACGCTGGTATTGGTCGTCCACAGCGTAATGCCATCGAGGAAAGAAAACAGCGCCGTGTGGGTTTGAGTCCACAGACCAATCAAGCTGGCTAAAAAGGCCAATAACAACAGCGAACGCACTAGGCCGAGGGATTGGCTCGAAATGGTTTCCAGATCGACCACGGGTTCTTCGTAGGTATCGAGTCCATCGGCGGAGAGATGATGGGTTTCACCTTTTTCCCTTTGTGCTAAGCGTTCGGCACGTTTTGCCTTAGCGCGATCGAAGGCGATACGACGACGTTCAATCAACATCCAGCGTTTGATCAGTTGGTATAACAGCAAGAAACCGAGACCAAGTACGATCGACAATTGCAGTTGTAACAGCATTTGGAAAGCGGTGAAGTAGTAACCCCTAAAGGCTAATCCGGCACTCAACAAAGGTACAGAAATCAGCAAGGTCCAGAGGATCTTCTGAATGAGTTTTTTGTTTTTACCGTCTTTCTTGGCATCCGAGTTTTTACGGCTAAGAATTAAGATGTCTTTGTATAACAAGAATAAAACGATACAGAAAACAATAAAGGCACCACGGCCTATGCTGTTGCGCACCAGTGAGGTGTCGAGCACTTCGGTAAAGCCCATCAAGCCCAATAATGGACTGGCGACCAGCACAAAGTGTCTGAGTCGTGATTGTCCGGCTTGAATGAGTTTCGAGGGACGTTTGAAATGGCCCACAAGTACGCCTTTGTCGAGCGTCAGAATAAAGATGAAGCGATACAAGAGGTAAACTAAACCAATCGCCAGTATGCCCATGCCCACTGCTTGCACAAAGTTGCGATCGGATTGATAAAAAATCAATCCCGCCATGATCACTGGGAAGGGTTTTATCAAGGCATAACTGACACTGCAGGCGAGTGCCTTGAGGGTGTAAATGAATTTATCTTGGGTCACATTGCCCACATAAGTGGTGTAATGATTTAGCAAGCGATTGAATTTAGGCGTGATTAAGTCCTGTACGACTAAACACAATACCAGCAATATGATCCACCAAGACCAATAATCGTTTTGCTCTTCCCACGCTTTACCCAGCTCATCCCACTGCGCTTGCTGCACTAGCCAAACCGCGCTGCGTTCAAGGTCGGTTAACCATAACTTACTGATACTGGCAGCATTAGGCACCCAGAATAAATGCTCGTTTAGGGTGTTTTTAAGGGTGAGATGTTGCTGACTCAGTTGTTGATAGTTGACCTTCAACTTGCCTAATTCACTCAAGTATTGGTCATAGCTTTGCATCAACTGCGAGATCAAACTTTGCTGGGAGTGCAGTAGCTTAATCTGCTGCTCATTGTATAAGCCGGGCTGTTCTAACTCTTGATCATTGAGGGCTTGTTGCTGCTCTAAATGGTATCTGTCTAAGCGCGCATCGGCGATCAGGGTTTGCAGTTTTTCGTGGTTTGGCGGCTTAGGTAGCGATTGCAACATCTGCAAAAAGCGCTCACCAAAGGCGGAGTTCATTTTGACCCAAGTGATCTGTTCTTGGATGTTCGCCAACTGTTTGGCTTGGGATTGATATTGAGTTTCCGACTGCTCTTGTTGCTCGACCACATTGTTGATCTGCAAGGTTAAGGTTTGCAGTTTTTGGCCATAAATCTGGTTAGTGTCGGCAATGTTGCGGGTAATAGGATCGACGACTTTGCCCGTGTTGACTAAGTTTTTGGCTAAAGTGGCATCGGTTTGTTGCTGACGTTGTTTATTGATCGCCTTGTTGATGGTTTCAATCAAGGCTTCTTGCTGCACCAGTTGTTGCCGTACTAGCTGTAATTGTAATTGCGTCAGTTCAATGCGTTTTTGGCTGCTGGCGAGTTCAGCCTCATTGGTCGCAAGGCTTTGTTCAAAGAAGAGTCGTTGAGTTTGTTGTAACTCACCCGTTGGGGTATCAAGTGGGGCGAGTTCAGCCTTTTTGTTTTGGGCGACACTCTGCCTCGCGCTGGCGATCACAGTAGGTAAGTCGTTGTGGCGCTGTAATAAATCGTTTACTTGTCGGCCAAGGGTAGATTCGCTTTCTTTAAGCTCAGACAAACGAATATAGGCCATAGAAGCTTGCTGGCTGAGGTCTGTGCCTTTTTCCAGTGATAGAGGTTTATAGGCTTCTTTCAGCGCTTGGTTGGTGCGCTTCTTGTGTTGTTCAAAATCGATCTGCGCCTGTTGGAAACTGGTCGCACTGGCGGCGAGCTTCTCTATGTTAATTTTTAGGTCGTTAATTTGTTCATCAATGCTGAGATTTTGTTGCTGATCTTGCTTGTTCATGCCAAGACGTTTGTCCAACTGCAAAGGCGAATTGGCTAGGACGGAAAATGAGAAAAAAGCAATAACGAACAATAAAATACGTGGCATATGGGCTAAAGACATTTAGGGGCGAAAGACGCTCCATATTAGCCAAATTGCGTTGAGATTGGTATGTTTCAGGCGTTCTTTTTTCGCCGCTGTGACTGGTGCGATTGATGGGTTTCGAAGATGGCGGTCGCGACTATGATAGTGCCGCCGATTACGGTATTAAGATTGAGCTCTTCACCCAAAATAATCAGCGCTAACATGGCGCCATAGAAGGGCTGTAAGCAAGAGACTAGCCCAACCGTTTTGGCGCTGAGTTGCCTCAGTGCGGAAGTAAATAGTGCGTGGGGCGCGGCGGTAAAGACGACGCCGAGTAAAATAATTAACCCCCACACTTCGAGTGAGATGCTGTTCAGTTCCGTTTGGTGCCACGGCATTAGGAACACGACGGCGACCAAGGTTTGGTAGAACATGGCATGTGGGCCGCTGTACTGGGAAAAGTAGCGTTTGTGCAATAAGTTACGGGCGGTGAACAAGATGGCGGACACTATGCCGATGGCAATGCCCAGCGTAGTGTCGTTACCTAAATTGGCCTCAGGGATGAGTAATATCACCCCTATCAGCACTAACACGCCGCTGATCATATCGAGTAATTTTATTTTACTGCCTGTCAGCAACGGCTCGGCAATCACTGTCATCACCGGATAGGTGAAAAACGCAATCATGCCAATGGCGACCGACGAGAGCTGCATGGCGGCAAAATACGTGACCCAATGCAGGCTTACGATAACCCCAAGCCCGATGGCGACCAGATAATCTTGTTTGCTGGCCAGCGTTAGCCGTTTACGGCTGAGTTTGACCAGCAAACCTAACACAGTGGCTGCGACGATACAGCGTAGGAAGGTGATGTCGAGGGCACTGAGTGGGATTAATTTAGAAAACAAAGCTGTGCCGCCAAATAGCAGCACAGCCAAATGTAATTCAATTAATCCCGAAGGTTTAGCAGAACTCAAGAAGGGTTAATCCGCTTGCTTAACATCTTTCAGGTTAGCGAAGGCTTGTCCCATACGTGTTACTGCTTCGGCTTCGACGCCTTCAGCAAAGGTCGCAATAGCATCTTTAGCAAACAACATCACTACAGTACTGCCTAACTTGAAGCGACCCATTTCTTCGCCCTTGTCTAAGGTGATGGCATCGGGGCCTTGGGTTGGATATTCCCAAGTGAAGACTTGCTTACCTGTCGGCGGCGTGACTGTGCCTGCCCAGACGGTTTCGATACTGGCAACAATCGTTGCTCCAACCAATACCATGGCCAATGGACCTAATTCGGTTTCGAAAATCGCCACCACACGTTCGTTACGGGCAAAGAGACCGGGTACGTTTCTGGCCGTTAACGGATTCACTGAAAACAGTTCACCAGGTACGTAAGTCATTTTTGATAACGTGCCTTTAATCGGCATGTGAATACGGTGATAGTCTTTAGGCGCCAGATAGATAGTCGCAAAATCACCGCCTTCGAAGCGTTTAGCATCTTCAGCTTGATCGCCAAGCAGGGTTAACGATGAATAGTGGTGACCCTTAGCTTGGAAGATGCGGCCGTTTTTAATTGGGCCTAATTGGCTTACTGCACCATCGACGGGATGCACCATGATATCGGCGTCCATATCTAACGGACGAATACCGGGTTTAAGGGCGCGGGTAAAAAAGGCATTAAAGCTTTTATAGGCTTCAGGCTCACTCTGCGCCGCTTCGCTCATATCAATTTTATATTGCTTGATAAACCACTTGATAGCGGCCGTGGTTAACGCGCCCGCTTCTGCGGCGGCCAGTTTACCCACTAAACGAGATAATAAGTGTTTCGGCAGCATGTACTGCAGCGCTATTTTGACTTTATCCAATTTTAATTCCTTTTCTTACTGCTCAATCTTTGCTGAGACTGTTGTTATTTATCAATAAGTCGTTATTCGTCAGTGGCCGCGCGGAAATGGCGGGCATGACGTTGTTCATCTAAGCTGGCGATAATTTTATGGTAATTATGAAAGCGATCTGCGCTGATCTTACCTTGGCTCAGAGCTTCTTGCAGTGCACAGCCGGGATCGTCACCGTGTTTACAATCGCGGAACTTACACGCGCCAAGATACTCGCGAAACTCGATAAAACACCAGCCTACACGTTGCGCAGGAAGATGCCAAAGGGCGAATTCGCGCACGCCTGGGGAGTCGATTAAATCGCCGCCACTAGGCAAGTGCAACAGTTTGGCTGTGGTGGTGGTGTGTTGACCTAAACCTGAGTTATCGGAAACATCACCAATCACCAGTTCGGCATCGGGTAATAGGGCATTGATGATCGATGACTTACCCACACCAGATTGGCCGGCAAATACGCTGACTTTATCTTTGAGTATGTCTTTGATGGTATCGATACCATCACCTAACTTGCTGCTGACCTTATAAACTGGATAACCAATATCTTTATAACGCTGCAGCGCTTCATCGATTGCCTGCGCTTCATCGGGGTTGAGTAAGTCAATTTTATTCAAAATGATGATAGGCGGAATATCGGTATCTTCAGCGGCCACTAAATAACGGTCGATGATCTGGGTGGTAAAGCTGGGTAATACCGAGGACACAATTAAAATTTGGTCGATATTCGAGGCGATGATTTTCACGCCATCGTATAAATCTGGGCGTGTGAGTGATGAGCGACGTGGATGAACGGCTTCAACAATACCTGCGATACCGCTATTGGCTTGGCTCTCAATGGCTAAGCGTACGATCACTTTATCGCCAGTCACTAAACTGGTGACGGCACGGCGAATATTACAGCGCACAATTTGGCCGCTTTCGGTTTCTATGTCGGCATGTTGGCCAAAACGAGAAATCACAGTACCGGGCTGTTCTTGCCCCAATGAACTATCCTGTAACTCTGGCGTATTTTTATTGCCACTATCACGATTGAGTCGCTTCTCGTGATTAGCGCGCATACGGCGTAATTGACCTTGGCTTAGGGGTTTCTTTTTACTCACTGATTCGTCTTCGTCAATTAGGTGATTTTTTGTGTCGGAAAAAAGCAGTATGATACACGCTCTTGAATAAAAAAGCCTGAATTTAGGCTAACTGACATGATAAGGCTGATTTATGACGGCAGATGTAAATAATCTCATTTGGATCGATTTGGAAATGACAGGGTTAGAGCCCGACGTCGACAGGATCATTGAAATTGCCACTTTAGTGACAGATCAAGAACTCAATATTATCGGTCAAGGTCCGGTTATCGCGATTCATCAATCGGATGACGTGCTGGCCGCTATGGATGATTGGAATCAAAAGCACCATGGTGAGTCAGGGTTGATTGACCGCGTTCGTGCTAGCCAAGAAACCGAAGCGCAAGCCGTGGCTAAGACGATTGCCTTCTTAGAACAGTATGTTCCTAAGGGCGCTTCTCCAATGTGTGGTAACAGTATTGGCCAAGATAGACGCTTCTTAAATCGTTATATGCGCGAGCTGGAAGATTATTTCCACTACCGCAATGTGGATGTCAGTACGATTAAGGAGCTAGTGAAGCGTTGGAGCCCAGAAACTATGGCGGGCTTTAAGAAGCAAAACACTCACCAAGCACTGCAGGATATCCAAGAGTCGATCGCTGAATTGCAGTATTATCGTAGCAAAGTATTTAAAATTTGACCGATCAGTAGATAAATATGCAAGAAGGGGTTGCAGCCGCATGAATTTTTCATATAATGCGGCCTCAACTTTTTGATGCGAACAGAGATGTACGGTCATTTAGATTGAATGCGACATTAGCTCAGTTGATAAAGGTTGATAGGCGATACCTTTTTTAATGTTGAAGGCAAATGTAGCAGCGATACAAAAGGCGACATTAGCTCAGTTGTTAAAGGTTGATAGACGATACCTTTGTCAATGTTGAAGGCAAATGTAGCAGCAATACGAAAGGCGACATTAGCTCAGTTGGTAGAGCGATACCTTGCCAAGGTATAGGTCATCGGTTCGAACCCGATATGTCGCTCCAAATTCTAGACTGTCACAGTCTTAAAATGTGAAATGCGACATTAGCTCAGTTGGTAGAGCGATACCTTGCCAAGGTATAGGTCATCGGTTCGAACCCGATATGTCGCTCCAAATTAAAACTTAGTGATTTACCAAATCATTAATACAGATTATGCGACATTAGCTCAGTTGGTAGAGCGATACCTTGCCAAGGTATAGGTCATCGGTTCGAACCCGATATGTCGCTCCAAATTAAAACTTAGTGATTTACCAAATCATTATACAGATTATGCGACATTAGCTCAGTTGGTAGAGCGATACCTTGCCAAGGTATAGGTCATCGGTTCGAACCCGATATGTCGCTCCAATTTCCTAAATATTCCACTACCATATTACTCAATTAACATTAGCTCAGTTGTGATTTTGATATGGCGATACCTTTGTGATTGTTAAATTAGTCAAGGTATAGGTCATTGCTCGAACCACTTCCGCTTAAAAATCATTTCGCTGTACTTCTCACGTCATTCCCTCAATTAGCTCATCTATTCCTTTCTTTATTAACTACTATCCACTGCAAACCCTCTATCTTTGATTCATCATGCACAACCAAAGACTTTACTCCAACCTTTTAGGCTAAGTGTTTTGAGATCTCTTTTGGCTTTTCTCTCTTATACAAAACAGTGTGATAGGATTTAGATGCGTGATCTGTAGCGTGTTTCTTCAAGTTTTCCTAAATTAGATAGCTTCGCGAAAGTTAAATTATGACCTTGTTCAAATATTCGTAACGCTTTTACTCACATAATGAAGCTAGACAAAATTAATAGCGCCAAGTAGTTGGCCTGACAGTGGAGTGCATTATATGCGTATTCAACAATTACGTGATCTACTTGAGTATGTGGCAAATTGCCGCTTAGATATGGCGCAACTCTATGGCCGACTCAATAATCAAGCTGACTCGGCCCGTGTGAAAATGATGCTGGATTATTTTGAGTCACATCAAAAAACCATGGCGGAGAAACTGCGCGATTATATAGAAGAAGCGCCACATCGTATTCTTGATACTTGGTACAAAGATTTCACCTTTGAAGACTTTACCAAGCGTTGCCAAGATACTATGTTGCCCGCGAACATGAATGAAGACGATGTGCTCAACTTGCACTTAGACTTAGAAAATCGTCTGATTGGTTTGTTAGAAAAAACGGTTAACTCAACCACTGCCGAAGATGCGCGTAATGCGTTAGCCAACTTGATCCGAGTAGAGAAAACTCAGCAACAACGTTTGGTCCACAGCACGATTCGGATGGACGATATCTAAACCGTCATCGCTTCTCAATTCCCAAAGCCAGCCTAGTGCTGGCTTTTGTCTTTGTTTCATCTGTGTATCGACGACTTTTGCACTACTTTGCTCCATTTGGGCGGGTATCTGCGCCTGAACTGATTTACGTCATAATTTCCCGATCCGATTCTTGCTACTTTCTTGATCTATTGGCTGATTTTTTTATCGGCCTTGCTCAATGCTGCCAAGACTCCTATGGTGAGGTAACTCATTGTGGAATGAAGTCGTTGGCGTCTAAGGAGATCCTTCATGGCACAAGATCTATCGCAATTCCCCAAGGCTTTATTTACCCAAGCACAAGTTCGCCAAGCTGAACTGAGTGCTGTGTCGCAGGGAGCCTCTAGCCTCTATGAATTGGTCGAGCGTGCTGGCGCGGCGGCTTTTGAATGTTTAACAAAACATAACCCCAATGCCTCTTCTGTATTTATCCTCGCTGGCAGCGGTAACAATGGTGCCGATGCCTTAGTGTGCGCCCGTCTAGCCCTTGCCAGTGGTATGGCCGTTTCAGTGATGATGACGTCAGCGGCAGGCACGCCTGAGTGTCAGCAAGCATTGGCCCATTATCTTAAAGACGGCGGAGAGTTACTGCCGAAAGCCGTTGCGCCCATTCTTGCGGCCAAGATCATCGTCGATGGTTTACTCGGCACAGGTGTGCGAGATGCCGTGCGCGACGATATGGCTGAGTATATTTGCGCCATCAATGACAATGCAGCTTGGGTATTGAGCCTTGATTTACCGTCTGGAGTGATTGCCGATACCGGCGCTGTGGCGGGTGTTGCTGTGATGGCGGATGTCACCTTGTGTTTTGGTGGCTGGAAGCAAGGTTT
Organism: Shewanella baltica; assembly: GCF_900456975.1. Lineage (NCBI taxonomy): Bacteria > Pseudomonadati > Pseudomonadota > Gammaproteobacteria > Alteromonadales > Shewanellaceae > Shewanella > Shewanella baltica. The sequence goes on from NZ_UGYM01000002.1 coordinate 276,919, forward strand.
GTTAACGGGTAAGGCGCGGCATTACAGCGGCGAACTTGAATTTGCCGCTTTAGGATTAACGCCTTTCTTCGCTGAAGCGAGTGCACAAAGAGTAGGAAGAGAGACGCTTAAGGATTACTTTGCCGCCAGAGCGCGCGATAGCCATAAAGGCCAGTCGGGTAAGGTCACTGTTATTGGCGGTGATATGGGCATGGCTGGCGCCGTGCGACTGGCAAGTGAGGCATGTTTGCGTGCCGGTGCAGGATTAGTCACAGTGATCAGTCGACCTGAGCATCAATTGACTGTGAATGTTTCCCGTCCTGAATTGATGTTCTGGGGTTGTGACTTAGTCGATATGGAAGTGTATCTGCGCCTTGGTTGGGCGCAGGTTATCGTACTTGGCCCTGGTTTAGGTAAGCATGACTGGGGCTATAACTTGTTTAAAGCCGTGGGCTTAAGCGATAAACCCTGTGTTTTGGATGCCGATGCCTTAAATCTATTGAGCAATGAACCGCGCCGGCAAACCAATTGGGTGCTAACACCGCATCCAGGTGAGGCTGCGCGTCTACTCCGCTGCTCTGTGGCAGAAATTGAGCAGGATAGGTTTGCGGCTGTAAGGGCTATACAGCAAAAGTATGGCGGTGTTGTACTGTTAAAAGGCGCGGGAACGATCATTTTTGATGGCAAACAAATGGTTGTTGCACCTGTCGGTAATCCTGGGCTTGCCAGTGGTGGGTGTGGCGATGTGTTATCTGGTATTATAGGCGCGCTCATGGCTCAAGGAATGGATAACATGCAGGCGACTGTGCTGGGTGTTGTTGTACATGGTTGCGCCGCCGATCTTGCGGCAATACAGGGAGAACGTGGCATGTTAGCGAGCGATTTAATGCCTTTTATTCGCCAATTAGTGAATAGTGATTTACTCTAGGCGGTATGTGAGACTCAAGCGGGGCTGGACTTTGATCTGTGCCCTGCGCCTTTTTAGGGTTGAGTCGCTTCTCCATTAATAACAGCAGTGATATAAGCGGATATGACAGAGTTAACTTTTTTCTTAGACAACGAAGACGACACTATTGCGGTTGGGCAAAAATTAGCCCGCCATGTACAAGCGCCTTTGACTCTGTATCTTACGGGTGATTTAGGCGCCGGTAAAACGACGCTGAGTCGCGGCTTAATTCAAGGTTTGGGCCATAAAGGGGCAGTTAAAAGCCCGACTTACACTTTAGTTGAACCATATGAGCTAGAGGGTGTCGAAGTTTATCATTTTGATTTGTATCGTTTAAACGATCCAGAAGAACTCGAGTTTATGGGTATTCGTGATTACTTCACGGATAAGAGTCTGTGCATTGTTGAATGGCCAGATAAGGGAGAGGGTTTATTGCCCGATGCCGATGTCCATATGCATTTAAGTTATCAAAATAGTGGGCGTGAAATACGCATAGAGGCCTTGTCAGAGCCAGGTGAAAAGTTATTAAAAGCGATAAAATAAAAACTAAAATGATAAAAAATAACCCTTATTTTCAAATTATTATTCTTTCTTTATGTTCTTTTTTATCTGTGGCGGCCCATGCGGCTAATCAGTTAGAAAGCGTACGTATTTGGGCTGCGCCTGAGTCGACTCGAATCGTGTTTGATTTAAGTGAAGCGCCAGATTACACCTATTTCTCTTTAGATGGCCCTAATCGCTTAGTGGTGGATTTAAAAAAGTCCGCCACTAAAGTTGCGCTTAAAAATCTTGAAAACAACAGTAAGTTAGTCAAGGGCGTGCGAGTCAGTAAGTCGCCGACTAAGGGGGATTTACGCTTAGTGATCGATTTGTTGAAGCCTCTGAATGCAAGCTTGTTCTCGTTACCTGTGACCGCGCCTTATGGCAATCGTCTCGTGGTTGATTTAGAAGATAAAACCTTAACAACCGCAACTGCAGTCGTATCATCCACACCCGTTAAAACCGTTACCCAAGCGGCACAATCATCCCGCGATATCGTGATTGCTATCGATGCGGGTCATGGCGGCGACGACCCCGGCTCCATTGGCCCTTCTGGCGTTTACGAAAAAAAGGTTGCCCTAGAAATCGCCAGACGTGTTTCGAGTAAAATCAATGACACGCCCGGCATGCGCGCTGTGATGATCCGCACCGGCGATTATTTTGTGAATTTGAATAAGCGCTCTGAGTTGGCCCGCAACAGTAAGGCCGATCTACTGATTTCTATCCATGCCGATGCTTTTACTTCCCCTAATCCGCGCGGCGCCTCTGTGTGGGTATTATCCATGCGTCGCGCAAACAGTGAAATTGGCCGTTGGTTAGAGCAAAAAGAAAAGCATTCTGAGTTACTTGGCGGCGCGGGTGAGATTATCCAAAACACGGATAATGAACAGTATTTAGCCATGACGCTGCTCGATATGTCGATGAACAGTTCGATGGCCATTGGTCATTCAGTCGCTGGCGATATTCTTAAGGATTTAGGCGGCGTGACTGATTTACATAAGAGTCGCCCCGAGTCTGCGAGTTTAGCCGTGCTGAAATCACCGGATATTCCTTCAATCTTGGTGGAAACGGGCTTTATTTCGAATCCGAAAGAAGAGCGTTTGCTATCGAGTAGTCGCCATCAAGAAAATATCGCCAATGCTATTTATAAGGGTGTGAGTCGTTACTATCACAATAATCCGCCAGCGGATACCTTGCTTGCCCAACGTGGCGGCGCAAGTTCTAGCAGTGCTAAATCGACTAAAGAGAGAACGCCAACCGCTTATGTGGGGAGTTCAACGTCATCGAACGTCAAACATAAAGTCAGTCGTGGCGAGTCTTTGTCGGCCATCGCGCAGCGTTACCGTGTGCCTATGTCTAGCATCAAACAAGCGAATGGGATGAAGTCCGATGTGGTGCAGTTAGGTCAAACGTTAGTCATACCCCAGAGTTAAATAGGAAAGCATGATGGGCATTCAGATCCTGCCACCGCAATTAGCCAACCAAATTGCGGCGGGGGAAGTGGTTGAGAGACCTGCTTCCGTAGTCAAAGAATTGGTCGAGAATAGTCTCGACGCAGGAGCGAGCCGAGTCGATATTGAAATCGACAAAGGCGGTAGCAAGCTGATTAAAATTCGCGATAACGGATCTGGTATACCCAAAGATGAACTCGCGCTGGCCTTATCGCGCCATGCGACCTCAAAGTTACACACCTTAGACGATCTCGAAGCGATCCTCAGTTTTGGTTTTCGCGGTGAAGCGTTAGCGAGTATCAGCTCAGTCTCACGCTTAACCTTAACCTCGCGCACTGCTGATCAAACCGAAGCATGGCAAGCCCATGCTGAAGGTGCCGACATGGCGGTTAAAGTCATGCCCGCCGCGCATCCTGTTGGTTCTACGATTGAAGTGGTGGATTTATTTTTCAATACGCCAGCTCGCAGACGCTTTTTAAAGAGCGATAAAACCGAATTTACCCATATCGATGAATGGTTAAAGCGCATTGCATTAGTGCGCGGCGATATCCATTTCACGCTAACTCATAACGGCAAGACGGTACGCAATTATCGTCCCGCCATGAATGAGGCCCAGTATTTACAACGTTTGACGCAAGTAAGTGGCCGTCCATTTGCCGAGCAAGCGCTTAAGATTGAATGCCAGCACGATGATTTGCGCCTTAGTGGCTATTTGCAGTCACCTTGGTCACCCGTTATCAGTGATACCCATTACTTTTATGTCAACGGACGCTTAATCCGTGACCGCTTAGTCAATCACGCGGTGCGCCAAGCTTTTGCCCAAAAAGCGGAACTGGAGCAACCCGGCTATGTGTTGATGTTGGATATCGATCCCCATCAAGTGGATGTTAACGTGCATCCCGCTAAGCATGAGGTGCGATTCCATCAGAGTCGCTATGTGCATGATTATATTCTGCAAGCATTGCAATCGGCGCTGGAAGAAGCAGGGGAACTCAACTTCGTTCACTCAAGCTCTTTGGATGAAGTTGAAGATGTGTTTGTGGATGCCCCGACAAGCGCCACTGAAATCTCAGCCCCTTTTGTACTTGGTGCTGATTCAGCTCAAGTTAATGTGCCAGCTGATACACTTGAGTCTGCTCAACCGTTAGTTGCCTCTGCCGTTCAAGTAAAATCTGCCGGCGCAGGACGAGAAGGCACCAGTTTTGGCACTCAAACGAATGCCTTTGGCAGCATGGCCACGCCAAGGGACAATAGTCGCGGCAGTTATTCTGCTGGTGAATCTCGGCAACGAACTGAATTACCGTCAAAAGCGGCAATTGCAAGTTATGGTGCTTTATTGCAAACACCTTCTTACAGTGTAAAAGATCAAGATTATCAGCCATCTCTGCCTATGCCTGCGATTTTAGATAGCCAATATTGGGTAATGGTGACGGCGGATAAACTGAGTCTATTGCCAATAAAATCAGTAGCATTGGCGACGCGCTGCCAAGAGATTGAGGCTAAGCTAGCGACCGGATTAATTGGCCAGCCTTTATTGATGCCAGTGTCTGTCGCGGCCGATGCAGATTGGCAGGCTGTGCTCGATGAACATGACACGCTGATCCGCCAGTTAGGTTTAGAACTAACAATTCGTTACCAGCAGTTGATTATTAAAAAAGTGCCCCCATATATCAGAGAGAGCCAGTTAGCAAAAGTGATCCCTGAGTGGTTACAATCGCTGCGTTTTGAAACACCTGCGCCAAGCGCACTGGCATTTTGGTTGGCAAAACACAGTTTAACGGGATTCGTTTCGGCACCAGAAATCTGGGCAGCATTTTCGCAGTTAGCTGAAGAGAAAAGACAGCTTATTGCCAACAAAGCAATATTATTACCTTGGCAATCGTGGCTAGAAGAGCAAGCAAGTGAATAAAGAATTACAGCCTAAAGTGATATTTTTGATGGGGCCAACGGCCTCAGGCAAAACTGCTTTAGCATTAGAATTGGCCGAAAAGCATAACTGTGAAATCATTTCGGTCGATTCAGCATTAATTTATCGCGGTATGGACATTGGCAGTGCCAAGCCTTCCGCCGACGAACTGGCCCGTGGGCCACATCGATTGATCGACATTCGCGATCCTAGTGAAAGTTATTCGGCAGCCGACTTTAGAGCCGATGCGATAGCCGAGATAGAACACATTGTCAGCATGGGTAAAACGCCAGTATTAGTTGGCGGAACCATGATGTATTTCAAAGCGTTACTCGAAGGTTTATCACCTTTGCCTAGTGCGGACGAGGCCATTAGAGCCGAAATCCAAGCTGAGGCGGATGAAAAGGGATGGGAAGCACTGCATGACCAATTAAGGGAGATAGATCCCGTGTCGGCAGAAAGAATTCATCCTAATGATCCACAAAGACTTTCAAGAGCGCTGGAAGTCTATAGAATAAGCGGCAAGAGTATGACTGAGCTGACTCAGACCAAGTCTGCTCCCTTGCCCTATGACGTAGTGCAGTTTGCTATTGCACCGCGTGAGCGCAAAGTGTTACATGACTTAATTGCGCAACGTTTTGCGATTATGCTCAAGCAGGGCTTTCTTGAGGAAGTCACAGAGCTGAAAGCCCGTGGAGACCTGCATTTAGACTTGCCTTCAATGCGTTGTGTGGGTTATCGACAGTGCTGGCAATATCTCGATGGTGAGTTTGACTATGATACTATGGTCGAAAAAGCGGTTGCTGCTACTAGGCAATTGGCTAAGCGTCAATTAACATGGTTGCGCAGTTGGCCAGAGTTGAATTGGCTCGAAAGTGGTGCTGAGGGGAATTTAGTTACACTTATGCGTCAATGCCGCTAGCTTATTAGCCCTTGCTGTATAATACTAAAACTAAACAAAAAACTATCACTGATATCGATTTATTTTATATAAATTAAAAAGGAAATAATAAAATGGCTAAGGGGCAATCTTTACAAGACCCATTTTTGAACGCATTGCGTCGCGAGCGCGTTCCTGTATCAATTTACTTGGTGAACGGCATTAAACTCCAAGGACAGGTAGAGTCGTTTGATCAATTTGTCATTCTGTTGAAAAACACAGTGAGCCAAATGGTTTATAAACACGCTATTTCTACTGTAGTGCCAGCACGCCCATTCAACGTCACTGGTCACCAAAATGCCCAAGGCGGATATGGTGCTCAAGATGATGCGCCTAGTGGCGAATAAGCTATATCTAAGGAGTTTACTTCTTGTTTGATCGTTATGAGGCGGGAGAAACTGCGGTTCTTGTCCATATCGACTTTTCCGATGAGGAACGCCGAGAAGATTTAGTCGAGCTGCAGCTATTAGTGGAATCAGCTGGAGCCCGATCAGTCGGGGTGATTACTGGAAGTCGACGTTCGCCGGACCGCAAATTTTTTGTGGGTTCTGGTAAAGCCGAAGAGTTAGCCGCATTAGTGGCGGCGACCGAAGCCAATGTGGTGATTTTTAATCATGCATTGAGTCCAGCCCAAGAGCGTAATCTTGAGCAAGTGTGTCATTGTCGAGTACTCGACCGTACGACGCTTATTCTCGATATTTTTGCCCAAAGAGCGCGTACTCACGAAGGTAAGTTGCAGGTGGAGCTAGCGCAATTGCGCCATATGTCGACTCGCCTGATCCGTGGTTGGACGCATCTTGAAAGGCAAAAGGGCGGTATTGGTTTACGTGGTCCAGGGGAAACCCAGCTCGAAACCGATAGACGTTTGCTCAGAGGACGGATTAAAAATATCAACAAGCGTTTAGAGCGAGTTGATAAACAACGTGAACAGAGTCGACGTGCACGTAAGCGCAGTGATTTGTCGACAGTGTCATTAGTCGGCTACACAAACGCGGGTAAATCAACGCTGTTTAATGCCCTAACATCATCCGATGTTTATGCTGCAGATCAGTTGTTTGCCACACTCGATCCCACGCTAAGAAAGTTAGATTTACCCGATGGTGCCGTGATATTAGCGGATACTGTAGGGTTTATTCGTCATTTGCCCCATGATCTCGTTGCTGCATTTAAGGCAACCTTACAAGAGACAAGGCAAGCTGAGTTACTACTGCATATCGTTGATTGTGCAGATGAAAACATGGCGGATAACTTTGATCAGGTTCAATCTGTACTGAAAGACATCGAAGCCGATGAAGTCATGCAACTCGTGGTGTGTAACAAAATCGATTTACTCGAGGATGTAACCCCAAGAATTGAATATAACGACATAGGCAAACCCGTTCGAGTTTGGGTTTCGGCACAGAAGCGTTTGGGATTTGATTTGCTGTTGAAAGCCATCACTGAGCTAATCGGTGAGGTGATTAAAGAGCTAACACTTAGAATTCCGGCAACTGCTGGACATTATCTTGGCCAGTTTTATCGACTGGATGCGATACAGCAGAAAGAGTACGACGATCTGGGGAACTGTATTTTGTCTGTTCGTTTATCGGACGCCGATTGGCGCCGATTAGCTAAACAGAGTCAGGGTGAGTTAGAAACCTTTATCTACGAAGATTCGATAGATGAGGCTGTTTGTTAATAATCTAATTTATTTCATCCACTTATGGAGTGCTAAATGGCTTGGAACGAGCCCGGTAACAAGGGTAATGATCCTTGGGGAAATAAAGGTGGTAACGACAAAGGACCACCGGACCTTGACGAGGTTTTTCGTAATCTTTCAAAGCGCTTTGGCGGCAAAGGAAACGGCTCAGGCCAATCTTTTAGCTCGTTTAGCCTAATCATCATTCTTGCTGTTGCTGTAGTTGTTTGGGGACTTTCGGGTTTTTATACAATTAAAGAAGCTGAGCGTGGTGTGGCACTGCGATTTGGTAAACACGCTGGCGAAATTGGCCCTGGACTTCATTGGAAAGCCACATTTATCGACCAAATTTATCCCGTCGACATTCAATCGGTTCGCTCTATTCCTGCGTCTGGTAGCATGCTGACATCCGATGAAAACGTCGTGAAAGTTGAGCTTGATGTTCAGTATCGTATTTTAGATGCTTACTCATATCTATTTAGTGCCGTCGATGCGAACGCCAGTTTGCGTGAAGCGACTGACAGTGCACTGCGTTATGTCATTGGACATAATAAGATGGATGATATTCTGACTACTGGCCGTGATGCTATTCGTCGCGATACGTGGAAAGAGTTAGAGCGCATTCTTGAACCGTACAAATTGGGTCTTGCTGTTGTTGACGTCAACTTCTTACCGGCGCGTCCGCCTGAAGAAGTGAAAGACGCCTTCGATGACGCGATTTCTGCTCAAGAAGATGAACAACGTTTTATTCGTGAAGCTGAAGCCTATGCCCGTGAAATTGAACCAAAAGCTCGTGGTGAAGTTGAACGTATGGCACAACAAGCGAATGCTTATAAAGAGCGTGAAGTCTTAGAAGCTCGCGGTAAAGTGGCTCGTTTTGAGCTGTTATTACCTGAGTACCAAGCCGCGCCTGACGTGACTCGCAAGCGTTTGTATCTCGATACAATGCAGCAAGTGATGACAGATACGAATAAAGTGCTGATTGATGCCAAGAACAACGGCAACTTAATGTACCTACCGCTAGATAAGTTAATTCAGCAGAAGCCTGCGACAACTGAGCTGGAAGCTAAGCCACAGCAAAATGTCAATTCTTCATCTGTATCAACGACTCGCGCGAATGAGCCTTTGAGTGGACGTCCATCCCGCGATGATCGTACTCGCCAAGGGAGGGAGTAATCCATGGGTAGATTAAGCGTTATTCTTATCGCCGTACTCTTAGGTATTGGTTTGTCATCTTTAATGGTGGTGAATGAAGGTGAGCGCGCAATTGTGGCGCGTTTCGGGGAAATTTTAAAAGACAACGTTGACGGTAATCGAGTCACCCGCGTCTACGGTCCAGGTCTGCACATTAAAGTGCCTGTGATCGATAAAGTAAAATTACTCGATGCCCGTATTCAAACACTTGATGGTGCTGCTGATCGTTTTGTGACTTCAGAGAAGAAAGATCTTATGGTCGATTCCTATGTGAAGTGGCGTATTGCAGATTTCGAAAAATATTACCTGTCTACAAACGGTGGTATTAAGTCGAATGCAGAATCGCTATTACAACGTAAGATCAACAACGATTTACGTACTGAGTTTGGTCGTCGCACTATCAGAGAGATTGTGTCTGGTAAGCGTGATGAATTGCAAAATGACGCGTTAGAAAACGCCTCAGAAAGCGCCAAAGACTTAGGTATTGAAGTTGTCGATGTGCGTGTAAAGCAAATCAATTTACCTGCTAACGTCAGTAACAGTATTTACCAACGTATGCGTGCCGAGCGTCAAGCTGTGGCAAAAGAGCATAGAGCACAAGGTAAAGAGCAATCTGAAATCATTCGTGCAACGATTGATGCCAATGTAACAGTGAAGATTGCTGAAGCTGAGCGTAAAGCTTTAACCATACGTGGTGAAGGTGATGCATTAGCTGCGAAGATATATTCTGATGCTTACAGCAAAGATGCTGAGTTCTTCGGCTTTGTTCGTAGCTTAGAAGCCTATCGTGCCAGCTTCTCAGGCAAGTCCGATATCATGGTGTTAGAGCCTGATAGCGAGTTCTTCAAGTATATGAAGAGCACTGCACCTAAGAAGTAATACGTTAAAAGTATTGATCTAATAGGCCCTGTTACCCAGGGCCTATTTTTTTATCTGGCGATTGTTAACTTAGATTGAAAAGTCAGGGCTAATTTATATTAGCGATGCATGCTTTATGCCGATGTCACAGACAAGATGCTCAAAATATGTTCCAAATGGATTAAAACGGGTTAATAGTTGGGTCTTTTTTAGACTTTTTTTAAAAAACACGCAATCTCCCTAACTTACTTGCGTGTTTTCACTATGATCTGCTTCTAATTTTTAGCTATAATGAGCCCCGCTTCAAACTTCGATTTTTGACCCTAGTGATGACTAAGGGCCGAAAGTCTTTGAAATATAAAAATTCCAACACCCTCTGGGAGATAAGTGGATGAGCAATGCGCCAGTCGATACCGGACGTCGCAGATTCCTGACAGCCGCAACCGCCGTAGTAGGTGGTGCTGGTGCCGTCGCTGTAGCGGTTCCTTTCATCAAGTCATGGAATCCGAGTGCCAAAGCGAAAGCTGCAGGTGCACCGGTCGAAGTAAATATCAGTAAAGTAGAGCCAGGTCAGCTGATCCGTGTTGAGTGGCGTGGAAAACCTGTATGGGTTGTCCGTCGCACAGATGCTGTGATCAATGAACTGCCAACACATGATGATAAGTTAAGAGATCCTGCTTCTGCCGAAATGCAGCAGCCTGATTATGCAACAAATCCTTTGCGCTCAATTAAGCCAGAGTATTTTATTGCTGTCGGTATTTGTACCCACCTCGGATGTTCACCTACTTATTTGCCAGATTCATTTGGTGAGCAAGTTGAAGGTGTCACTTCTGGTTTCTTCTGTCCATGTCATGGCTCTAAGTTCGATATGGCTGGTCGCGTGTTCCAAGGCGTACCTGCTCCATTGAACCTAGTTATCCCTCCACATCAATACGTTGATGATGGCACCGTGATTATCGGTGTAGATAAAGGAGTGGCGTAATGGTTAAGAATTTAATTAATTGGATTGATGCTCGTATCCCAATGACGGCGACTTATAACCGTCACGTGGGTCAGTATGCTACGCCAACTAACTTTAACTTTTGGTACTTTTTCGGTTCACTAGCGATGTTGGTATTGGTTAACCAATTACTGACGGGTATCTGGTTGACGATGAACTATGTACCAACAGCAGAAGGCGCATTCGCTTCTGTTGAGTACATCATGCGTGACGTTGAATACGGTTGGTTGCTGCGTTATATGCATTCTACCGGTGCTTCAGCGTTCTTCGTAGTGATCTATCTGCACATGTTCCGTGGTTTGATTTACGGTTCATATCAGAAGCCTAGAGAGCTACTGTGGTTGTTCGGTATGTTGATTTTCCTCGTGTTGATGGCTGAAGCCTTTATGGGCTACTTGCTACCATGGGGTCAAATGTCATACTGGGGCGCGCAGGTAATTATCTCTCTGTTTGGTGCTATCCCTGTTATTGGTGACGATTTAACCCTGTGGATCCGTGGTGACTTCGTGATCTCTGGCGCAACACTGAACCGATTCTTCGCGCTGCACGTGATTGCACTGCCGTTAGTATTAGTGGTCCTCGTGTTCTTACACTTAATTGCGTTACACGAAGTGGGTTCAAACAACCCTGACGGTATCGAAATTAAGAAGAACAAAGACGAGAATGGCTGGCCAGTTGATGGTATTCCATTCCACCCATACTACACAGTAAAAGACATCATGGGCGTCGCTGGGTTCCTGATCGTATTCTGCTGGGTCATGTTCTTCGTACCAGAGGGCGGTGGTTACTTCTTAGAAGGCCCGAACTTCGAAGCGGCTAACCCGATGAAGACTCCTGTGCACATTGCACCTGTGTGGTACTTTACACCTTTCTACGCCATCCTTCGTGCGATTCCAGACAAGTTGACTGGTGTGGTGATGATGGGACTGTCGATTGCAGTACTGTTCGTATTGCCTTGGTTAGATCGTTGTAAAGTGAAGTCAATTCGCTACCGTAGCACGCTACACAAGCTGAACATTGCTCAGTTTGCGATTTCTTTCATCGTCTTAGGTTATTTAGGCGCTGTGCCTGCAACACCTGAGCTGACGATCGCTGCGCGTATCTTCACTGTGACGTATTTTGGCTACTTCTTGTTGCTGTTCATTTACAGCAAGAATGAGAAAACTAAGCCTGTTCCAGCGAGGTTGACACACTGATGAAAAAATTACTGATTGCATTAGTTACACTGTTGCCGACGCTGGCTACTGCTGCGACCGAGCACGTACATTTAGATAAAGCCAATGTTGATCTGCATGATAAAGCTTCCTTAGAACGTGGTGTGGACCTGTTCCAACATTACTGTTCTGGTTGTCATAGCACTCAGTATCAACGTTATGAACGTGTCGCTACCGATATCGGTATCTCTGCGGATGATATGCGTAACAAGTATATGTTCACCGATGCAAAAATTGGTGAGCTGATGCAAAACGCGATTCCACACAAAGATTCGGCTAAGTGGTTTGGTGCTACACCGCCAGACTTAACTTTGGTTGCCCGCGTTCGTGGCGAAGATTGGGTTTATTCATATCTGAAAGGCTTCTATAAAGATCCTAGTCGCCCATTTGGTGTGAATAACACAGTATTCCCATCTGTTGGTATGCCACATGTACTCGAAGAGTTACAAGGCACACCAGTCAAGCAAGAAGATGGCACTGTTGTGGTTACTGGCGGTAAATTAAATGCGGAAGAGTACGATCAAGCGGTTCGTGATATCACGGGTTTCTTAGTCTATTCGGCTGAACCTGTCCAACTAGAGCGTAAAGCTATGGGTTGGTGGGTACTCGGATTCCTGTTTATATTCTTTATTGTGGCCTACCTCTTGAAGAAAGAGTATTGGAAAGATGTACACTAGGCACCAATAACGGGTAAAATGTAATATCCGCATAGTGTAAACGGGGGGCTTAGCCCCTCGTTTACTTTTGTTTTATTTCGATTCTGGAGGGTATCAATGGCTGTTGCTGCCAACAAACGCTCTATCATGACACTGTTTTCAGGTGCTGATGATCTGTATAGCCATCAAGTACGTATCGTGTTAGCTGAGAAAGGGGTTACTGTTGATGTTTTACAGGTCGACCCTAACGAAATGCCTGAGGATTTGCTCGAAGTAAATCCATATAACTCAGTGCCAACTTTGGTAGATCGTGAACTCGTTTTATACGAATCACGCATTATCATGGAATATTTGGATGAGCGTTTTCCTCATCCGCCTTTGATGCCAGTTTATCCAGTGTCTCGCGGCCAAAGCCGTTTGATGATGCACCGCATAGATACAGACTGGTATTCGCTAGTTGACCGTATCCGTAAGGGTGATCGTGTTGAAGCCGCTCGTAAAGAGCTGACTGAAAGCTTGATCGCTATTGCGCCTATCTTCGGTGAAGTGCCTTACTTCATGAGCGAAGAATTTGGTCTAGCGGATTGCTACCTTGGCCCGTTGTTGTGGCGCTTACCTGTATTAGGTATTGAGCTAGATAGCCGTGTAGCTAAAGATATCAAAGCGTACATGACACGTATTTTTGAGCGTGAATCGTTTAAAGCTTCTCTAACTGAAGCTGAACGCGAAATGCGCATGGGTATGTAATGAAACCTTTGACTCCAAATCGTCCTTATTTACTAAGGGCTTACTATGATTGGTTGATGGATAACCAATTGACTCCTCACGTTGTGGTGGATGCCTTTGTTGAAGGCACTCAAGTACCGCAGCAATACGTGAAGGATGGCCAGATAGTGTTGAATATCGCTGCTGGCGCAGTGGGCAATTTGCAAATTAGCAATGAGTTTGTGGAGTTCAATGCGCGTTTCGGTGGTGTTCCCCAGCAGGTGATGTTGCCAATGGCGTCGATTGTCGCTATTTATGCCCGTGAAAACGGTGCTGGCACTGTCTTCGATATTGAAGATGCTTACCTGGTGGACGATGAAGTCGATTCATCTTTATCGGTTGTTGAAACAAACGATAAAGCGCCTGAACCGACTGATGAACCGCCTAAGCGTCGCAGCCATTTAACCGTCGTAAAATAACGACCGCTAAATAGCTGTGGTGAAATGCCCAAGTTGTTTTAAAACTAAGCCAGTCCTATGACTGGCTTTTTTGTCGCTGAATTTTATCGCCGTAATTGGCTAAACCTTGAGGATAAGGTGTGGTAGCATTTGCGCCCGCATTCATCCGTCGGATATGCGTTACCTTTACCCATTTAGGCCAATGGATCTTGTATGTTGCTAATGATCGATAATTACGACTCTTTTACCTTTAACTTAGTGCAGTATTTTCAGCAGCTAGGGCAAGAGATAGTGGTTAAACGTAATGACGAAATTAGCATCGCCGAAATCGAGGCGCTTGCGCCTACTCATCTGGTGATTTCGCCCGGCCCTTGCACTCCCAATGAGGCGGGCATCTCCCTTGCGGCGATTGAACATTTTGCCACGCGCATGCCGATCCTAGGTGTGTGTTTAGGGCATCAGGCGATGGCGCAGGTTTTTGGTGCCAATGTGGTGCGTGCCGAGCGGGTAATGCACGGCAAGGTCAGCGCCATTGCGCATACTGGCCAGCGGTTATTTGAGGGATTAAATCAGCCCTTAACCGTCACACGTTATCACTCGTTATTGGTAGATGCTGTGCCTGAAGGTTTTGTCCTCGATGCTTGGTTTGATGATCCGATCCATGGCCGAGAAATCATGGCCATGAGCCATCAAGACTTACCGCTGTATGGGGTGCAATTTCATCCCGAATCCATTCTTACTGAGCAAGGTCTAGAACTATTAGCCAATTTTTTAGCGCAATCGGCTGTGCCTGTATAATTTCCTCGCCCTAAAAACTCCTCACCCCAAAAACTCCCTGCACTATATTCGTACTATCAATTTCTGTTACAAGATTTATCCTTTTTTTAAGCAAGTTTAGCAATTAACTATGCTATAACTTCGGCAAAACTACGCGAATAGGCAAAACCAGCAGGTAAGCTAGACTGGGTCATTTAGCCATTGCGATAACAATAAAAGGAAGGACAAATGAGAAGCGTAATGCGAAATTTGGGTTTAAGTGCGTTAGCGGTTGCCGTGTTGGCAGGTTGCGCAGCGACATCGACTGAAACAGCACCTCCTGCATCATCCCCGCAAGCATTCCAAGTTCCCTTAGCCCAACCGCCACAGGTTTCACAGGCGCTTACGCTTAATCAGATTATGGCAAATCCCGATTGGATGGGGGTTTTCGCCAAAGAGGCTTACTGGAGCGACGATAGCCAAAGCGTGCTGTTTGCCCGCCAAGCGAGTGCTTCACCTCTGCGCAGTTATTATCAGCAAGGCATCAATGACAGTCGCGCCGTCGAGCTAGCGCTTGATAAATTACACGCGGCAGATCAGCAGTTTGGCGTGTTTGATCGCGCTAAGTCCCACAAGGCTTATCTGTATCAGGGCAACATTTTTGTTAAGCAATTAAGCACAGGTAAAATCAGCCAACTGACTCGTCAGCGCAGTGCGATCGATGGTGTGCGTTATCTCAATAATGGCGATATCGCCTATTGGCAGGGCGACAATGTTTTCCAAATTCATCAAGATTCAGGCTTAGTCGAGCAGCTTGCTGAAATTAAAATGGCGAAAGCGCCAGAAGGTGTTAAAGAGCCAACGTCTTATATTGCTAAGCAACAGCACAGATTGATTAAGTATGTGGCGCTGCAGCAAGAGAATGCTAAAGCCAAAGCACAGTACAAAGATGAATTGCAAAAAAGCGACCCGACGCTCGCCGCCAGCACTTGGTATTTAGGCGATAGCGAAGTGGTGTCAGAGCTTAGCCTGTCACCGGATGGCCGCTATATTTTACTCGCCTTGACCGACAAGAATTACACCGGTAGTAGCGAACACGACATCATGCCTAACTACTTAGGCAGCGACGGTTATATCGACCCTGTACCCGTACGTGCACGTGTGGCTGAAGATACGCCGCCAGGACAACGCTTTGTAGTGCTTGATTTAAACCAGCATAAACAAGTCGATATTACTATCGAGGGCCTGACTGGTTTTGATGAAGATGTGCTTGCCAAAGTGAAAGCTGAGAATGCTAAAGCGAAAGGCGAAACTTACCAAAGCACTAAAGCGCCACGCAAAATTCAGCTGATGCAAGATTGGGGCTGGACCCAGAGCGCGATTCAGTGGCATGAATCGGAAGATAAATTAGCCCTGATGCTAGAAGCCACCGATAACAAAGATCGCTGGATCGCCAGTGTCGATTTAACTAAGGGTAAATTAACCACCGAACATCGTTTACATGATGACGCTTGGGTGAATTACGACTATAACCAATTCGGTTGGTTGTCGGGGACGGATTCGCTGTACTATTTGTCGGAAGAATCAGGTTATTCGCAGCTCTATGTGAAAGGACTCGGTGAAAAGCCGCGCGCCCTAACCCAAGGTAAGTTTGTAGTGAGCGACATCCAGCTGTCACCGGACGCGAATTACATCTACTACAAAGCTAACCAAACTCACCCTGGCATTTATAACGTTCACCGGGTGAACTTAGCCACAGGTAAAAATGAGCAATTAACGCAGTGGGATGGCAACTTAGATTACAGCCTAAGTCCTGATGGCACTCAGCTACTACTTAATGCTTCACGCCGCACACAGCCAAATGAGCTTTATGTTCAACCCATTGGCGGTGAGTTAAAGCAGCTGACGTCTTATACCAGTGATGCCTTTAAAAACTATCCATGGCAGGCACCAGAAGTGGTCGCTGTACCTTCAAGCCATGGCGCCGGCAAGGTGTACGCCCGCGTTTATTTGCCACAAGGCTATGATAAATCCCGCGCCGAGAAATACCCTGCGGTGATTTTCAACCACGGCGCTGGTTATCTGCAAAATGCTGACTATGGCTTTAGCGGTTACTTCCGCGAGTTTATGTTCCACAACCTGCTGACTCAGCAAGGTTATGTGGTGATGGACATGGATTACCGTGGCTCTAAAGGTTATGGCCGAGATTGGCGCACCGCGATTTACCGCAATATGGGTCATCCAGAAGTGGAAGACTTAAAGGATGGCGTTAGCTGGATGGAAACCAATACGAATGTCGATACTCAACGTGTCGGGACTTATGGTGGTTCCTACGGCGGATTCTTAACCTTTATGTCATTGTTCACTGCACCAGACCTGTTCCAAGCAGGAGCCGCACTGCGTCCTGTGGCTGACTGGGCACATTATAATGCACCTTATACCTCTAACATCTTAAATACGCCTGATGTCGATCCTATCGCCTATGAGCGCAGCTCTCCGATTGAGCATGCCCAAGGATTAACGAAACCACTGCTTATTATGAGTGGTGTTATGGACGACAACGTTTTCTTCCAAGACAGCGTGCGTATGGTGCAGCATTTGATCGAACTGGAAAAACCGACCTTTGAAACGGCGATTTATCCTGTCGAGCCCCATGGTTTTCGTCAGCCTTCTAGCTGGTTAGACGAATACCGCCGTATCTATAAGCTATTCGAACAAGAACTCAAATAACTCAGCTCTATTTCCTGTAAAGGCCTCTATGTGAGGCCTTTTTATTGGCCAACTGAGTAGGAAATATCCGATATAACACTATGTTTGTGTTCTGCGACTTTGCGTTATTGCTAAGATTAAGTGTATGTGCTGAAATTGTTATGATTTTGAGAGTTTGATTGTTTTGACGTCACTCGGGCATTAGCGATATAGGAAAGATTTATAGTGGCGATTTCGGTTGCGGGCGGTGTAAGACCCGGCAAAATTATAGAGATAGAGCACAGACTCTATCAGCAATTGATCCTCGGAAAGCATAAAGCGAGCCCGACTCTTTTGGATGACCTCGACCTTGAATTAGAGGCCGATGCGAATAAGTTAGATGTTGAGCGCGAAGCGATTTTAGCGCGTTTGATGAAACAAATTAAAGCCAAAGAAGTGTTCGAAGCCGTATCGAGCCAGCTGCATGAAACGGTCAATAACGCCATCGATCATCAACTCGCGTCCCCCGAACTGGTTCTGGCTAAGTCAGAGATCAATGAATCGCAAATTCTGTTGCTGGAATTACTGCTGGCAAAAAATCTTGATGCGACGCGATTAAGACCGCTTATCAGTAACTTAAGTTGGTTATGCCGCGACTTAACCAATATGGTCAACAGCCCGTCTTTTCGTGCCCGCCGGCCTCAGAGCTCAGATGTGCGAGTCACTGATATTAAATTGGTGATGAATTACATCGGCATCGAAAACCTGCGAACGATTATCCCTTACTTTTGCCTGCGTAATTGGCTGCCGAGCGCCAATGCTAAGTTGTTGTGGACTACCCGTAAATTGTGGCGCTACAGCATAGTCAGTGGTATCGCGGCCAATGCGTTGGCTCAGCTTCATAATACTGACTCAGCCTTAGTTTATAGTAGTGCCTTGCTCAATCAATTAGGCACCTCGGTTGTGCTGAGTTTGAGTGCCCGCTTATTCGATCAAACCTGGGGAGCGTGGATAAGGGAAGCCAGCAGCAGCCGTGACAAGGAAGTGTATGATGCGGTGATTGCCACTGAGTTTCCGGCCAAAGCTGTGTTTGAACAAGTGTTAAGCCATGGTCATAAACTTAACTGGCAGCTATTAGAGTTACTTAAGTTTGAAGCGAGCCCTTTGACTGGGTTATTGAAGGAGTTAGACCTGACCTTAAGCTATCGAGAATTGTCACCGCAGGCCGCATTAGTCGCGCGGGCAAACTGTTATGCTAAGGTGGTGTTACTCGAAGAGATGCGTCAAATCGATCCCCAAGAAAAGCGTTTAATGTTCGATTATTACGAGTTAACTGAGCAAGAAGTGCTGCGCTTAAAAGCACAGAATTATAGGAAGTTAGATCTGCTGTAATCCACGACCTGCGACTTGAGCGTCGGGATGGCGGCGTTTAAGTAGAGGAAGGGATATGCCAAGCTGGCAAGCATCTGTACTGAATACTATTTTATCTTATGTCGCTAGGCCATCCATCAGTCGCGGCAAGGCCAAAGTCCCTCTAGCGCAAGTGCGTAAAAAGTTGCTTGATCTCGATAAACGTTGGCTTCCTTGGCCGGATAAGTTAGTTAGTGCCACCATCCCTTTGCAACACTCTAGCTTGCTGCACTATGTGCTTCTCAATCAACAAACTCGCCTTGGCAATCTGTTTTATATCCGAGGCGGAGGTTTTTGTTTTAAAACGCCCCATGCCCACGCAAGATTGATCGCGGATATCAGCCAGCGTTGTAAATTGGATGCCTATATTCCTGATTATCGTCTCGCACCTGAGCATCCTTTTCCTGCGCCATTTGATGATGTGCTTGAAGCCTATAAGCGATTAATCGCGCTTAAGGGCGCTGAGAATGTGATTCTCATGGGCGACTCTGCTGGCGGCAATTTAGCCCTGAGTTTGTTGCTGGAATTAAAGCGTTTAGCCCTGCCTTTGCCGACGGCTTGTATCTTGTTATCGCCCGCGTTGGATTTAGCACTAACGGGGGATACTGAGTTGATACTCGCGGCTGACGATCCCTTCTTCACCATCGAAGCTTTGCTGCGTTTACGTGGCGCTTATCTTGCGGGTGCCGACCCCATGTCAGCAAAAGTTTCACCCTTGCAGGGGGACTTGGCAGATCTGCCGCCCATCTTAGTGATTGCGGGTACGCGGGAGCTGTTATTGCAGGATTCTGAGCGCTTAGTCGCTCAAGTCAAAGCTAGCGGTGGCGAGATAACGGGCTGTTTTTACCCTAACATGCCCCATGTGTTTCCCTTGTTCAATTTATTGCCCGAAGCCCTTGAAGTGAGGTCGAAAATTAGCCATTTTGTGCTTTCACACTTGATTCGTTAAAATGGTGTAGTTATTCACATTCAGTGAATAGCTAGCAAAATGAGGGGTAAATAACTTTTTTTATGACTAATTATGCTGAAAGCCACGGGCATAACCGCTTGTATAGTTCTTAAACCGCAATCTTTATGCACTTTGGGTGGAAGTGCGAGGATTGATGTTTGTGAAAAACTGGTATTTTGATCACATTTTCGCTAATAATGGTTATTAATAGACACAAGCAATCCCAGTATCACTAACTCTAGATAAAGATACCTATGGGACTCTGACGGTGCAAGGCGCCGTTAAACAAACAGAAAGGACGAAGAAGAATGAGCGTTGATATGAAGTTAGACCGTGCCCAGTTTGACGCAGTGATGGTGCCTAATTATGCGCCTGCTGCTGTGATCCCTGTTCGTGGCGAAGGAAGCCGAGTCTGGGACCAAGAGGGTAATGAGTTTATCGATTTTGCTGGCGGTATTGCGGTAAATTGCTTAGGTCACTGTCATCCTGCTCTTGTGAATGCCCTTAAAACACAAGGCGAAAAATTATGGCATCTGTCAAACGTAATGACGAACGAGCCTGCCTTAGAATTAGCGACTAAATTAGTTAACAGCACGTTTGCCGACAAAGTGTATTTTGCCAACTCTGGCGCCGAAGCCAACGAAGCCGCATTGAAACTTGCCCGTCGTTACGCCTTAGAAAAACACGGCGTTGAGAAAGACGAAATCATAGCGTTTGATAAAGCCTTCCACGGCCGTACCTTCTTTACCGTGAGCGTTGGTGGGCAAGCTGCCTATTCCGATGGTTTTGGTCCTAAGCCACAGAGCATTACTCACCTGCCATTTAACGATGTTGCTGCATTAGAAGCTGCAGTAACGGACAGAACCTGTGCCATCATGCTTGAGCCACTGCAAGGCGAGGGCGGTATTATTGATGCCGATCCTGCATTCCTAAAAGCTGTGCGTGAATTGGCTAACAAGCACAATGCGCTAGTGATTTTTGATGAAGTGCAAACGGGTGTGGGTCGTACTGGCGAACTGTACGCTTACATGGGTACCGAAATCGTGCCTGACATTTTAACCACAGCTAAAGCACTCGGCGGTGGTTTCCCTATCGCAGCTATGCTGACAACGGCTGAGATTGCTGAACATTTAAAAGTGGGCACTCACGGTTCTACCTATGGCGGTAACCCATTAGCCTGCGCTATCGGTAATGCTGTGTTAGACGTAGTGAACACCCCTGAAGTGTTAGACGGCGTTAAACATCGCGAGCAGTTATTGCGCGATGGTTTGAACAAAATTAATGAAAAATATCATGTATTTTCAGAAGTACGCGGTAAAGGTTTGCTGTTAGGGGCAGTTCTTAATGAACAATACCAAGGCCGTTCACGCGACTTCTTGGTGGCCTCTGTCGCTGAAGGCTTAATGAGCCTGATGGCGGGTGCTAACGTGGTACGTTTTGCTCCTTCTCTGGTGATCCCTGAGGCAGATATTGCTGAAGGTCTAGCTCGTTTTGAACGTGCTGTGGCGAGCATAGCTGCCGCCTAAATGACCAAAGGAGTGCTGAATTTATTCGCACTCCTTTTTTGTCAGGGAATACTTACGTGCATCATTACCTGTCTTTTTGAAGAGAGGCGCCTTGATGCACGGCAAGCCAAAGTGAGGAGACACTAAGATGTTAATCATACGTCCTATTCAGGCTGGCGATTTTGAAGCCTTATATCAAATTGCCGAAGAGTCTGGTCATGGTTTTACGTCATTACCCGTGAATGCCGATTTGCTCAGACATAAAATTGCGCGAGCAGAAGCCTCATTCGTCAAAACCGTCGATGCGCCCTTCGATGAAGGTTATCTGATGGTGCTGGAAGATACCGACACCCGAGAAGTGGTGGGGACGTGCGCTATCGAAGCGGCCGTGGGAATGGAAGATGCTTTCTACCATTATCGACTCGGTACCGAAGTCTATCATTCCGAACAAATTGACGTGCGTAACGAGGTCGAAACCCTCACCCTTTGCCATGATTACACTGGCGCCGCCGAGATGTGCACCCTGTTTTTGCGTGAAGCGTATCGCAAGGGCAACAATGGCCGCATGTTATCCCGCAGTCGCTTTCTGTTTTTGGCGCAACATGCAAAGCGTTTTGGCGAAACTGTGATTGCCGAAATGCGCGGTGTGAGCGATGCCGATGGTCATTCACCTTTCTATGGCTGGCTGCAAAAACACTTTTTAGGCATTGATTTTATTCAGGCGGATTATCTTTCTGGTTTAGGTAAAAAGGCATTTATGGCCGAAATGATGCCACGAAATCCGGTATACGTTTGTCTATTGCCGGAAGAAGCGCAGAAAGTGATTGGCGAAGTGCATACCAATACCCGTCCCGCATTAAGTCTGCTGCAGGCCGAAGGTTTTAGATGCCGCGGTTATGTGGATATTTTTGATGGTGGTCCAACGGTTGAGTGTCGTTTATCGGATATTCGCGGCGTGCGTGAAAGCCGTTTATTAACCGTCGATATTGGTGACATGGTTGAAGCCGACACTCAATTTATTATCTCAAATACTCAATTAGCCAATTATCGAGCGACGTCTGCCGCACTGGCTGTGGACGACAAATCCGAAAACATCATTATCAGCCCTGAGCTGGCAGCGGGTTTATTGCTCGCAAAAGGCGATCAAATCCGTATTTTGGCAATGTAGGAATAACAAATGACACATTATATTCAAGGTCAGTGGCATGCTGGCAAAGGTCATGACGTGGCCTCAATTAACCCTGCCAATGCTCAAACTATTTGGACAGGTAAAACGGCTACAGCAGAACAAGTTAACGCCGCCGTTGATGCCGCGCGCGCCGCACAGTTTGATTGGTTTATGTTAGGTTTCGATGCACGCTTAGCCATAGTCGAAGCGTATCGCAGTCAACTTGAAGCCAACAAAGCGGAACTGGCTGAAACGATTGCCCAAGAAACGGGTAAACCTCAGTGGGAAACGGCGACCGAAGTCGGCGCCATGATAGGCAAAATTGCACTATCAGCCGCGGCTTACAATAAACGTACGGGCACTGAAGCTAACGATACACCAGCGGGACGCGCGGTTATCCGTCACAAACCCCACGGTGTTGTGGCGGTGTTCGGTCCTTACAACTTCCCTGGTCATTTGCCGAACGGTCACATAGTCCCGGCGCTGCTGGCTGGGAATACGGTGATTTTCAAACCTTCTGAATTGACGCCTAAAGTTGCCGAGCTGATGGTTAGCCTATGGGATAAAGCGAGTCTGCCTGCTGGCGTGCTCAACTTAGTTCAAGGTGAAGTGGATACGGGTAAAGCATTGGCTTCTCACCCGCAGCTCGATGGTCTGTTCTTTACTGGCAGCTCACGCACAGGTCATTTTTTACATCAACAATATGCCGGTCATCCGGGCAAGATTCTAGCGCTTGAGATGGGTGGCAATAACCCACTGATCATTAAAGGTGTGCAGGATATCAAAGCTGCCGTGCACGATATTTTGCAGTCGGCTTATATCTCCTCTGGCCAACGTTGTACTTGTGCGCGCCGTCTATATGTAGAGCAAGGCGAGCAGGGTGATGCCTTGATTGCCATGTTAGCTGATGCGGTCAAGCAGATTAAAGTCGGTCCTTGGAACGCGCAGCCACAACCTTTTATGGGCTCAATGATTTCTGAAACTGCCGCCAAAGGTATGGTTGCGGCGCAGGCGAATCTGCTGAGCTTGGGCGGCGTATCGTTAGTCGAGTTAACCCATTTAGAAGCGGGTACGGGTTTAGTCTCTCCAGGCCTTATCGATGTGACGGCTATCGATGTCTTGCCAGATGAAGAATACTTCGGACCTCTGCTACAGCTAGTGCGTTATAGCAATTTCGATCAAGCGATTAAACTGGCTAACCAAACGCGTTATGGTTTGTCTGCGGGTTTACTGGCCGATAGCCGTGAAGATTATGACTATTTCCTTGCGCGCATTCGTGCAGGGATTGTTAACTGGAACAAACAAATCACTGGCGCATCGGGCGCGGCACCTTTTGGTGGCGTAGGTGCATCGGGTAACCATAGGGCGAGCGCTTTCTATGCCGCCGATTACTGTGCTTATCCCGTCGCTTCGGTCGAGGCCGATGCAGTGAGCTTACCTGCGACATTAAGCCCAGGTTTGAGCTTGTAAGCGGGTAGAGATTTACTTTTATCTGGTAAAGATTACGTGGTAAAGAGGAGGAAGGACGAATGTTCTTCCTTTTTAATAACAAACAGTAACGTAACTTGAGCTTCTACTGTGGGTATGTGTGACGCTGCAACAGTGGCATTTAGGTCGTTACATTTAGTGTTCGCGGCAAAATAACAGCAATAACCGCAGCACAATAAAAGGAGTTTTTATGCATACCGACATCAACGCGTTATTTGCCGCCCTGTGGCAAGACTATATTCAAATGACCCCTTCGGCGGCAAAAGTGCACGCGCTGCTGGGCCATGGTAAGCCAATCATCAACGATCATATTGCCCTGCGTACTTTCAACATCGCTAAGGTGAATTTGGACGTGCTTGCTAAGCATTTCACTTCGTTAGGTTATGTTGCTTGCGGTGATTATAAGTTTGAACAGAAAAAGCTGATCGCTAAGCATTTTGAACACCCTGACTCGACTCAGCCTAAAGTGTTTATCTCTGAGCTATTAGTTGAAGAATTTAGCCCAGCGCTACAAGAGACCATTCAAGGCTTAATCGCCCAAGTGGATGTAGCGGCGACAACGGCGGACAACTTTATTTACTCAGGTCGCCATTGGTCTTTAGATTCTAAAACCTATCAGGATTTATTAACTGAGAGCGAATATGCGGCTTGGGTAGCGGCTTTTGGTTATCGCGCTAACCATTTCACTGTGTCTATCAATCACCTCGACGGTTTTGAAACCTTAGAGTCAGTGAATGATGCACTGAAGCAAGCGGGTTTTGTGCTCAATGGTTCAGGTGGCGAGATCAAAGGTTCGCCAGAAGTGTTATTAGAGCAATCGTCGACTATGGCCGATAAGATTGGCCTTGAATTCACCGATGCGACAGTGGAAATTCCAAGTTGTTTCTATGAGTTTGCGCTGCGTTATCCTATGGCCAATGGTGAGCTGTATACTGGTTTTGTGGCTGCGTCTGCCGACAAGATTTTTGAAAGTACGAACGTGAATAAAGCCTAACGTCATCAGACATTAAGCATAAAAAACGCCATCAATTTGATGGCGTTTTTTTATGAGTATTTTAAAGAGAGCATTTAACGCTGAGCATGTTAAGCGAGACTAACTGAAGGTCAGTTCGATCCTCAGTCCACCTAAGCGAGTGCTGTGGCTAAACTTAAGCCCAATCTCATACTGTTCGGCAATTTCCTTCACTATCGACAAGCCTAAGCCGTGACCCATGACAGACTCATCTAATCGAGTGCCTCTTTGGGTGAGTTTATCGAGTTCATCATCGGCAACCCCAGGACCATTATCATCGATACAAAGGCAGAGACGTTCCTGTTGGCGTGATAGCTGAATACTGACTCGGCTCTGGGCCCATTTAAAGGCGTTGTCCAGCAGATTGCCTAGGAGCTCCATGCCATCTTCCCTGTGGATCGGCAGCCTGAGAATATTAGGGTCGAGTTCGAAATCACATTCGATGGTTTTATTGCGGTGAACCTTGTTTAAGGTGTTGGCTAGGCTGTGTAAATCCCTTGGGATAACCAATTGCGCCGCAGGAAGCATATCGCCTGTGATCCTTGCCGCCGCCAGTTTGCGCTCGACCATCTTGTGGATAGAATCCAGCTGTTGCTGCAAGGCAATGGCGGTTTCGGGATCTTTAAGACCAAGGGCTTCGACCTGTTGCTGCATCACGGCCAGCGGGGTTTTAAGCCCATGGCTTAAGTTACCTAAGTTATTGCGGCTACGCTCAATTTGCTTGGCGGTGTACTCGAGTAACTCGTTGTAAGTCTTAGCGAGTGGCTGCACTTCGGGGGGGATATTATTTAGCTCCAGCGCGTTAATCTCGCCTTCTCTTAGTCGCGAAAGCGCGTGCTGAATATGTTTAACTGGCTTAAAGGATTGGCGCAGGATGAGGAAGATCCCCGCGATCATAGCAACCAACATCGCCAGATTGATCCCAAGCTTAGTGCCATAGACTTCGCTAAACACGCGTCTGCCGATACTCAAATCTTGGGCAACGGTTAAGGTGGCACTGACATTGGCGCTACTGGAATTTAATCCCAGTGATAACAGCTGCATATCGTTATTTTTTGGCCCTTTAGCTTGCCAGACACGGGTTTTATTAGGCGCGAGTGGCTCGATATCTAACTGCATATCCCACAGGGAGCGCGAGCGAATGACTTCATTGGGCAGGTTAAGTTGGAAATAGCGGCCTGAATAGGCGGGCTTGTAGAAACTGGAAAGCTGGCTTTGATCTATGCTGATGTCCCCATCGTGAATATGGGTTGCCAGCATAATATGTTCGAGATCTTCTTCTAAGCGATTGATAATAGAATCATGAAACGCCTGACGCAGCATGGACTCAAACAAGATGAGCCCAATGACTGTGCCTATTACCAGTAAGCCCGTTAACCATAAACTGAGCTTAGTGCGGATCGAGATCATTCAATAATGCCGTGGAAGATATAACCTTGGCCGCGACGGGTTTCGATAGCGGTTTTGCCTAATTTTTTACGTAAGTGGGTCACATAAACCTCGACCACATTACTCTCTTTTTCATCGTCAAACTGATACAGCTTATCGGTGAGCTGTGTCTTAGATAACAGCTTCTTAGGCGACATCAGGAAGATTTTTAGCAGTCTGAATTCCATCGCCGTCAATTCAAATAATTGGTCTGCCACTTTCACCGTTTGCTCGGCTTCGTCTAATATCACGCCGCCATAGCTCAATTGCTTGCTAGAAGTGTTCAAGCGACCATGGGCACGGTGGATAAGAGCTTGAATACGCGCCAATAATTCCTGTGCGTGGAAAGGTTTACCTAAGTAATCGTCGGCGCCAGCATTAAAGCCTTCGACTTTTTCATGCCATTGGCTGCGTGCGGTCAGCATGATGACTGGAGTGCTGATCCCTTGATTACGCCAGCCTTCGAGCAGTTCGAGGCCGTTGCCGTCGGGTAAGCCGATATCTAAGATTACGCAATCATATTGGGTTTCTTTGATCAGATAATCGGCTTCAAGCGCTTTGTCTGTAATATCGGTCACATAGCCAGCGAGTTTGAGTTGTTTCTCCAGCTCGGTGACTAGCATTGGGTTATCTTCAACGAGTAACAGTTTCATGTTTTCGACATTCGCTCGGTAATGCTATTGAGTGATCGGCTTGGCCATTGGTTGCATCAATACTGAGATTGACGATTTGGCCACGCTGAACTTTGATTTGCAAATCATAGCGCCATTTATGATCTTCTTGATAGAGATGAGCATCAATTAGTTCACCTTGGCAAAACTGATTAACTACGGCGAGTGTACCGTTTAAGGACAGTATTTGCCCAGAGTTGACGAGTGCCTTGGCTTGATAGTGTTCTAATTCAATAGGTTCGGCATTCAATTGCATTGGATGCGCCAGCGTGAACAGGCTGAAAAAACAGATTAAAAACAGCCGTTTCATTTGAGCTCTCCAATAAAAAATGGCCTAGAATTTATTCTAGGCCACTTTAATAAGGCAGGCTTAAATCAAGCTGAAGACTAACTTAACGGGTACCGTATACCACGATGGTCTTACCATGAGCTTGGATCAAATTCTGTTCTTCTAACATCTTCAAGATACGACCCACAGTTTCCCGTGAACAGCCAACGATTTGGCCTATCTCTTGACGAGTGATCTTAATCTGCATGCCATCAGGATGCGTCATAGCATCAGGCTGTTTCGCCAGATGTAACAGCGTTTGGGCAATGCGGCCAGCCACGTCTAAGAATGCGAGGTTACCCACTTTCTGGCTGGTGCTTTGTAGGCGATAGGCCATTTGCGCAGACAGCTTCATCAGAATTTCAGGGTTAACTTGAATTAACTGTCTGAATTTCTTATATGAAATCTCAGCGATTTCACAAGCTTGCTTAGCACGAACCCATGCAGTACGTTCGGCTTGTTCTTCAAACAAACCTAGTTCACCGATAAAGTCACCTTGATTCAGATAAGAAAGGATCATCTCCTTACCTTCTTCATCTTTAATCAATACCGCTACAGAACCTTTTACTATGTAATAAAGAGTATCTGAATCTTCACCAGCATGAATAAGAGTGCTCTTTGCAGGGTACTTATGAATGTGACAGTGTGATAAAAACCATTCCAAAGTTGGATCAGGTTTTGGCTTACCAATCAGAGCCATGTTGGTGTTCCTCGATTGATTAAAACGAAAGTAAGAGTATTCTAAATAAGCATTTTACGTCAATTAAACTAACAAAAACTTGATGGAAGTCTTACTTTAGGATAAGTGAATAAATGCAATTAACCATCTAAAATTAGAGCTTATTTTGCTACTTTAGTGATTTAAGTCAACTAAATCGGCGTGAAACTCGCTGGATTCACTTAACTCTGTCGAGTTAATCACATCTTACCAGTCTAATTAAGCCGTTTTATTATAGATTATGGATAAAACAGGCCCCTAAATTACAGTATAAGATGTTTCACTTTTTAAATTCGGCGCTTATTTGCTTCAACTTCCCCCATTATCCTGAGGTTTGTGTGTATTTAGGCTCGACTTATGGGGTTAATTCTGGCTAACTTTGTGGGCAGTCGCTTTCAAGAGAGGTAAGCAAGTGAAATACAGATTATGGGTTTTAGGTGCAGGTTTAAGCTTAACCATTGGGCTGAGCTCTGCGGCGCACGCATTTTCTATCCCGCAGCCTGCTGCCGAGCTCGCAGCCAGTAAGTTTGTGCACATACAGGTGACGGCAGAGCAAGGCGACGCCGATGCCCAATTTTTGCTGGGATTAATGTATCTTTCTGGCCGTTTTGTGGCGCAAGAAGTGCCCTCTGGTTTGCACTGGATTTCACTTGCCGCCGAGCAGCAACATGAAAAAGCCCAGCAAACCTTAGCCGACCTGTCTTTTGAAGGCCAATTGATCAAGCGTGACTTATCCGTGGCCGAGCATTGGTATCGAGCCTTGAGTGAGCAGGGTAGTCGTTGGGCACAATTCCGTTTGGGCTTTATTTATGCCTCTGGCGGCGATGGGGTGCAGCGCAACTGTGGTAAAGCGGTCGAGCAATTTTCCCAAGTGGGTGATGATGTTGCATTAGGTAATGTGGCGTGGATTTTAGCGACTTGCCCCGAAGCTGAGTATCGCGATGGTAATAAAGCGGTCGAGTTATCCTTAAAGTTGCTCAAAGTGAATGAAAACGACCCGACAAATTTAGATAATCTGGCGGCGGCTTATGCCGAAGTCGGCGATTTTGGTGCGGCAATTTCGACGCAGAAAAAAGCAATTGAAGCGTTAAAGATGAGCGCCGAAATGACTAAGACAGATGAATTTATGCAGCGTTTACAAACCTACGAGCAAAAGCGTGCGTATCGCGAAACCTTACGTTTACTCGAATAAAGCATTGGTTATGCTCTTTAATTAAGTTCTATTAATTAATCCGCGTATTGATTGAAGTTGAAAATAAAGCCTGAGTTAATACTCGGGCTTTTTTGTTTTTGATCCACGCTAATCGAGCGTCCAAGAATGTAGGATGTGATATTCCACACCCGTGCTTGTGCTTTTTGAATGATATAAATGCAAACATTCGGGCGTTAACGTTAGCGTATTCATGTCCTTGAGTTGCAATAACGCCGACTCATTTAGCGTCCATTCTTTAGCCTTCCTAAATAAACTGATGTGCGGGCAAAAGTGGTGTTCACTGCTATGCAATTGCAGGCGGCCTGCGATTGCTTGCGTCTGCTTAGCTAATTGCGCTAATGGCGGCTCAACGTCATCGCCTTTCAAGCAACAAACTTGGGCATTGGGCCATAAGTCGAGCTGGTTAAGTTGAACGCTGAATCTAGGCTTAGCTAAGCAGTCAATCGCATCAAGGAGGGCGATGCGTTGCTCGTCGTCAACTTGCCCTAAAAAGTAGAGCGTTAAATGCATATTACTGACGCTAACCGCTTTCGCCTCAGGATTGAGGTGACAAATTAGCTGCTGTTGTACATCACTCAGCCTTGTCATTTGTGCTGCGGTAGGCGCGAAGCCGAGAAACAGCCTTTGTTGCATCTGATTATCGTCCTTTGTGGCGTTCAACACGGATTATCTCTGGGAACACTTTGACGTTTAGCGTCTTTGAGCGTTAATCTAGTTGTTGAATTTATCGGCTAATTTGCGACTCAAGCAGACGTTTAATTTACTGTGAGCCTATACTCAATATACGTCGATAATACCTTAAATGGATTTTTAGGTAAGGAAGTCACTTTTCATGTTAGTAGGTTTAGCAAATCCACTCCAACAGGCCTTGGTAAGTATTTTTAGTGAGTCTCCGCTAGAAACCTTAGAGCAAAATGTTGACCGAGCACTTGAGACCATCACATTGCAGCTGCATTGTGACGGGGTATTTGTATTGACCGGCAGCCAGTCTCTGGATCGTTTACGCACGCGTAATTTGTATCTAAAACCCCAATTTGCCAAAGGCCAACAAACCCGAGTCTGGCCCTTGGCACGCATGCCATTCTTTCGCTCCCTTGTCCGCACCCCGCGACTATTAAATCTGTCCGATGTGAATACCTTGCCTGCCGATGCGCAGGCCGAGCGAGCCCTATTAAGGGACTGGGACGTGAAGAGTCTATTGGTATTGCCACCTGTGGTATTTGGCGAAACGCGTATTGCGCTGGGCGCGGTGAATTGCTCTGAGTGTTGCGAATGGAGCGAAGAGTTTATAAGTGAGTTTAACCACGCCGCTGTGATGATTGGCTCGGCGATGGAACTGACGCGTATCGCCCTGAGCATGCTCGCCAGTGAGCATAAATACTGTGAAGTCTTCAATCAGTTACCCTTAGCCTGCGCCTTATTAGATAAATATAATCAATTGACTATGCTCAATAAAGTCGCCCTGCAAACGCTGCCAATCCAACATGGTTATGATTTATTCGACATGGTGCGTGAGGAAGAACATGCCATGTTAACCGATACCTTGCATGTGGTACGTGAAGGCGTACTTGGTCAGGCTTGGTGTGAATTACCGTTGAAATCTATCCATCAATTGGCTTGGTTGAAACTCAGTTTTAGCCAGATCAGTGGCGATAAAGATACCTTAGTCATGATTGCCGAAGATGTCAGCGAGAAGTATCGCCTAGCCGATGAGCTGTCGTTCCATGCCAATTATGATGCGCTCACAGGATTGCCCAATCGGTTGCATTTCGAAGCCCTATTAGAAAACCTGCTGCACGCCCACGACGATATGCCCATTTGCGTGGCGTTTCTCGATTTAGACCAATTCCAAGTCATCAACAATATCAGTGGCCATCAGGCGGGCGATAAGCTGCTTTGCCAAGTGGCATTACGCTTAAAACAGCTCGTGCGTAAGGGCGATATCGTCGCCCGTTTAGGTGGCGATGAGTTTGGTATCTTGATGCATTACTGCAATGTGGACTCGGCAAAACAAATAGCTAAACGTATCTGTACCCAATTGGCTAACCATGAATTTATTTGGGAAGGTCGCAGCCACAATGTCAGTGTCAGCATGGGGATTGCTAAACTCGATAAAAAAGCCGCCGACATTTATACCGTGATGAGTCAGGCCGATGCTGCTTGTCGCTTGGCGAAGGATCAAGGCCGCAATGGCTGGCATTTATACAGTGCGAGCGATCCTAAAATGAACCGTCTTTATACTGAGATGATGGCGTCGGTGGACATAGTCGGCGCACTGGCGTTAAACCAATTTGAGCTTTATTTTCAAAGCATAGTGCCATTAAACCGCGAGGAGTCTGGTCTGCATTTAGAGATCTTACTGCGCATGGTGCAGGCCAACGGCACGATTGTGTCACCAGCCATCTTCTTGCCCGCCGCCGAGCGATATAACTTAGCTTCTAAGGTCGATTTGTGGGTGATCGATAACTTGCTCAAGTGGGGCGGTTGCCATTTAGATATCTGGCAGCAATTGGATCTCGTGTCGGTGAATTTGTCGGCGACCTCTTTGGGCGACTTTGAGTTTATGAACTGGCTAGAAATGCGTTTGATGGCCGAACCTGAGCTGGTGGACAAGCTTTGCATCGAGATCACTGAAACCGCGGCCGTGAGTCAGCTCGATCAAGCGACAAAGTTACTCGATATACTGCGCCCGCTTAATTGTAAGTTAGCCCTTGATGACTTTGGGGCTGGCTTTTCTAGCTTCGCCTACCTTAAGCGCCTTAATGTGGACTTTGTGAAGGTGGATGGCCAGTTTGTGGTGAACATCTGCGAAGACAGTGCGGATCAGGCGATCGTTAAATCGATTTGCCAACTCGGCCAAGATATGGGCTTTGATGTGGTTGCTGAATTTGTCGAATCCCAAGATATTGGCCGGAAACTGCAAATCCTTGGCGTCGACTATGCCCAAGGTTACGCCATCAATAAACCGATACAGTTAGCTGAATTACAGTCTGGACTTAGTCAGCCTTGGCTCGAAAAACGTGAGACCTTTGCGGCCTATCCACAACTCTAGTGTTTGGTACACTTATCTACCGAGCCGGATTATGTTGCAGTGAAATGGTACTCACCGTCGATTGTTAGTACACTGACGGCCTGTGTTGGCCGCTGATGTCTTTTTCTTGAACTCTCTACCTATTCATAGCTTATTAGCACCGCTGCGTGCGGCTTTTTCTCGTCACGCTCAAGTGATCCTCGAGGCACCGACTGGTGCGGGTAAATCTACCGCGTTACCTTTGGCTATGCTGGATTGGCCCGAAATCAGCGGACGCATTTTAATGCTCGAACCTCGGCGTGTCGCTGCGCGCAGTGTGGCGCACTATATTGCCCATTGTCGCCAGCAAAAGGTGGGGCAAGAAGTGGGCTATCGCGTGCGCGGTGAAGCTAAAGTTAGCGCCAATACCCGCTTAGAGATTGTCACCGAAGGCATACTCACGCGGATGATCCAGCAAGATCCCGAATTAACTGGGATTGGAATGATCATCTTCGATGAGATCCATGAACGCCACCTCACTACCGATTTAGGCTTAGCCTTAGCGCTCGAAGTGCAAGCTTCACTACGGGACGATTTAAAGATATTGGCCATGTCGGCCACCTTATCTGGCCTTGCCTTGGGCGAATTGATGCCAGAGGCCGTGACCTTGCACAGTGAAGGCCGCAGTTTTCCCGTTGAGGTTGAATATCGCCCTGTGCCGACGCAGCAGCATTGGATCGATCATCTTGGCCGCTGCGTACTCGATCTGGTCTCTGCCAGTAGTGCCAACGTTGATAAAACGGCTAGCAATAACTCCGTGCTCGTCTTCTTACCGGGAAAAGGCGAAATCTCACGACTGCAGCAGTTTCTGCGTGAGCGCTTAGCCCAAGATGCCTTTCTGATTTGCCCCCTTTATGGTGAGCTTTCGGGTGCTGAGCAAGATAGCGCGATTGCGGCAACCACAGATGGCAGGCGCAAAATCGTGCTAGCGACTAACGTGGCGGAATCGAGCTTAACCATTGAAGGTATAGGTTTTGTCATCGACAGCGGCTATAAACGTCAGGCCAGTTTTAACCCTAAAACCGGCGTCACCCGCTTAGGTTTGAAACGCATTAGCCAAGCTTCGGCAACTCAGCGCAGTGGCCGCGCCGGACGTTTATCTGCGGGCGTGTGCGTGCGTTTGTGGAGCCAAGAAGAACATGGCCGTATGCTCAGAGCCGATGAACCCGAGATCAGCCAAGCGGATCTGGTGGCTATGGCCCACGATTGTGCTTACTGGGGCGCAAAATCCTTCAGCGACTTGATGTTGTTAACGCCGCCACCTAGTGTGAATGAGGCGCTGGCGTGGCAATTACTGCAGCGCTTAGGCATGGTCGATGGTGACAATAAACTCACTCCCCACGGTAAAGCGGCCTATGAGCTGGGGTGTCACCCCAGGCTTGCCCATATGCTATTGGGCGCGAAAAGCTTAAGTGTGAAAAGCTTAGGCGTAAACAATGTTAATGAGCAAACTGGGCAATTGGGCAGTTTGGCCTGTTTGCTGTCGGGGATTGTAGAGGCGCGCGGTTTGCCTAAAAAGGGCGCCGATATCATGAATTACCTGCACTTTGCCTGTCAGGGGCAAGCGGGACAGCAGGCGAAACAGTGGCAGAAAAAGCTCGGTTTAACTGCTGACTTAGTGAAGGTCGCGACCCATGCTCACCACAGTGATGTGGGATTATTGCTGGCGCTGGCATATCCAGATCGCATCGCCAAAGCGCGCGGCGTTGAGGGTTATCAATTAGCCAATGGCACTGGCGTGGTGTTGGCAGCCGAAGATGCCTTGTCGCAAACGCCTTGGATGGTGGTGGCGGATTTCCAAGAAACTGAAGGCCGAAACGCTGGACGGATTTACTTGGCGAGTCAGTTTCAGCTGAGCTTATTCGATAGCGAGCTAAAAGACTTGCTGGAAATCCACGAGATCTGTGGCTGGGATGAAGGCAAAGGCCGAGTCATTGCCGAGCGCCAATACAAGGTCGGACAAATTTTAGTGAAAACCGAGACGATTGCTAAGCCTGAGCGCAAGCAAATTGTCGCGGCCTTACTGGGTTATATTCGCCAGCAAGGATTACAAATTCTCAATTGGAACGATAACTTAGAGCAATTTCAATACAGGCTCAAACTCGCGACGGAGTTCGACGCAGGCAGCGACTGGCCCAAGGTCGATGATGGGGCGTTATTAGTGAGCCTAGAAACTTGGC